>JAGOPB010000011.1 GCA_017992255.1 Minisyncoccota bacterium | reverse complement strand
CACCAGCTTTTTTTGCTTGTCGGATTGCTTCATCTGAGTTGTCAAAACCAGAGCCTTGCGAGCCGTATGTTTTTGCGAGATGAATAAGATTTCTACCATTACCGCAACCGATATCCAAAACAGTGGTGTAAGAAAAAATGCCAGTGCCGTACTCTTTCTCGAACCACTTTTCAAATATCAAGAGTTCTCCTGAAGGCTCAGTCGAAAGAGCAAGGTGGCCACCATGTGCGTATTCTCTATTCCAAAAACTTTTTTCAGATTTTGCCACAGGGATAGTGTGCCCGAAGAACACAAGTAAGTCAACAATTGAAATAGCACTAAAAGTATAGTAGACTTCGAGAGTTCTCATATGCCGTTGTAGCTCAGTTGGTAGAGCACGTCATTGGTAATGACGAGGTCTCCGGTTCAATCCCGGACAACGGCTCCACTATACCTATTTTGTAGTACCTCTTAAACGAGGCTACAACCTATTTTGGTAAAAATTGTTAATCGGCACTGCAAAACTTCCGCCATACGCCTCGGGAGTACCCTCGGCGTTCTGCCCTCTCCGCCTTTCTCCATTCTTATTTTTTCGCGGGGGAATTCTTGGATTTTTGGATATGGTCGGCGCGAGAGGGGGTCGTATTTGCAAAATTTGATAAATTGTCGCATAATTGGGCAATGGAAGGAATATCCAATAAAAGCACTGAAAAACAGTACGAAATTTCTAACTTTCATCAGGTTTTTGAGGATAGACTAAGAATAAAAAAGATAGTGAAAGATGAACTCGGACTTGATTTGGATAATATTGGGGATGATCAAAACTCTCCTTTAATTGCTATTTTCAACAAATACTACAAGCAAGAATATGATGAATTGAATGAAAAAGCTAAGCAATTTAAAAAAGCAGACTTCAAGGAAAACGAAGCGAAGATAGAATTACAAAAACAAAAAACGGAATATGAAAAAAGTGGGGCGGAGAATATTGCTCAAATAGATTATGAAAAAATATTTACAGATTACCCAGATTTAAAAGAAGTTTTAGATATAAAAAATTCTATTTCAGCATTGAAAGATTTTAGGATGAAAAGAACTTTTGAAATTCTAAATCCAAAAATAGGAATAAAAGTTAAGGATAAAAATGAAAAAATACTTGCGACGATTCAAGCAGAAATAAAAAATAGTTCTGATAAATTAGAACAGGAAAATCAAACGCTTGTTAGGCAAGGAGACCTATTGGAATATAAACAAAGCCTAAGTGAGAGCGGGCATATCTGTATTGTTCCTTCTGTTGCAAAAGATTTGGAAGCTATTGGAGACAGGATGCTTACAGGCAAGCCCGTATTTCTTCATGGCCCGACTGGTACTGGAAAAACTTCTCTCGCTCGCTACGCGGCGGTTCATTTCACTGGTAAAGATTCTGAAATGGTTTTTTGTAATCCGCAGACAAAAGAATCAAATGTTTGGGGAAAAACTGGTATAAAACCGGCACCAAATGGAGCAATCGAAACAGTAGAAATTCACGGTCCTCTTGCAAAAGCGATGGTAGAGGGCAAGACTGTAATTTTTGATGAATTTACCGCTTTACCAAAAGAACAAATGGTTTTCATCAAAGGTATCTTCAATGCTAAAGTGGGTGATAAAATCAATATCGTTGGCAATGGTATTGTAGAAATCCAGCCTGGCTTCCAGATGATTTTCACCGCCAATTTGAAATCTGAAAAAAATCCTGAACGGCAAGATTTGCCACCCGAAGTTGCTCGTGAATTTGAACAAAATAATATAAAAATCAATTATATAAACAAAGAAGAAGCATACGATGTGATGCTTTCTCGTATGCTCAATAAAGACGGCTCTTTAGATATGTCATATTACGATTTAAACACCACACTGCCAAATCTGGCTCGTGTTATGTCAGAAATTCAAGAATCTTATACAAATGCGACAGACAAAGAAGTAGCTCGAAAAGCAGGAGCACTTGATGCTTCTGGCAATGTTCACTCTTTGAAAAAGTTTGTAATGACCCAAGGCTCCATAGAAGCAATCCTTTCTTCGTGGAGTATAGAGAAAAAAATGAAAAGAACAGATGATTCTTTTGCTGAATTTTTAGATCAAAGATTTAAAACAGCTTTGACTTTTGAAGAGTATTCTAAAGAGGACAGAATACTTGTGGCGAAAATCTTGGCTTCGCGCGGTTTTTTGTTGACATTAACACCCCAAGAGCTAGGACTCCCTGATGATGTGTTTACTTTGAATACTATCAAAGCAATGCGTGGTGCTGATGCAGAAGAAGAACTGAAAGCAGAATCTGGAAATGTAAAACATTTAAATTTCAAAGAAGTTGCTGAACTTGATCCCTTTGAGAAAAGAGCGTTGCTTATGCGAAAACAAGCTGAAGACCTTTTGGGGAATGAAACCATGGGCACTGATGAATTTTTAGATAAGGCAAACAAAAGATATAAGAAAGTTTTTGGAAAGGAATCATCCGTTGAGGTTATTGCCGGTTTTGAAATAGAGAAAAAGTTGGACGAATTTATTTCTTTCTATCAACAAAACAACATAGATGTACCACCAGACTTTGAGCAAACAATCAAAGAAATTTGGAGCCGAAATGCAAACGAAATACAAAAAGCAATAGAAGAAAATGGTTTTGACGATATTCTCTTGATGCCTGAAAATATGCCCTTGCCCGACCTTCATAATAAAATGACCGAAGGATACACTGAAACTTGGCAAGGTGATAACTTTAAATCAGGAGGCTCATTTGCAGGCGCTAAAAGCGAAAAGGTGGATAAACCTAGAATTGTTTTGGTCCATAAAACTCAAAACTTAAAAGATAATCCAGAACTTGCAAAAACCTTGAATATTAAAGGGGGAGATGCAATTAAATCTGAAATACTAACGCTTGAAGATTACCTTGTCTTCCAAAGAAAGTATTTCAAGGAAACTGGTAAACATTTAGATGAGGACGGATGGACGTGGCTTGCCACGAAGTCGGGGGCTCGTCTCGTCACTGCCAATTGGGACCCGAGCGCTTCTCGGGTCGGTGTCTTTGCCAGTGGCCTCGGCTATCAGGACGAGAGTTTTGGTGCTCGCCCTTCCCGCAGTTTCTTTTAAATATTGGTAGCTTGTAATTTGATATTTGTCTCTGCTTTGTTTGATTTTTATTTTGTATTCGAGTTTTTATTTACTTCGGTTAGTACAACCACAAGGAGCCCCGAGGGTGATTCTGGGTAATCATGATTGGTTTACCGAAGTGCAAAAGATAAATGAAAGATGACTTTGTGTCAGGTAGTTTATTTTATGTAGAAATAAAAAAGAACTGCAGTTTTGTATTGGGCATGTAACCCTGATAAATAGAGTATGGTTTCCAATCTTGATACGGATAATACAAAGCTAAAAGTGGGGCGGGGCTCGTCTCGTCAATGCCAATTGGAACCCGAGCAATTCTCAGGTCGTTGTCTTTGCCAATGACCTCGACTATCAGAACGAGAATATTGGTGCTCGCCCTTCCCGCAGTTCCTTGTTATTTTTTTACTGCATATTTCTTGCATATTTTATCCAACCCTGCGTCATTTTTCCTATTTCTTGCAGTTTGCCCTCAGTCTCAAGATATTGTTTGCCTTCCAACATCTTGCAATTCAAAGAAATTCTAAAAAGTATTTTCAAAAGCTCTACTTTTGCATTAGCCTGTGCTAGTACTTTTTCTTTTTCGTACTTTGAAACTTGATTGGCGAACACAAAAAGTTCCATAGTATCGAGCATCGTCCTTTCTATTTTTTCTCCCAATGTGTAGCGTTCATGCTTAGGGAATTTAAATATGAGTTTGTGTGTGATTTCGTAAAGTACAAAGAGTTTTATTACAACTGGTATTTCTAATTTTGAGAAGTCCTTATGAGTATTGTTATCCATAAAAATTATGATGAATTATTTAGTCTTGATAATATGTTTTCGGCGTGGAAAATTTTTAGGCGGGAAAAGACAAGAAAAAATGATGTAATGGATTTTGAAATGCATTTGGAAGATAATATATTTTCTTTATATGAAGAAGTGAAAAATAATACATACAAGCATTCATCATATACATATTTTCAGATTTTTGATAACAAGAAACGAGATATTTTTAAAGCTGAAGTCAGAGACAGGATAATGCATCAGATCGTATACGATTATTTGTTATCCTGTTTTGACCCTGCGTTTATAGGGGATTCGTATGCTTCGAGAATTAATAAAGGACAGTATCGGGCACTCAATACTTTTCGTTATTTTATAAAACTTGCGTCCACTGCACACAAAGAATGCTATATTTTAAAATGCGATGTGAGAAAATATTTTGACAATGTAGATCACGCTATTCTACTTGATTTAATAAAAGAAAAAGTAAAATGTGAAAAAGTTTTGAAAATAATAAAAGAGATAATATCGAGTTACTGTTCATCCGAGTTGTTTCAAAAAGGCATACCTCTCGGAAATATCACTAGCCAGATTTTTGCTAATATTTATCTCAATGCACTTGACCATTATGTCAAAGAAGATTTGAGATGCAGATTTTACATCAGGTATAATGATGATTTGGTGATTGTTTTTGGGAATGACAAAAATGCAGTCAATATCAGAGACAAAGTAATACTGTTTGCAAAACAGAAATTATTTTTGGATATACCTATCCAAAAAACTAGCATAAGGAAAATTGGGTGGGGAGTTGATTTTCTAGGTTTTGTTGTTTTACCCCACGCTATCTTACTTCGAAACAAGACAAAAAACAAGATATATAAAAATATCAAGAGGAAAAATATGCACTCATACCTCTCAATCTTGAAACACTGTAATTCCTTCGACTTAAAGACCAAGATTCTCTCTATGGAAAAAACATACAAAATTTGATAGTATAGCGGTATGGAAGGCATATCTATTATTGAAGCAAAAAAGGCTAAAAAAGAAGGCGAAACCACAGAAACAGGCAACCACACCGAAGCCTTTGCCTTCGTTGAAGCAAATAGGGACTTTTTTGAGCACTATGCGAAAGGCAAAATAAAAATAGAGCAAGCTCCCGAGGGTTTGGAAACTTTTGCTTTTAATTTGGAGAATAACACCATTTATATCAATTCTATGTTTTATGAAAAGCTCGGCTTTTCTAAAGAAAGGACTATCTTTGCCACCTTGCACGAGATAGAGCATTTTTTAGAAAAAATTCAGATGCTTTCCGAAGATGGAGGAGAGAAAAATTTTGAAAAATATATAAAAAAGATAGAAACTTCAAAAGCTTTTGGCTTAATGGATAATTGTGTGGCAGATATTCGTGAGAATAGAACCGTCGTTTCCAAAACAAATAAAGGAATGAAAGACTTGGAAGAAAATATTTATAAGGAAGTTCTATTTCCAGAAACAGATTTTACTGATTCTCCTCGCCATATACAATTTTGCCAAGCTATCTTGCGTGAAGCTAGAGTAGAGGGTGAACAGTGTAATGTTTCGCCCGAAGTGCGACAGAAACTTGACGAACTTAAAAAAGTAAAGGGACTTATGAATATAATGACAAATCCAGAAACACCAATATCCGTTCGCTTGAAATTGCAAGATAAATATATCTGGCCGAAAGTTGAAGAACTTTTAGAAAAAGACATTGAAGATAAAAAGAATAAAGAAAATGAGAACGAAAACAAGCCATCTGATTCTAACAGGAAAAAAGGAGATAGTAAGGATACCAAGCCAAGTGAAAATGAAAATACTAAAGATCAAAAAAGTGAAAAGAGTGATAAAGATGGGGAACAAAAAGGGAAACCTGAAAAAGATTATGAGAAAGGACAGCCAAAAGAAAGTGACCCAAATAAAATTTTTGCCGATGATTATGAGAAGGCAGAAAAAAAAGTCCCAAACGCTATGCCAGTCGAAGATGTTAAGAAAGCTTTAAAGGAGTGGAAAGAAGAAAAACAGAAAAATAGTCCTGACAAAGCAGATGAAGAATATGCAGAAAAATTGGGAGTTGAGAAAAAGGATTTGCAGAAGTATCGGAGAATTGCCGAGGCCTTGCAGAAAATAGTAAATCCGGAAACAAATGTTGGGGTAATGGAAGAATTAAAAAATCTTTTTTCAAGAATTATCGCAAAAAGACTTAAGGAAAGGCTTGCTCCCAAATATCCGGTTGAAGAAGGAGATGAACTCTCTGACCCTGCTCAGCTTGTATCAGATGTGAAATCCGGCAATCTAAGTCCGAAAGTCTGGGAAGATACGGAAATCAAAGAAAAGAAAGGCGATAGATTTGGTGAAATAGAAATAACTCTTGTGTGTGATAGGTCAAGTTCTATGACTGATGGGGATGGACAAAAAGCGGTTGAGCAAAGAAATTCAGCAGTTTTGATGATGGAAGTGTTGAAAGATTTTGCTGAAATGTGCGACGAGGAAAAAATGAAGGTAGACAAACCTCTCGAAGTAAAATCTGAGATATATAGTTTTGCCAACAGTACTGAAGATAAAACGCCTATTAAAAAAATGGGGAAAGATTTGGGTGAAGCTGAAAGAATAAATGTTTTAAAAAAGCTTTTTGACTTGCCAGGCTCTACGACAGATTTTAATTGTTTAGAAGCTATAAATGAAGGATTAGAAGATGAGACAAAGCAAAAAATTGCAATCGGAGAAATAAAGAAGATAGTTTTTGTATTTACTGATGGTGGAAGCAATAACGTAGCGCGAGTGCAGAAAGCATTGAAAAGTTTGCGAGATGCCGGTATGATAGTTATCGGTATTGGACTGACAGAAGCAGGATTGCCAGCGGTGACTACCTATGCGCCAAACGCACAAGTAGTGAATAATGTCACTGATTTACCTGTTGTTTTAGGTGAATTATTAAAGGAGCATTTAAAAGATATTTAATATACAATATATACATGGAAAACATCTTAAAAATGGCAAAGACTCCCGAAAAGATAAAGAAACCTGAAAAGTCTCAAGCAGAACTTCGTAGATCCTTAGAGGAGCGTTTTTTAGGAATGAAAAGAATCACCAAAGAGGGCATGGAAGAATATAAGAAAGCGTTACAGGAAGAACTTTTTGAAGACAAGGAAGGTGAACCAGAAGGCAGTGGAGAAAAAAGAAGAGAAGCAATGCAAGTAAGCATGAACGCGTTATTTGACCGAGCAGAGCAAATGAAAGCAAAGCTGGACAGTAAAGAAGAATTGCCAAATTATACAGAATCAATATCTATCGCTTACGCTCATCCAGATAATAAATTAGAAAATATTACTTTCTCTTTGGAAGAAAAACTGGAAGAATATATCGCTTTCTATAAAAAAACTAAGTTAAATCTGCCTCCGGATTTTGAAGATAGTATTAAAGAAATTTGGGAGAACAATATTGATGAAATACAAAAAGCAATTCAAGAAAATGGGTTTGACGATATGCTTTTAATGCCTGAAAAGATTCCTTTAGAAGAATTGAATACCAAAATGACTGAAAGATATAAAAACAAAACTTGGGAAAGTAGTGATTTTACAGAAGGCGGTTCATTTGCAGGTGCTAAAAGCAAGAATGTAGAAAAAACTCGCATAGTGCTTGTTCATAAAGTAGCAGACATGAAAGACCGTCCCGAGCTTGAAGAAACTCTAAATATAAAAGGGGAAGATGTAAATTTAGATAAAACATTAACTTTGGAAGATTACTTAGTATTTCAAAGAAAGTTCTTTGAAGAAACTAAAAAGCATTTAGATGCAGGTAATACTTGGACTTGGCTCGCCACAAAATCGGGGGCTCGTCTCGTCGATGCCCTTTGGCACCCGAGCGCTTCTCAGGTCGTTGTCTTTGCCGCTGACCTCGGCTCTCGGAGCGAGTGGATTGGTGCTCGCCCTTCCCGCAGTTTCTTTTAAAACAAGGTAGCTTGTAATTTGATATTCTTTTCTTTTTGATTCTTGTTTTTTCTTTGCTTGCGTAGCAAGCTCTCGATAAATTTTATATAGGGAGCCCCGCTCGCCCTCTCCTCCCTCGCGAGCGGGGTTTTACGCACACGCGAACGGGAGGGTGGTCAAGTGTGCAATACAGATAGAAGCATCGGGCATTTCCGCTATGGCTAATAGACGCTCATAGCGGAAATGCCTGAGGTAGATGGCCGAGGGTGCAGCCCCTTTAGAGTGGAACAACGATATGATATAGTACATGCGCGAGACTGATTTGCATTTAGAGTTTCGCCAGCTTCCTTTGATTAAAAGGATGCTCGCCCTCTCGCGCCGACCATATCCAAAAATCCAAGAATTCCCCCGCGAAAAAATAAGAATGGAGAAAGGCGGAGAGGGCAGAACGCCGAGGGTACTCCCGAGGCGTATGGCGGAAGTTTTGCAGTGCCGATTAACAATTTTTACCAAAATAGGTTGTAGCCTCGTTTAAGAGACACTCCACAATACGTATTTTGGAGAGGTTTTATGATCACAATATTATTTTCATAACAATACCAGTCTGATTACTTGGAAGCAGTAATTCATTTAAAGAATGCGTAACAGCTTGTTGGTATATAGCCGTTCCTTTGCATATTCAAAGGACGGTTTTTTTGAAGTATTTCCTATTAGCTATCTTAGCTCAGTTGCTGTAGCAGGTCATTGGTGATGACTAGGTCTCCAGTTCAAAGATGAAAGAGCGATCTCATAAAAATACTCTGTCATTTTGTATTTCGAACAGTACAACATAGTACTGAAGTCTCTATATGTAGGATTGTTTGGTAGTAAGGATGTATGTTTAAAATAATAGTTACTATTTTTCAATAAATATAAAATTAGCAAATTTTCTCTTTACAGAACTCAATATATGTCCTAAAAATACAAGTAATTTCCAAAATAGTAGAATTTTTTTAAAAATATAGTTATTTTACTCGTTTTAATATTGACAACTTTTAAAAAACAGAAGTGAAAATCTCTGTGAATTGAACAAAATTTGCATCACTTGAACATCATCGGTATAATTGAATAACAGTTGAAAAACTTTGTACGTTTGCATCGTCTTGCTCTTCTTTTAGTCAAAGTAAGAGTTATTTTAAACACATAATATCATTCGGTATGGTCAATACAATTATACAAAAAATTCAAAAACGTAATGGAACAATGGTTCCGTTTGATATTAATAAAATAGCTAAAGCAGTTGAAAAATCTATGCAAGCTATCGGGCAGGCAAATGATGGATCGTCAGAAAAAATTGCTGAAGATGTACTTGCTGATATCACAAAGAGTGTGAGTGATAATCCAGAATTTAAAATAACCGTCGAAGGAGTGCAGGACTTGGTAGAAATCACTCTTATGAAACACGGACTTCATGAAGTAGCCAAAGCATACATTTTATATCGAGACAAACAAGCAAAATTACGAAGTCGAGATATTTTTAAAAAAAGAATTTATTTAAAACCCGCTGAATACCCGGAATTGTTGGAATACGTCGATGCTATTCGTCATTCGTACTGGATTCATACAGAATTCAATTTCACGAGCGATATACAAGATTTTAAAGTTCACATCAACGACAGTGAGAGAACAGCTATCACACGAGCGATGCTCGCGATTGCTCAGATAGAAGTGTCGGTAAAAACTTTTTGGGGAGATATTTACAAAAAAATGCCAAAACCAGAAATAGGATCTGTTGGATTTACTTTTGCTGAAAGTGAAGTCAGACACCAAGATGCGTATGCTCATCTTCTTGAAATATTGGGAATGAATGAAGAGTTTGAAAAAATAAAAGAAATACCGGTCATTATAGATAGAATCTCTTATCTTGAAAAATCTATTCGCAATTCAAAAAGTGAAGACAACAAAGAGTATGCACAGTCCATATTGTTGTTTTCTCTTTTCGTAGAGCATGTATCTTTGTTTTCTCAATTTTTGATTATCATGGCATTCAACAAGTACAAAAATTTATTTAAAGGAATTTCAAATGTGATAGAAGCAACATCAAAAGAAGAGCAAATTCACGGTCTGTTTGGAATAGACATTATCAGAATAATACAAACGGAACATCCGGAATGGTTCGATGATGAGTACAACCAAGCCATAGTGACTGCCTGTGAAGAAGCATATGAGGCAGAAAGCAAGATTGTTGATTGGATTTTTGAGAATGGTGAGCTTGAATGGTTGTCGTCTAAGGTAGTAAAAGAGTTTATTAAACACAGATTTAACAATTCACTCGTTTCTATTGGACTCACAAAGATTTTTGATGTCGATGAAAAAATCGTTGAGGAAACAGAATGGTTTAATGATGAGGTTATTGGTACAAAACACGGAGATTTCTTTGTTAAAAGGTCTATCAATTATAACAAAAGGAACAAAAGCATTACGGGCGATGATTTATTTTAACAGAGTAACTATATATACTTATGGACATACATTGGCTAAACGAAAACAGTAGAAATTTTCTTGCAAAAGGATATTTGAAAAAGGGGCAAACAGCAGAAGAGCGCATCGATTTTATAGCACAAAAAGCAGAAGAGATATTGGGTATAGAAGGTTTTGCAAAAAAATTTACCGAGTATATGTCTAAAGGATATTATTCACTTTCTACGCCAGTATGGGCAAATTTTGGATTACAAAAAGGCTTACCTATCAGTTGTTTCGGTTCATTTATTGACGACAGTATGAGTCAGATTCTCTATACTCTTGGAGAAGTGGGCATGATGACCAAATTTGGGGGAGGTACGTCTGGATATTTTGGCAATCTACGTGCACGAGGTTCAGAGATTACCGACAACGGAGTTTCTTCAGGTTCTGTACACTTTATGCGTTTATTCGACAATATGGTCAATATAGTGAGTCAGGGTTCCACTCGACGAGGACATTTTTCTCCGTATCTTCCTACTGACCACGGGGATATCATGGAATTTTTAGATATAGGAACAGAAGGAAATCCAATCCAAGAATTGACCCATGCTGTCACTGTTACAGATGCATGGATGCAAGCCATGATAGATGGGGATGAAAACAAGCGTACTATTTGGGCAAAAATCTTAGAACGTCGTTCTCAAATTGGATATCCATATATATTCTTTACTGACACCGTAAACAACAACACTGTAGATGTATATAAGGATAAAAATCTAAAAATTTATGCTAGTAATCTTTGTAGTGAAATAATGTTGCCTTCAGCACAAGACTGGTCGTTTGTATGCCTCCTATCGTCTATGAATATTTTGTTCTACGATGATTGGAAAGATACCGATGCAGTGGAAACGCTCGTATACCTCCTCGATGCAGTCATGACGGATTTTATAAGTAAATTGGAGCATATGAGAGATTCTGAACACAAGGAAGACAAGGATGCGTTTTTGTTTATGGAACGTGCTTACAATTTTTCTGTAGCAAACAGAGCGCTCGGTGTAGGTGCTCTCGGTTGGCACTCATATCTCCAAAGTAAAATGATTTCGTTTGAAAGTGATGAAGCGTTGAGACTGAACGTGCAAGTATTTAAAACGATAAAAGAGCGCGCTTACGATGCGTCAAAAAAACTTGCTGAACTTTTTGGTGAGCCGTCACTTTTGAAAGGATATGGTCGTCGAAATACAACGCTTTGCTCTGTTGCGCCGACGACGTCATCTGCTTTTATATTGGGGCAAGTATCACAAAGTATAGAACCTATCTGGTCAAATTGTTATGTTAAAGATATAGATAAAATGAAAGTAACTATCAAAAACAGTTTTCTTGGAAAATTACTAGTAGAGAAAGGTATGGATACAAAAGAGGTGTGGCAAAACATCCGGGATAATGACGGATCTGTACAACAGCTTTCTTTTCTTTCGGATCATGAAAAAGAAGTGTTCAAAACATTTGCAGAGATTGATCAATATTCTATTATAGAACAAGCCGGAGTACGTCAGATGTACATTGACCAAGCACAATCATTGAACCTTATGATAAATCCAAAAACTCCAACAAAAGATGTAAACGCTCTGTATATTGATGCATGGAAAAAAGGAGTGAAAACACTTTATTATCAACACAGTATGAATGCTGCACAAACACTCAATAGAAAAAAAGTGTGTACTGGTTGTGAAGCGTAAAAAATCTGTATGAAATTATCACCAGAAATTGTTGAAGAAATCCTACAAGCAGACAATAAAGCTTTGGCTACATATGGAAAACACGGTATCAATGTCGTGCCTGTATCAACCGTGCGTGTTGTTGATGGTACGATTCTTCTGATGAATTATTTTATGAACAAGACAATTGAAAATATTTTGGAAAACCAACACGTGGCTCTGTCTTGTTGGAAAGGGATGAAAGGATGCCAGATAAAAGGAACGATCAGCTATGTTTCAGAAGGTGCAATTTTTGAAGAAGCAAAAGACTGGATAGAAAAAAATGTTTCAAACCGTACACTCAAAGGACTGCTCGTTCTCACTCCCCAAAGCGTGCATACTGTTACACCGTAAAGTGAGATGTTTCTCCGAACACAAGGTGTGAGTTCTGTGATACACTAGCACAATACATATGTCAGAAAAATATTTTTCATCAGATAACAACCATGGCCTTGGTAAAAAACACCGGAGCAAGAGATACTTGCTTCTATGAACGCTATGGATAGAGCGTCGATACCAAGAGTGCTTTTTAGTGCGATACAATTGAGTCTCAACGAAACAAAAATCCCAGAAGGTGGAAGTGTACTGATAGAAGATCTATATTTGCAAATAGATGATGCGATACTACATTCGGGTACAATGGAAAGTATAAAAATTTCAAAAGAAAATATAGAAACACTGAAAGCTACAGTAGATAAAACAATAGAAAATTTTTTGAACTCTAAAAATATATCGAATAAAGCTTCAGATATACGTATTGTACACATTGATACTTATATCAGCTACCTTGATAGTGAGGGAAACACTATGGGTTACGAGCATCTCCAGCTAGGTGAAAGACAATAAATAATAAAACAAACAGTGATTGAAAGTATATTATAATACTGGTACAGTACTTCAGGTTTGCCATCCTAGCTCAGTTGGTAGAGCACAGCTTTCGTAAAGCTGGGGTCCGGAGTTCGATCCTCCGGGATGGCTCATGTGGTTAGCGCATAGCGCATAGTGCATTTAAAATCATAGAGAGTATCACCATAGCAACATTGTGACGACCGTCACGGTGTTGCTATGGTTTGAAAAGTCAATAACAATAGTATATTAGTCAAACATATGAACCAAAAGAGTTGCATGATATACTAAGGTTTTGTATAGCTGTATGAAACTACATTTTTCAAAGTATCATGGTGCGGGAAATGATTTTGTGATGATAGACAATCGCAAAGAAGTTTTCGATGTCAACAATGCGACTATTGTAAAGGCGTTGTGTCATCGTCATTTCGGTATCGGAGCTGATGGAATCATCCTTATCGAAAACGATTTGAACTATGATTTTAAAATGGTATTTGCAAACAATGACGGAAGTATCGGTAGTATGTGTGGCAATGGCGGGCGGTGTATAGTACGTTTTGCTAATGATCTTGGAATGATAGAAAATAAGAAAAATATTTGTTTTATTGCAGTAGACGGAGAACACCATGCAAGTATCGAAGGTGACCTTATTCGCCTCAAGATGCACGATGTAAGTGAAATAGGTTCCAGAAACGGATTGACGTTTTTGCACTCAGGTACCACACCACATCATGTCCAGTTTGTTGTAAATCTGGAAAGTTTTCCTGTTTGTAGTGAAGCAAGAAAAATACGAGACGAGGACGTAGATCCTCGTGGAGTCAATGTCAATTATGTAGAAATAAAAGATGGCGCTTGCCATGTGCGTACCTACGAGCGAGGGGTGGAAGACGAGACACTTGCGTGTGGTACTGGTGCGACATCTGTCGCCGTCGCTGTTCATGCTGCAGGTCTCATTGGAAATACAAATTTTTGTGAAATAAAAATGCCAGGAGGTGATTTGAGGATTGATTTTGAAAAAATTGATGATGGTACATACAAAAATATATGGCTTGTAGGCCCTGCAGTGAAAGTGTTTGAAGGGGAGATGGAGATATAAAAAATCCCCTTGCTAATTTACTAGAAGAGGATCTGGTTAACATTTTGGATTTCCGCTCTTGTGTCGGTACTATCCAAAAAAAATTAAAGTAAAATAGACATTCTTTCGATCACGAATGAGATCCACTCATGTTCGTCAGATATGTTCGGAACAAACTCTTCATCGTTTGGGTGTCCTGAATAAAACCAAAGTGTTTTTGTAATAATTCTTTTTTCCTTACGGAAAAATTTTTTACGTTTCGTTTTCCAGAAGTGAACCCATACATAAAAATCCCCCTCTTCATAAAAGTCGATACGTACATTGATGTCTTTTTCTTTGTCTATCACACAGAGATGGTAATCATCTCCCCAACAATCAAAAGATACTTCAGTTTTTTCGTCAATGTTAAACGAACATCCTCCGTAGGTTTGTTCCAACCTATTTCCTTCATGGAACACCACATGCTGGGTGTACCGTTTTGCGACTTCTCGCATTTTTTTAATTTTTTCAGTGTACATTTTTTAGAAATTTAAGTGTACGCAATAGCGCGCTTAAGTTTCCTCTGTTTTTCATTCGCACTCTCTAGCGCCTTTATAGGGGATAGAACGTGCCAACGGTGCTGTTTCGTATTCATTTTACATCCGAACACACAATGCAAAACCTTATCTTTATAATAGCACAAATAAAATCATAAGTCAAATTTAGTATTGGTTTAGTCATTATATATGGCGTATAGAATAGTACTAAAAAAATGTTATACTTTTTTTATGCAAAAAGAGGAAATAGAAAAACGAATTATTGAAATAGAAACTGCAATGTATGCGGCAGATTTTTGGAATGACAAAGACAAAGCACAAACCATGATTCGAGAGCTCGAAACACTCAAAGATAAACTCGAAGGTGTTGCTGTTTTTGATAAAGGGGAAGCAGTTCTTTCTATACTGTCTGGTGCAGGAGGAGATGACGCAGAGGATTTTAGTAGAATGCTTTTGGAAATGTATATGAAGTATTCTGCAAAAAAAGGATGGGCGATAGCATTAGTGCATAAAAATGAAAACGATCAAGGTGGGTATCGCAATATCACTATCGATATTCACGGCAAGGGAGCCTATGGCAATTTGAAACATGAGTCTGGCGTACATCGTCTAGTGCGTACATCACCCTTCAATGCAAAAGCAAAACGAAACACTTCTTTTTCATTGGTTGAAATATTACCCGTTATCAAACACACAGAGCTTCCTGAGCTAAATATGAACGATATAGAAATCACCTTTACTCGTTCTGGTGGTCCAGGCGGACAAAATGTAAATAAACGCGAAACTGCCGTTCGTGCAACACATATTCCAACAGGCATTGCGGTGCATGTCACGGAAGAGCGTAGTCAAGAAGCAAACAAAGAGAGAGCGCTTTCTCTAATTGCTGGAAAGCTCGTAAAGAAAGCCGAAGAAGAGCATCGCGACCTCGTCGAAAGTATGCAAATAGCAAAAACAACAGAGATAGAATGGGGAAATCAAATTCGTTCATATGTACTGCATCCCTACAAAATGGTAAAGGATCATCGAACTCTTTATGAAGAGAGAGATCCAGAAGCAGTGTTTGATGGGAATTTGGATGGTTTCATAGACTCTATGAAGAATAACGCTCCACAAACCTAGGATATGTATAGTAAAACGAACATATGCTTGTTTGTGTATAAATAATTGACGAATATGCTATACTAAAAACACAGAAGATTTTCTTTATAGTATATAATTTTCTACACATGTAATACTTATGATTTATTTCAACAATGTTTCAAAAATATATTCTGGCGATGAAGAACCCTCACTACGGGATGTAAACCTTACCTTCAATCAAGGAGAATTTATTTCAATAGTTGGACATTCCGGAGCAGGAAAAACAACACTCATAAAACTTATTCTTGCAGAAGAATATCCAACAGATGGTAATGTGTTTTTTGAATCTCTTGATGTTCATACATTGCGACCTCACCAGGTTACCAAATTTCGTCGCCGTATCGGCACTGTCTTTCAGGATTTTCGATTGCTTTCAAACAAAACAGCATATGAAAATATAGCATTTGCTATGGAATCAGCAGGTAAAACTGATGAAGAAATAGCGAGTGATGTTCCGCACGTTCTCGAGTTGGTAAATCTTTCCGGAAAAATGCACCATTTTCCTCGTCAAATGTCTGGAGGAGAACGACAAAGACTAGCAATAGCACGTGCTATTATCAACCAACCTGAAGTGGTTATTGCGGATGAACCGACAGGTAATCTCGACCCAATAAATACCTACGAAGTGGTAGAGATCCTCAAAAAAATAAATGACCTCGGTACGACCATTATTCTGACCACCCACAATAGAGGTATTGTAGATTCTGTAGGAAAGAGAGTTATTACTTTGGAAAAAGGAAAAGTGGTGCGCGATGACAAAGATGGAAAGTACGTTATATAAGCCAGAACATTGTATGCTCGATTTTAACATAAGGATTGTCGATAACTTGCTATTTTGAAATTTTTTGGTCTAGTGTGAAAGAATTTTGGCTCTCTTACTAATTTACTATATACTTATACTTGTATGTCTTGGATAGATACACGACGAATAATACGATCAGGATTTCTAAATTTTTCACGAAGTGGCGTTGTTTCTATCGCGTCAGTATTGGTGGTCACAGTGACACTTTCAGTAGTTACTTTTCTCATTTTTTTACAAGCAGTGTTGAGTTTTTCTCTTTCTGAAATAGAAGACAAGGTGGATATAACAGTCTACCTGACTTTGAATGCATCACAAACTAGCACAGAAACGCTTGTAGAATCTATAAAAACATTACCAGAGGTGAAAGAAGTCACCTATCTTTCTCGAGAACAAGCATTGGAGCGTTTCCGTGAAGAACACAAGGATGACTATTTGACCCTGCAAGCTCTAGATGAACTCGGAGACAACCCCCTCGGTGCATCACTCAATATCAGAGCTATTGAAACATCGCAATACGAAGGAATTGCAAAATTTCTAGAATCTCCCAGCGCACTTGCGAGTGACGGTAGTAGTATTATAGAAAAAGTAAACTATTTTCAAAACAAGCAAATCATAGATCGTCTCACTAATATAATTGCGTCTGCTCGTACCATCGGACTCATTGTCACTCTTTTGTTAGTAGTTGTTTCAGTTATCATCACATTCAATACTATTCGACTCACTATATATATAGCAAGAGAGGAAATATCAGTAATGCGTCTCGTAGGAGCAGAAAATAAATACATCACCGGTCCTTTCATGATAGAAGGAGTTATTTACGGCGTCATCGCCTCTGTGGTCACGATGATAATTTTCCTTCCTATTACTATATGGCTCGGCAGATCCATGACAGACTTTTTTGGTATCAATCTTTTCAATTATTACGTAGATAACTTTTTTCAAGTATTTTTTATAATAGTAATTTCTGGAATATTTTTAGGATCGTTGTCTAGTTTTCTTGCTATTAGAAAATATCTTACTAAATAAATATGCCGAAAAAAACCACACCAAAGTATATTTTTGTAGTTGGAGGAGTTATTTCTGGGGTAGGAAAAGGCATTGCTTCATCTTCCATTGCCAAATTGCTTCAAGACAGAGGACTCACCACAACAGCTATCAAAATCGATCCATACATCAACCTTGATGCGGGTACTATGAACCCCACCGAACACGGTGAGGTTTTTGTTTTGAAAGACGGAGATGAGACAGACCAAGATATGGGAAACTATGAACGATTTTTGAACATAGACCTTACTCGTAAAAACTACATGACAACAGGACGAGTATATGAGACTGTAATACACAAAGAACGAAATCTTGAATATCAAGGACGTTGTGTAGAAGTAGTACCACACATACCTTTAGAAGTAATTCATCGCATTGAACGAGCACAAAAAGAAGTATCTGCTGATGTGGTGTTGATAGAAATCGGTGGCACCGTGGGTGAATACCAAAATATGCTCTTTTTAGAAGCTGCGCGTATGATGAAGATAAAAAAACCGAACGATGTTTTCTTTGTCATGGTATCTTTTTTACCTATACCTCAAAAAGTGGGAGAAATGAAAACCAAACCAACCCAAAATGCGGTTCGCACCCTCAATGCTTCAGGGATTCAGCCTGATATAATAATTGCGAGATCTGAAGTTCATTTGGATCTAAAACGAAAAGAAAAACTTTCCACTTTTTGCAATATTCCACGAGAAAGGATTATTTCAGCACCAGACGTTGATTCTATATACGATGTTCCTTTAAACTTTGAAAAAGAGAAATTGGGAGAGCTTTTGTGTTCTATTATGGGCACCTCATGTACTCGCGTGACCACTGCCTCTGCAAAAAAATGGAAAGAATTTACTCGTCATGTTCACAACGCACACGACGAGGTTCGTATAGCGGTGATCGGAAAATATTTTGAAACAGGAGAGTTTTTACTTTCGGATGCGTATCTTTCTGTTATCGAGGCAATTAAATATAGTGCGTATTGGCAAAACAAAAAACCCAAAATTGAATGGATTTCCGCAAATGATTTCGAAAAGAACTATTCATCCACTGCAAAATTAAAAAAATATGATGGTATTATTGTGCCAGGGGGATTTGGTTCACGTGCAATAGAAGGAAAAATCAATGTTATTAGATATGCACGAGAAAATAAGATTCCATATCTCGGACTTTGTTATGGTATGCAACTTGCTGTGATAGAATTTGCTCGTCATGTGGCTACTATGAAAGGAGCACATACAACAGAAGTAAATCCGAAAACTCCATATCCTGTTATAGACATTATGGAAGGTCAAAAGGAAAACGTTCGTAACGCACGCTATGGTGGCAGTATGCGACTAGGAGAATACAATGCTCGACTAGTAAAAGGAACTATCGCATATCAAGCATACGGTAAGGCAGATATTGTCGAGCGCCATCGGCATCGTTTTGAAGTCAATCCACTGTACGTCGAGGCCATCGAAAAAAAAGGAATGGTTTTTTCGGGATTCAATCCTGACAAAGGTCACAAGGAAATAGTGGAACTTCCTAAAAAAGCACATCCTTTTTTTGTTGGAACACAATACCATCCTGAGTTTTTAGCTAGACCTCTATCACCACACCCACTTTTCACAGCATTCATAAAAGCTGCAGTAGTAAAACAAAAGAAAAAATAAGAAGTATTTTTTTAAGATTTTTTAGGTGAAGTAGTATTCTACAATACAACAAAAAAACAGCCCGTACGGGCTGTTTTTTTGTTTCACTATCCTTCTATAAAAGTAAGTGCTTTTCCTGTTTTACCTCCACGGCCAGTACGGCCAATGCGGTGAACATAGTCTTCGTATGTCTCTGGTATGTCATAGTTGATGACGTGGGAGACATCTGAAATGTCGAGTCCGCGGGCAGCGACGTCAGTTGCAACAAGTATTTGAATTTTATTGTCCTTGAATGCTTTCAGTGCGCTTTGACGGCGAGAGTGATTTTTATCACCGTGTATACTTTCCACCTTGAATCCTCGTTTTGAGAGATTGATAGAGAGTTTTTCGACTCCATGTTTTGTTCGTCCAAATATCAATACTTTTGCAAAGTCTGCTTTGATAAGTAAATCGTGTAGTGTGTCTACTTTTGAATCTTTGTGTACTCGTACGATATCTTGATCAACGTTTTTGGACGTATCACCAGTTTTGACGGATATGGATATTGGTTCTTTTAAGAAATCTTTGATAAGTACTTCAATTTCTCGTGACATTGTTGCTGAGAAAAAAAGTGTGTGTCTTTCTGCTTTCATTTTTCCCATGATGAATTTCATATCAGCAATAAATCCCATGTCTAACATTCTATCTGCTTCATCGAGCACTACGGTGCCAAAAGTAGAGAGGTTGATACATTTTCGTTCTATCAAATCTTTGAGTCGCCCCGGTGTACCTATAATAAAGTTGTTGTGATACTTGAGCGCTTTGATTTGTCGAGCTA
Organism: Minisyncoccota bacterium; assembly: GCA_017992255.1. GTDB lineage: Bacteria > Patescibacteriota > Minisyncoccia > Phycocordibacterales > UBA9973 > JAGOPB01. The sequence continues at coordinate 423 of JAGOPB010000011.1, read as the reverse complement.
TTGGTGCACCTCCGACACAGGAAACAGAGAAAATAGGAAGCATAGATACAAACCCCTTGAGTTCTTGTTCTATTTGTATAGCAAGTTCTCGAGTAGGTACCATGATCAAGATATTTTCATTCTTGTTTCGAAGAACTTTATCCACCAAAGGAATGAGAAATGCAGCCGTTTTTCCAGTACCTGTATTTGCTATACCTACCACATCCTTAGAATGCAACACGTGTGGTATAGCTCTGTCCTGGATCGGAGTCGGAGTGACATATCCTTTTTTTATAATATTTGCTTTTAGTTTTTCGTGAATTTGAAAATCAGAAAATGCATGTTCTGGTGTGAACACCTCTGCTACTTCAGTAATAACTGCTTTGCAGATAAATTTGGAAACATCGATACGTGCACCTTTGAATCCTCCTTTACGACCACCAC
>JAGOPB010000010.1 GCA_017992255.1 Minisyncoccota bacterium | reverse complement strand
TCATGATTATCTATGCAGGGTTCTTGTTTGTAGTGGCACGGGGTAATCCAGAAGCGATAGAAAAAGCAAAAAAGACTCTCGGTTATACACTCCTCGGTGCTGCAATACTCCTCGGTGCATTTGTCATATCAACGGCCATACAAGATACTATTACCAACATAAGCTCAGAGAGCATGAGTACTACTCCATAATATATGTACAAGAAACTTTTAGCTATCATTAGCTTTACGACACTAACTCCACTCGTGTCCTTTGCAGCAACCAAGTGTAGTACATTACCAAAGGATACTTTTTCTGACATTGTTTCAAAATTTGTTTGTATTACCAATGTGACTATTATACCCACACTTATTTCGATTGCTTTTTTGATTATGGTTATAGGGATTGTGCGTTTTATGTCTCATGGTGACAACGAAGAAGATAGAAAAAAAGGAAAAGACTTTATTATTTGGGGTTTAATATCAATGACAATGATATTTACTATATGGGGGTTTGTTCGAATATTTGTAAACACCCTTGGTTTGGATACAACAAGTGAATTTACTATACCAGAAGCTCCATCGTATACTCCATAAAATAAAAAGCATGTAAAGAAGTTTTCCACAGTAATTGATATACATACGTTTTTATTACAAAATATGGTATAATAGATATATTATTAATTCAAATATATATTTATATTAAATATGATTAAAAGATTTATCGTGCCAGTGACAGTTCTTGGAGTATTTACATTTCCCGTATACCAAGCGTTTGCATTAGTAACGACATTCGAGGGTTTAATAGGCCGCGCCTCAAGTATTATAAACACCCTCATACCATTTCTCATAAGTATAATGGTTTTTCTTCTTATTGTTGGTATTGTGCAATATACTACTTCTTCTGACGAAGAAAAACATGATAAAGCAAGAAAACTTATGATTTCAGCATTTATTGGTTTAGTTATTATTATATGTATATGGGGTATTATCCGCATTCTCGTTAATACCGTAGGTGTCGATACCAGTACTTTAGATTATAGTTACTTCCCAACAGTTCCCTGTGACCCAAGTAGTGAAGAATGTTAAAAACTTTACAAACTTAAATGACGCAAATTGCTTATGCTGATGCTGCTTCTATTTTAGTTGCAGTAAACAAAGAAATAATAAATCCATTTATAACATTGTTGTTTGCGGTTGCTATACTTGCTTTTATTTGGGGGCTCGTAGAGTTTATCCAAGGAAGCGATAATGAAGAAAAAAAAACTAAAGGACAGCAACACATGCTCTGGAGTATTCTAGGAATGGTTGTCATGGTTTCAGCAATTGGTATTATGCATCTTATTGTAAACTCAATATCTTAGTTATTGAATAAAATCCCTCACTACTGTGAGGGATTTTTGTATACATATGTATAGAATTAAAAAAACCTTTGGTATGTAGTACTAAACTATATACCAAAGGAATTATTACCACGAACGCTTACATCCATACAGGGGTCCGTAGTCTACCCCTCCTACAACAATATTTTTTATATAAAATATTGTGTAGTTTTGGGTATCGTAATACCCTTTTACGAGTAATGAACTACTTCTAGTCCAAAACCCGTAATCAATATTGTACTCTAAACCCTCAAAGTCCACCGTCCGTGGAACTTTTGGATTTAGTAAATTATGTGGTTTGAACTGGGCTGTTGACAACCCAGGCCATGGTTCATTACTCTCGTACTGTTGAGAGTTTGATGAAGCAGTAGCCTGCCCGGTACCGCCAGTATTATAAGGGTGCTCACTTACGCACCTTGTGGTTGTTGCACAACCAGTAGTAGCTATCATCATCCCGATGATAGCTACAAAAATTACATGTATCTTTTTCATTATTTTGTTTTTTTTAGTTTAGAAATTTGTTTGATCGAGATCGTCCACTAACGAATAGGGAAGTGAGGTACCTTGATCAAACAAATTTCACACAAAAAAAAGAAAAATTGTCTGTAAAAGAAATATCTTATAGAGTATAGCATATCTGTTGACAAATGTCAAGCCTCGTGGCGTTGAAATACCTTTCAAAATATACACTATTTCACGGTTGTATTAGATGTTTGAGGTTCGATTTTGAAAACTAAGAAATAAAAAAACGCTGTAACAAACAGCGTTTTATACTCTTAATTCTTATCTTACTCTTGTATTGGCATTAGAGTAATTTTAATATTTTTGCCAGAACAAGGTTCCATTAAACGTATGTCTGTTCGAGTGAACCACGCTGGATCTTTTCTGGAACTTTTATTCCAGATAACCAACGGGTTATCTGGACCTGTATGTATTTCGTTTCCAGACATGGTCACTATCAAATTATAATTATTGATAGTCTCTGGTACGTCATACCACACTCCTGGAACCAGTCCTTCATAGCGCACACCATCACAGGTGATATACATGGTGGCGTAATGATCAGGGAGTGTTCCCTGAAGCACTTTTCGTTGCATTGTATTTTCCCGATCTTTTTCACTGTTTTTTTGGAAGTGAGTCAAATCAATAGGCCATGCTCTTGTCATACTACTTACAACAAGAAATACAAATGCAATAAAAAATATATTTGAAATTATTCCTTTGCCAAACATGATTTGCAATAGTATGAACAATACAAATCCTGCGATACTAATCACAAGCCATAGAGACCAACCACCCAATACTGCAATTGCAAACAACACAATACATATAAGAAGTATACTAAACGGGTATCCATCTTTCTTTTTATTTTCGTGGTGTGATGTGTGTGGTAAAGATGTGGCTGATTTCTCGACGACCTTGTTTTCAGTATCCTTAATATCAGTTTTCACTGAATATGTGTATTGCTTATGGACACGACCATATTTCTTTTTTTGTCGCAGTATGAACGGCAGGCCAATAATCCAAAGTAGTATACTGATACTTGTCGTTATGATAAGCAGTACGAGCATACTCTCTAGTGCCCATGGCAGAGAATCTAACCATGAAGCAAAAGTTTCAAATACATTCATGATTTGTTATTTTTTGGATCAATAAATATTGTTTTTGAAACATCCGCATTTCCTTCCACAAATGTTGTTATATTTGTTTCTCTGATAGCTTTATTTCTACTCACCAGTACCGTATTGTCGTCTTTAGCGTATGCTTCTAATACGTTTTTTTCAATTTCGGCCATTTGGTTTGCTTCATCAACACGAACGTTCTTCAAATCTTTTTGTAGCTTGACAGCTACTTTATTTATGACTTTTTGACCCTTAGCGATGTTTTTTTCTTCGTCAAACTTTTGATCAGAAACATATTTTATCAATGATGCTTCTTTTACTTTCTTCAAAAGTTCCGCATCAGAGTAATCAAAATCAATCTTAGCGAAATCTAGATTTTTGACTTTTGCGCCATAGAGGAAGATCAAACCATCGTCACCTTCATTGATGACAGTACAAAGTCCCAACATTATTTGCGAAATTTCAACATCCGCGTTTTTCAACGTTACTTCAGTGATACGTTTCATCTCTTTCCAGTCTTTGTTTCCGGATAATCCTCGAACTACTGATTCAATTTTTCTTTTTGCTATACTGAGAAGATCAGGATTGGAGAGATATCTGGTTTTTGCTCCATCTAAAATTTCGATTTGAGCAAACCACAGTTGCTTGGTAATAATCTCACCAAGAGTTTCTATCTCTCGCAACGAGAACCCGTAATAATAGTTTATTTTTTGTAAATCTGTCACCTCATTTCTTGGAATCAGTGCATCGTCAAAGGTGGTACCTTCTGGGTTATCCATGTTCCATTTTTTTCTATAGGTATCTTCGTAATCTAAAAATGGGATACCATAGTACACCAAACCAGTTTCTTTATACACAAATTGTTTGAATCGCATACTTAGTGACCGATTTGCAAGAATATTTTGCGCTTCACCGCTTTCTTTTGAATATTTTTTTCCTGTACGTGGATCAAAAATATTATTTTCCAAATCATTTCCCCACCATAAATATGGATTCTCACCACGTTTAAAATTTTTTAAATCGTTAGGTGCCACAAAAGCGACACCAAGAGAAAAAGATATTTTCATTTTTGCCATGACAGCAGAAAAGTAACCGTATAGTAATAGAGGAATAATAAAAATAATAGAAAGAATGATTGCAATTAGTTCTATTATTTTAAATTCACCAATAATAAGTTTCAAATTTTTTTTGAAATTTATCCAATTGTTTACATCATGTTTTTTCATTATTTATTTGTTTAAGATTTTTTGAAATTTTTTCACTCATCGTAACCTGCATTCACAGCGATACAAAGAGAGTACTATACTGTCTATACTTATATTCTATTTTCTCTGCACACCCCCGATAGAGTGACACAAATACTAGTAGACAGAATTTCCTGTTTACCAGCATAATATCACACATTATATAAAAAGTCAATTTCAATATAGTATGTACAGACGTGTGAAAATCACTATAAAAGAATAGTTACAACACACCATTAAAAAAACTAAACATTTTGTGTTTAGTTTTTTTAATGGTGCTGGAGAGAGGACTTGAACCTCCACGGATTGCTCCACTAGTTCCTAAGACTAGCGCGGCTACCAATTACGCCACTCCAGCGTTGTGTGAAAATTTCTTTCCACTGTGCCCTGTGAGGGGATTGAACCCCCGACCATCTCCTTAAGAGGGAGCTGCTCTACCAGCTGAGCTAACAGGGCAAACGGTGCAATTACAATCTCAGTGCTTTGCTATATGTCACATTCGTTTCGCTCCATACATAGAACAAAGTGGTATGCACATGAACTGAAATAGTATACCGTGATTTTCGGTAAATGCAAATTTTATTGAATCAAATGAATAATTTTGCTATAGTAGTCACGTTTCTTGGTGCAGTGGCGAAGTGGTTAACGCGGCGGTCTGCAAAACCGCTATGCGCCGGTTCAACTCCGGCCTGCACCTCTGTGTGAGGATTTGCCCAGGTGATGGAATGGTAGACATAGGGGACTTAAAATCCCCAGGCAGCAATGCCGTGTGGGTTCGACTCCCACCCCGGGCACACAAACAATAAATCTCACAGTGGATGTGAGATTTATTGTTTTGATTCTCTAATGAGTTGTTCTATGCGTTCACGGTGTTTTTCACCCATGTCGATTTCGACATCGAGGTAGGGGATAATCCGAGAGCGAATGTGTTGTTTCATATAATCACGCATTTCGGTACGTTTGCGTTTCAAGAAAAACAGTGCGTCATTTTCTTTGTCTTCTGGAAGAACAGAAATACAAATTGTTGCTTTTTTTGAATCTTCAGATATACGAACGTTCGTGATAGTAACGAGACTTGTTCTATTTGATTCTCGTGAAATGTATTCTGCGCAATAGTGTTTTACTTCTTCTATTATCTTTTCTTGATGATTGGACATACTATATAAATATGATGTACAGATTATTTTGTCACCATCCGAAATGCTTCTATTTCATCACCAACAGCTAGAGTGACCTTGGTCTCGATCAATAAACCGCACTCAGCACCTTCCTCGACGCTTTTAGATGGAGTTTTGTTTTTTTGGAGTCCAACTATTTTTCCATAGCCAACTTCGTTTTCACGACGTATAATAGTGATTTTTGCATTATCAAACAGTTCTCCCATAGTGACTCGACCTCCTACTACCTGTTTTTCTTTTGTGTGACTAAATGTTTTGAGTATTTTTGCACGACCAGTTGTTTCTGCAACCTCAATACGGTTTCGTCGGGCATCTATCTCTTCTTTCAAAAAATCAGTCAATTTATAAATGATATCAAATGTCATGACTCGTACTTTGTCTTGGTCTGCCATGTCTCGAGCTTGAGGATCGAGCTTCACATCAAAACCAAGTACAATACTTTCTTCGTCACTTCCTGCTAGTCTGATGTCTCCTTCACTGATAGGACCTGTTCCTACTGACAAGATTTTGAACTGAGCTCCGTCCACTTCTATTTTTTTTATCTCTTTTTCAATCGCCTCTATGATACCTAAAGTTTCAGCTTTTATTACGAGTGGAATAATTTTTGAATTTTCAAGTGCAACAAAGGCTGGATTTTTTTTATCTTTTATAAGACACGCTTCTTTTGCACACAGTTCTGCTTCTTTTTTCTTTTCGAACACTACAAAAGGATCACCTGTTTTTGGTAGTGTGTCAAAACCCACAATACGAACAGGCGAAGAAAAGCTAGTTTCTTTTATAGTTTGACCCATAAAGTCTTCCATAATTCTCGTAGAACTCATTGCTTGACCTGCTACTACAAACATACCAGTCTGTATTGATCCGTCTTTTATAATAAGTGTAGCACTGTTACCTCTTTTTGTATCAAGTGATGATTCTATGACATACCCAGTAGCTTTTTTTGAACGGTCACCAACAAGTTCTGCTAGGTCAGCCGTCAAAAGAATAATATCAAGTAAATCGTTTACGCCTGCACCTGTTTTTGCGGAAATTTCTGCACAAGAAACAGTACCACCCCAGCCTTCGAGGTAGACCCCATTTTCTACAAGTTCACCTTTTATCTTTTCAGTGTTTGCTCCCGGTTTATCTATTTTATTGATCGCAACCACATATGGAGTGTTACTAGTTACTATAGTATCGAGTGCTTCACGCGTTTGTGCTTTGAATCCGTCTTCTGCTGAAATAATCAATATAGCTATATCAGCGACAAGAGCGCCACGTTCGCGCATTCCTGAAAATGCTTCATGTCCCGGGGTATCAAGAAAAGTAATAGTTCTCGTTTTATTGTGTTCGTCTTTGTGATGAACTTCGTACGCACTAATACGTTGCGTTATACCACCTGCTTCACCATCGACAATGTTTGTTTTTCGAATAAAATCCAAAAGTGTAGATTTTCCATGGTCCACATGGCCCATGACAACCACAACAGGAGATCTTTCTTCAATTGTAATTTTTTTTGTCATATGTCGCTTTAAACTGTAAACGGCCATAGTGGCCGTGCTGTAATACTGTTATACACTGAATTTTCACTTTTGGCTAGTTTTTCTTCGAAGACTACAGTAAAAGGTATTCACTATAAATTTGAATTTATTTTTTACCCCAAGCTAGTTTCCAATATTTTTTGTTCTTCGCTAGAAAGTTCTTGTTGTCCTTTTCCTGTTTGTACTCCTTTTGCAAAAACACTCATTCTATCACGTGCGTACAAAGAAGAGAGAATGACTCCATTACCTTGTTCATCGATAAGTGACATGGCAAAACTTTGGTTTCCTCCTGCTTCTGGAAATGGATTGAATCGTGTCAATGGAACCGACTTCACCATGTGTTGTAGTCGTGAATTATGGTTTGTGAGTATTTGGGTGTGTTCTTTTTTTGTTGTTTCTAATTCTTTTATTTTTTGATCCAAGAGATGAAAGGATTCTTCAAGATCACACGCTTTGTTGCCTTGAAAAAAACGTTTGAGTCGTTTTTCAGTTTTTATCATCCATAGTATTAAAACAATATTGAGAATACACGAAACAGAAAGAACAATACAAATAATCAGTGTTGTGGTGTCCATATGGTATGTAGTATACTCCGACGAGTAGAAATTTTCAATTAAAACTCTGTGAATATCGCATTATTGTGCACAGTGCTGTGTAAAATTGATGTTGAGGTGTACAATGAAGAGTATGTTTTTCAAACAAAAAAAAACTGTATATTTGGATTATGCATCTCTGGCTCCCTATGATGAACTACTTTTCCGTTCTAGTGTACTACCTCGGCTATGTGGTAATCCTAGCAATTTTCATGCATCGGCAGTTGTTGCACAGCGGTATCTAGAAAACGCCCGCACGCTTGTGGCAAAAGAAATACACGCACTACCAGACGAAATACTTTTTACGAGCGGAGGCACAGAAGGTGACACAATGGCGATATGTGGTGTCACAGAAGCATATAAAGGAACTGAGCTACCTCATATCATAGTATCAGCCGTTGAACACTCTGCAGTATTGGAAACAGTAAAATATCTTGAATCAAAAAAGAGAATATCTGTTTCCTATATACCGGTAGACGAAAATGGAGTTGTAGATATCACAGAGGTCCGTGCGTTGCTCCAAACAAATACTATTATAGTTTCGTGTATGCTCGTCAACAACGAACTAGGTACAATCGAACCGATACGAGAGATAGCAAAAATAATTCGTCATTGGAAAAAAGTAAATTCTATACAATCACAATATCCTTTGTTTCATGTCGATGCATGTCAGGCACTCAATTATCTTTCTATAGATGTACGTGCATTGCACGTAGACCTGCTCACACTAAACAGTAGTAAAGTGTATGCTGGCGCTGGTGTCGGTGCTCTGTATGTGAAGCGTGGTACTCCTATAGAGCCACTACTTCATGGCGGTGATCAGGAAAGAGGTTTGCGACCAGGTACGGAAAATATCCGAGGTATACACAAATTTGCTTTAGCAATTGTCGAATGTTCACGCGTACGAGACAAAGAAATGCAAAAATATGAAGCACTGCGCACTATACTCATAAATGGAATAGAATCTGTGTCAAAAAAGCACAATAGTGAAATACTTATATTGTCCGATACAAATCTATGTGTGCCTGCAATTGTCAATGTTTCTTTTTCAGATTTTGAAAGCGAATTACTTGTAATCGAGTTAGATGCACAAGGAATAGAAGTCTCATCTAAAAGTGCGTGTAAAAGTGATTCAGGAAATATATCACATGTTCTGACAGCAATCGGAAAAAACATTTCACCAGAGATAGGAAGTATTCGGTTTTCATTTGGACGCTGGACAAAAAAGCGTGATATAAAAAAAACTATTACTGCACTCGATACGATATTTACTAAGTATAAAAAATCGCTTTTCAGCAAGTAGTATATCGTACTACATTTTAAAATTTTCTTATGGCGTGGTGAGTAGTTATTGTAAGTATTATATTTTTCAAGCATTTTTTAAAAAATAATTTTCACGCAGTAGACTTGGTAAGCGAAAATGATATTTTCATATCTATAGTTAAAGTTATTTAATATAAAAACACATGAAACAATTTTGTCAATTTCTATTCATTGTGCTATAATTGTTTTGTCAAAAGTTGTAAACTTTTGGAATGTAGAAAATAGTTACCCACTATCCTATTCATATTTTCTATACAATATTACTTACTACTTATTATTTTAAAATGTATGCCACCACTCAACAGATTTACTACAAAAGCAAAGGAAGCAATCCGAAAAGCTCACGAGCTGGCTATTGAACGAGGACAAAACCACGTCAATTGTTTTCACATGCTCGGTGCTTTGGTACTACAAGAAGAGTCTATGGTAATTTCTATACTCGAAAAACTTGAAATTGATTCAATGTTATTAACTGATTCGATGATCGACTATATAGAAACACCAGAAACATCAAAGACACTTTCTCCTTCATACCAAATGTACCTCACTCCAGACCTTGCCCAAGTGATAGATGAATCTGTGAAAATCGCCGCAAACCTCAAAGATGAGTTTGTTTCGACAGAACATTTGTTTTTGGCAATACTCGAACTTCCCGGAGAAATGCGTGAATTGTTGTCACGGTTCAAACTGACAAAAGATTCTGCAATGGCAGTATTGCAAGAACTCCGTACTAACAATGTAACCGATGTGAGTGGGGCAAAGAAATTTAAACAACTTGCAAAATACACACGAAACCTTACGAAACTAGCAGCTGATGATAGACTCGATCCTGTTATTGGCCGAGATACTGAAATCATGCGCTTAATGCAGATATTGTCACGTCGCACCAAAAATAATCCGATATTGATAGGAGAAGCGGGAACGGGTAAGACTGCTGTAGTTGAAGGTCTCGCGCAACGAATAGCAAAAGGTGACGTACCTGAGAGTTTAAAAAACAAAGAATTAGTATCACTAGATCTCGGACTTCTCATTGCTGGAACAAAATTCCGAGGTGAATTCGAAGAACGTTTAAAAAGTATTATGAAAGAAATAGAGAAAGCTGAAGGTAGCGTTATCGTTTTTATAGACGAAATCCACACCATTGTGGGTGCTGGTGCAGCGGAAGGTTCTATGGATGCATCAAATATGCTCAAACCCGCACTTGCGCGTGGAGAAATAAAAGCTATTGGTGCTACAACGCTCAAAGAATATCAAAAACATATAGAAAAAGATCCAGCTCTAGCTCGACGATTTCAGCCAGTCTACGTCGATGAACCAAGTGTAGAGGATACAATTGCGATTTTACGTGGTCTCAAGGAAAAATACGAACTCTATCACGGGGTCCATATCACAGACGATGCATTACTTGCTGCAGTCAACTTGTCGACTCGATATATAACCAACAGATTTTTACCTGACAAAGCAGTAGACCTTATCGACGAGGCTTCATCGGCACTTAAAATAGCGTTACAAAACAAACCCTCTGTTTTAGAAGAAGCACATCGAAAGATAATGCGATTAGAAATAGAAAAGGAGGCACTAACAAAAGAAGTCGAACGAGAAGCAAATTCAGAAACTCGAGCTCGCGTGAAGGCGATTATTGCAGAAATAGCAAATCTTCATGAACAAACTCATGAACTCGAATTAAAATGGCAAAATGAAAAAACAGTTCTTGCTGATATTGCTGGTATAAAAAAAGAACTTGAAGTATTGCGCAATGAGGCAGAGAACGCAGAACTACGAGCCGATCTCGGAAGAGCAGCAGAAATACGGTATGGACAAATACCACTACTCGAAAAAGAACTTACTGGAAAATTGACAAAACTTAAAAAATTACAAAAAAATCGACGCATACTTAAAGAAGAAATTACAGAAGAAGATATCGCAGAAGTGGTTGCTCGATGGACAGGTATTCCGTTAGCAAAGATGCTGGAAGGAGAACGAAGTAAACTTGGTCGTATGGAAGAAGCATTGCAAAAACGTGTTATAGGTCAAGATGATGCTATTAAAAAAATAGCTGATGTTGTACGACGGTCACGAGCAGGTATATCAGACCCAGACAAACCAATAGGTTCCTTTATTTTTCTCGGACCAACGGGAGTTGGAAAAACTGAACTAACAAAAGCATTGGCTGAGTTTATGTTTAATGATGAAAAAGCGCTCATTCGTGTTGATATGAGTGAATATATGGAACGACACAGTGTATCGAAATTGGTCGGTTCACCTCCAGGGTATGTAGGATATGACGAAAGTGGACAGTTTACTGAAAGTATACGTCATAGACCATACTCGGTAATATTGCTCGACGAGATCGAAAAGGCGCACCCTGAAGTATTTAACATTTTACTTCAAGTCTTAGATGACGGTCGTTTGACAGACGGAAAAGGACGAGTGATTAACTTTAAAAATGCAATCATAGTGATGACCAGTAATCTAGGCTCCCAATACATACAAAAAATGGAATCAATGGGATTTTCTGCGCATACCCAAGAACAAGAATACACTGCAACAAAGGAAAAAGTAATGGACGCGCTCAAAGAACACTTTCGTCCTGAATTTTTGAATCGTGTCGACGAGACTGTTGTCTTTGATGTACTGACACCTGCTGTTATACGACAGATAGTTGAAGTTCGTGTGCAAGAGGTTGCAAAGCGACTTGAAGGTAAAGGGATTGAACTATTTGTTACTAACAGCGCATATGACGTATTGGCAAAAGAAGGATACAATCCTAGTTTTGGAGCACGACCTCTCAACAGGGTAATTCAAAACAAGATCCTTAACCCAATAGCAACATATCTTATAACTACAGATGTAAAGAAAAAAGACACTGTGACGGTGGATGTAAAAAACCGTGAGTTAGTAGTTGAAACAAAAAAACAAAAAACAGTTCGAGTAAAAAAAAATGTAGAGACCACAAAATAATAACATTACAAAGAAGGAGGGGTGTTTCTTTGTGATGTTGATTTTTGAGAGGTATTTGGTATACTATTGCAGTTTGATATATGCGTCGGTGGTAGAGTGGTCAATTACAACAGACTGTAAATCTGTCGCCTTCGGGCTACGAAGGTTCAAATCCTTCCCGGCGCACAAGTTGCAATAACAGAAAAACTCCGCGAGGAGTTTTTCTGTTATAATACCAATATATGGATAAACAAACAGCCACATTTTCAGGAGGATGCTTTTGGTGTACAGAAAGTGATTTTAAAAAAGTCACAGGAGTTATCGATGCTATTTCAGGCTATTGTGGAGAAAAAGAAGGTTGTCCTACGTATGAAAATCATAAAGGGTACAGAGAGGCGACGCAAGTGGTATACGACGCTACAGTAGTAACGTACAGACAATTATGTCAATTTTTTTTGGATCACATAGATCCGACTGATCCACATGGACAATTTCACGATAGGGGAGAAAGTTATACAACTGCATTGTACTACAAAGACGAAAAAGAAAAAAAAATTATAGAGTCGCTTCTTTCAGAGTTGGACTGCAGTGGTATGTATAGTGATTCTGTTGTAGTAACAGTTCTTCCTCAACAAATATTTTATCCTGCTGAAGAGTACCATCAATCCTATGCAAAAAATAATCCTGTTCAGTATGCAGAGTATCGAGATGCAAGTGGACGTGAGGATTTTGTGCAAAAAGTTTGTAACATACGAGAACAAAAGAAGATAAAGTGGAAAAGTTGAGTATGAAATTATCATATATAGAAATATCAAAAAACAATCTTCTTCACAATGTAAAAACATTGCGATCATTACTTTCCAAGAAGATGCATTTTATGGCAGTAGTAAAAGCAAATGCCTATGGACACGGTGACAAAGAAGTCGTTTCTATACTCTCACCTTATGTGGATTGTTTTCAAGTTGATGATGTCGATGAACTTTCTCGTATAAGAAAACTGACATCTAAACCTGTTTTAGTGCTCGGCTATATAGCTAAAAACGAATTCGAGAAAGCCATACATTTGGGATGTGAAATTGCTATATTTTCTATAGAACAAGCTCGAGATTTAGTTTGTGTTGCACAAAAAAAAGGAATTAAACAAAAAGTACATATAGCTTTTGATGTTCATCTCGGTCGTGAAGGTATCATGCCACAGGACGCAAAAAGAACATTTTTAGAGCTGAAAAACATGAAGCACCTCGACGTAGTCGGAGTATATGGCCACTTTGCAAATATTGAGGATACAAGCAGTCCTGATCACGCAAAAAAGCAAATGAAAGTATTTGATTTTGTTATATCATGTGCTAGGGCTCAGGGATTCAAAAACATTCGTACACATATTTCTGCTACCTCTGGAGTATTTGCATACGAAGTAAAAAAGAAAAATACATACCATATGGTGCGTGTAGGTATTGGATTGTATGGTTTGTGGCCGAGCGAGCATCTGCAGTCTCTGTATAAAAACACTGAAATCTCTCTTTTACCTGTTATGTCATGGAAATCACACATCGCTCTCGTAAAAACTCTTCCTATTGGTCACACTGTTGGATATGGATTGACATATACCACTTCGAGAGAAACAAAAATTGCTGTTATACCTCAAGGTTATAGTGATGGATATGACAGAGATCTATCAAATAAGGGAGAGGTTTTGATACGAGAAAAAAGATGTACAGTTCTAGGACGTATTGCTATGAATATGTTTGTTGTAGATGTCACTCACGTGTTGGATGCCTCAATCGGTGATGAGGTGGTTCTGTTGGGGTCACAAGGTTGTGAGACTATTACCGCAGAAGAAATAGCAGAAAAAATAGAAACAATACAATATGAGATTGTGGCACGGATAAACCCAAGACTAAGTAGAAAGATAGTATAAAAAAACCGCAGATGAGGTTCTGCGATATAATTATTTTATTACATTTTTTTCTATAAAATCAAATGTAATGTCAACTTGAATTGCTGTTGAAAATAAAAAACTTCTTTCAATTTTTTTTGCAGACACTATGCATTGAAACATAAGCCAGTCTCTAAAAACTCCAAATATAATTCCATTTAGTTTCTTATTATCAAAACATGCTCCATAGAGAAAATTGTCTTGTACCAAATAAGCCAAAACAGTATAGTTCACATACTCTGGTAAAGAACGAATGTATGCATCAAAAACAACATCAGACCGAGTAAAGCAATTCCTTGTACAGTAGCGTATGCTACCAGTGTATGCTAATAATTTTTTTGAAGTAACACCAATTCCGCTAGTGAAAACAAGATTTTTTGCAAAAAATGATCTATAGGACGTAGTAAGACAAAAAGAATTCTGACTAGGGTCAATTTGAATTTCATTTTTGTCTGCCAAATGATACGTTTCGATAGAAATCCCAGCGCCTAGATGTTTGTTTTTTGATAAAAAAATAGTTTCTAGTTTTTCACCAATGAAAAGTTTATCAGTATTAGGTTTTATGCTTTTTATAACCATCTGAGTGGCACTATGAAAGTAACCTTTTATTATTTCTGTTTGAACAAGAGAATCATTTGTGTCTGATTGACTTAAAGCAATGTCAGAGAGTACTAGTACGACTAAAAAAACATATATATTTTTCATGTTAAATTTTTAAGCATTTTACAATATTTGTTGTATTTTGTAAATAACTTAAAACATATAGTAAAAACATGCCTAGTAGTTGCTATTTTACATATTTCTGGTATGATAGTCTGCATGTCACAAGATAATCTTTTAATACTGAGAAATAAGGCAACCGGAATGGCTTATTATTCAAAGAAAAACAAAAAAAAGCTTGCAAATAATAAGATTAAAATCAAAAAATTTGATAAAAAACTTCGAAAACGAGTTTCTTTTGCTGAATCAAAAAAATAGTAAATAGTGTATACAATCCTAGATAATTTCACTCTAGGGTTGTATACACTTGATGCGGGCGATGGAAGAATCGAACTTCCGCCAGCGGTTTTGGAGACCGCTGTTCTACCACTAAACTAATCGCCCAAACATGCACTTAAGAGTACCGTATTTTAATATATTTCGCAATTCGATACAAGCAAATAAATTTTTATGGATCATACAAAAAATCATAACACAGCAATTAGAAAAGCCTTTTTATCGTATGTCGCTATATTTCGAAAACACCCATTTATTTCTTTGATAAGTTTTGTTGTTCCTGCACTAGGAACTATACTTGTATTTTTTGTTCCGACACTAATTATTGCAAACTTAATAGATATTTTTGTTGCAGAAGGTACAATCAATCTGAAATTGGCATGGCATTCTATAATTTTATTTGGAACATTGTGGTTACTTGGTGAAATACTGTGGAGGATAGGAGCGCAGTATTTTACAAAACTAAAAGTTATTGGGATGACTTTTTTGGCTAAAGACGCTTTGAAATCTTTATCAAATCAAGACTATGCATTTTACTCAGATAACTTTGTCGGATCACTCACAAAAAAAACTTCAGCGTACTCTCAAAACTTTGACATGTTTTCCAATGCACTCAACTACAATATTTTTAACAATATTTTTCCAGCCATATTTGCATTTGTTGTACTTGCAAAATATTCACTCTGGTTACCGTTGATACTTATCGTTTCAATCGGTTTAGCTATAACCATAGCAATACCAATCATAAAACGTCGTAGTGTATTGGTTATGGAGCGTCATAAGGCCAGTAGTCGTGTTTCTGGTCGACTGTCAGATATGATAAATAACATGATTACTATCAAATCATATGCACGTGAATCATTTGAAGCCCACATCTATGAAACTCATATAGAAGAATTTGCTCGTTCGTTTAAAAAAGCCGCAGATTTTCAAAATTTACGACTTGATGTGATACTGTCGCCCATTTATGTCGCAACAAACGTGATTGGCATTATAGTTGCTATATTTTTTGCACAAACACTTGGACTTGCCGCTGGAGCAGTTGTGGTTGTTTTTTCGTATTTCTCTCAAGTAACAAGGATTTTTTGGGAGATAAATCATACCTACAGAATGATTGAAAATGCGTTGACTGAAGGAGCTGAATTCCATATGCTGTTTGAATCCACGTCTCCGGTAACAGATAAATGCGATGCCCATGAAATGAACATCACACATGGCACAATACAATTTAATACTGTGTGTTTTGAATATGATGGTCAGTCACGAGAAAATAATGAAACGTTTCTTTCAGATTTTTCTCTTACTATTTCCGATAAACAAAAAGTGGGATTGGTGGGACCAAGCGGAGGTGGAAAAACAACTATTACAAAACTTATTCTTCGTTTCTTAGATTTGCAACAAGGAAGTATAATTATAGGTAATGAGGACATAAGCTCAGTAACACAAGAATCCTTGCGTAACACTATTTCATATGTACCTCAAGAACCTATCTTATTTCATCGATCAATATTTGAAAATATTGCATATGGCAAAGAAAATGCAACTTTGGAAGAAGTACAACAAGCAGCCAAACTTGCTCGAGCAGACGAATTTATAAATAAATTACCACAGCGATATAACACGATGGTAGGGGAACGGGGAATAAAACTTTCCGGTGGACAAAAACAGCGCGTTGCCATTGCCAGAGCTATTTTGCGAAACGCAAAAATTCTTGTTTTAGATGAAGCTACCAGTGCTCTCGATTCAGAATCTGAGAAATATATTCAGGACGGTTTGTGGGAATTGATGAAAAATAAAACCACACTAGTTATAGCGCACCGACTCTCGACTATAAAACATTTAGATCGTATCATAGTACTTGATTCTGGAAAAATTGTGGAAGACGGTACACATGATGAACTTGTTCAACTCGGTGGTTTATACGCAAAATTGTGGAGTCATCAAAGTGGTGAGTTTATGTAATGCTATAAATATAACACAATGCAACATCTAGGTTTCATTTTTTTTAAACCATGTTCGTTGTCTTTTTGCGTATTTCCAAATTGCACTTTCAAGCATCGTGAACATTTCTTTTTTTGTTATTGTGCCCTGTAAATACAGTGCACAATATCGACACTCGAGACCCAAATCATTCATCCTTTTCCATGAAATACCGGAATCGTGTAATTTTTTTGCTTCTTGTATCATTCCAGATTTAATTCTAGAAAGGAGTCGGGTATGAATTCTTTTCCTCAATTCAGTGTCGGGAAGATCTATGTATATTTGCACTACATCATATATTTGTTTCTTTGTTGTTTTAGGAACTGCACCGAGCGCAGTGGCTATCTCTATTGCTCTAATGAGCCGTATGGGATTTTTTTTATCGATTGATGCAGATCGTTGTTTATCGATTGTTTGTAATTGTGCAAATAATTCATTAGTGGGAAAATGTGACAGTTTTTTTCGTAATAGATGATCTGGTGCTACTTCTGGCAATACGATTCCTTTGGTTACAGCGTCCACATAAAATCCTGAACCACCAACAAGTATAGGTAGATGTCCACGTTTTATTATCTCATTTATTTTCTTTTCTGCATCTTTTTTGAAACGCGAAACACTGTATGAACGTCGTGCACTTGCAACACTCAACATATGATGAGGAATTCCCGCCATTTCTCTTTTAGTCACTTTACCTGAAAGTAAATTTAGTTCTTTGTAAATCTGCCGAGAATCCGCTGAGACAATCTCTGCGACAATATTGTTTTTCTTTAATAGTATCGCTAAACGAATAGAAAAAGATGTTTTTCCTGATGACGTAGGACCCACAATTGTTACAAGAGAGGACATTATGATGTGATGACACGAATGTCAGCTCCTATTGAGTTTAGCCGTATAGCAATTTCTTCGTACCCACGGTTTATCATATATACATTTCGTAATATAGAAACTCCCGGAGCCGCAAGCATTGCTATCATAATAACAACCGAAGGACGAAGAGCGGGAGGACATACTATTTGTGCTGGTTTCAGTGGTGTACCACCCTCTATAAACAGTCTATGCTGATCAGCAAGTGTCATATCTGCTCCCATACGCGTGAGTTGGGTTAAATAAATTGCACGGTTTTCATAGACCCAATCATGGATAAGTGTTTGACCTTTTGCTTTTATGGCTGGAATGGCAAAAAAAGGTAAATTATCCATATTTATTCCAGGATATGGATTCGCGTGAATTTTGTCTTCAAGAGCGGTAAATTTTGATGGATAGATAATAATATCAGCAAGTATAGTTTTTTCATTATTAGATAAATATTTTTTACCAATTTTATATCGAAGTCCCATAATCTTCAATTTGTACAATTCAAGTTCAAGGAAATTTATAGGGCAGTGTGTTACGGTGAGCGTAGAATCTGTCGCGATAGCAGCCGTGATAAACATCATACTCTCGATTGGATCTTCACTATTGTGATACTCTATAGTTTCATCTATCTCTTTAATTCCGTGAACAACTATCTGCGAAGAACCTATCCCTTCGATTTTTACTCCGCATTTTTCTAGAAAAAAACAAATTTCTTGCACCATATAATTACTACTTGCAAACTTAATTGTAGTTTTTCCAGGAATAAGTGCAGCACCCATCAATACATTTTCAATAGCAGTATCTCCTGCTTCGTACATGATTACTTCACGTGCTTTCAAATTACCTCGAGTAATATAATAATCTTTTTGAGTTACATCAATATCAATCCCCAATGTTCCCAAGCCAAAACGGTGTGCTGCTATGGTTCTATTACCTAGTTTACAACCCTGTGCATTGGGAATATAAAATTTTTCCAAACGATGAGAGAGAGGACCTGCAAACATGATAATCGTTCTTGTTTTAATAGCAGCTTCTCTGTTTAGTGTCCGCATAGAGAATTTTTTTGGTGGTACAAATTCTAGGGTGTTTGCTCCTGTCCACGTTATTTTTACTCCTATAGATTCTAAAATTTCAATAACTCTAAACACTTCTTCTATACGTGCAATCCCATGAAGGATAGTTTTTCCTTTATTTAAAAGTGAAGCACATAAAAGTCCCACAGAACCATTTTTTGAATAGTTAGTTCTTATGGAACCAGAGAGCTTTTTTCCTCCATGAATCTCAAAATCGATAGTGTCATTTATAGACACGAGTTTATGACCTAAGACAGCACTTATTTTTTCCAATGATTCAGTCGTAAAGTTTTGTTTTCCTCTTTCCATTCTTGCAACAGCGCTTTGTGAGGTTTCCAGTGCCTGCGCAAAAGCTTCTTGACTTAAACCCTTTGCTTCTCTCAACATCTTTATAAAAGTACCAATTTTCTGTAGTTCAGTTTTTGTGCTCATATCGCCAGTTTATCTCATATATGATATAATTGCAATATGTTAGATATTCAAGAAAATGTCGATTTAAAAAATTTTTCTACTATGAAAATTGGTGGCAGAGCTAGGTACTTTGCAGTTATAGAGAGTAATGCAGATATTGTAGAGGGATGTCTATATGCACAAAAAAACAACGTGCCGTATATAGTGGTCGGATCTGGGTCAAATATGATATGGAGTGATACACTACACAATATTTTTTTATTTGAAAATAAAATTCATGGGTTTGAAACTATTGATGAAGATGACACTTCAGTTACTATACGTGTTGGGGCAGGTGAAAACTGGGATGAAACTGTTTCTCACTGCGTAGAACTCGGACTTTCTGGAATCGAAGCTATGTCTGCAATTCCAGGAACAGTTGGCGCGACACCAGTACAAAATGTTGGAGCATACGGACAAGAAATACAAAATACTATACTGTCTGTAGAAGTATATGACACAGTAGTATGTGAATTTCGAAATCTTTCCAATACTGAATGCAAGTTTGGTTATCGTGATAGTATTTTCAAATCTGAAGAGAAGGGAAAATATATTATTCTTCGTGTAGTGTTGCATTTATCAAAATTTCCTCCAGTTCAGCCAAAGTATCCTAGTGTAGTGACATACTTTAAAGAAAAAAATATTACAACACCGTCTCTTGAAGAAATCCGACATGCTGTTATCGAAATACGGAAAAACAAATTACCTGATCCAAAAACCATACCCAACTGTGGTTCCTTTTTCAAGAATCCAATTGTAGAAAAAAATATAGTAGACAAGCTTTTATTGGAGTATCCTAGTATTCAGTACTTTGTTATAGATGAGAATTTTATGAAAATATCCGCAGGATGGCTTCTGGAAATGTGTGGATTGAAAGGTGCGGAAATGGGACGCATGAAGCTCTATGATGCAAATGCTCTCGTTCTTACCAATCCCAATGGAGCAAGTTTTGCAGACTTGGTCAATGCAAAAGAACACATCATAGATATGGTAAGAGAGAAGTTTGGAATTACGCTCGAGATTGAACCCAATATCGTATAATACTATGGAGTGTATTGCATACAACATGAAAACACATGTATGCATACAATCAGTGCGGCGTAACTAACAGCACTAGATTGGGATAAACAAAGTTTGTTGTGCCCGGAGAGAGACTCGAACTCTCATGAGTTTCCTCACTCGATTTTGAGTCGAGCGCGTCTACCATTCCGCCATCCGGGCAATACCACGCTGTTGTTATATCACAGATTGTACACAGAGTGAAGCTGTAATAAAGTGTTTTATTTGTTATAGTAAGAGTGTTGTATATGTAATTATTTATATTTTTTGTGTGTCATAATTTTATTTCATGTCAGCGCATTATGAAAATTCAATATTTTGGATAGAAACAGAAAAAATAGATCCAAACCCATTTCAACCTCGCAGAGAATTTGATGAAAAATCTCTTGCTGATCTTGCAAATTCTATACGTCAATACGGAGTACTCCAACCTCTTGTGGTGTC
>JAGOPB010000040.1 GCA_017992255.1 Minisyncoccota bacterium | reverse complement strand
GACGGCGGAAAGGTGAGCACATTTTCCAATACTCCGTCGATACGGTACCGCATGTAGGTTTCTTTTTCTTGTGGTTCGACGTGAATATCTGAAGCACCCATCGATATCGCTCCGGCAAGGATGATCTCTAGTATGCGGGATGTTTGGCGAATTTTTTCACTATCCAATTCATCTAACAGGATTTTCAAATCAGGAATAGTTTGTATACGAGAACCCAAATCGAGTATTGTTTCCGGAGATATGTCGAGCGAGCCACTTGCCGACGCTTTTGCAAAAGACAGTTCTCTGTAGCGTGCCCATGCTTTCTCTAGAGACGCCATTGACGCCATATAGACTATTGTTTTATATCCCTTTTGCACTAAACTCGCTATGGTTTCTTTCACGCCATCTTTTTCTGGAGAATGAACTGCTAGGTGAATAGTAGTACCTAAAAGTTTGAAAGGAGCCATGAGTCTTTCTCGAGCTTCTTTTTCATCAAGCAAACGAAGCGCAGCGTTTTCTACTGTTGTGGTATTGAGGTCTATATAGGGAAGGTGGTATTTTGCTTGTGAAAGAATATAGATAGCTTCTTCTTCTTCTCTTTTTCGCAAATCGTCTAGTTTTTTTATTGCCACTTCGTCGTTTAACATGTGTTTAGTATAGCATTTTCTTTTGTAAAAAATTATTATTTAAAAAAATCAATAGACGATATAGAGAAAAAAAATAGGGAATTCTGCGCCGAGTTGACACAATACTTGCTTTGTGGTAAAAACAAACTATACATTCTTGTAAAAATTAAATAAAACAAAAAAAAGAAAATATGAAAAAAATTATTTTTTTATTTGTACTCGGTGCAATAGCATTCAGTACAATGATGGCACAAGGGCAAACTAAACCAGAAACTATGTATGCCGCAAAATTTGAAGGTTATCCAGTTAAGATAGTCTTGCCGGTGATTCCATTTGGTGAATCTGGCGATAACACTTCTGAAGAAAGAGAATTTGCACTAGCGGCCCCTTTGATTCCAAATGTGTTGGGAATGATTGGGGACACAAAAGGACAATCGTCTGCTATTTTCAAAACCACACCACAACAACAAAAAGAAATTTTTGAAGTAATAAATGATGCAGCGGACAAACAAATGGTTGTGGTGCTGTTTGGCGTATATTTGCCAGCATTAAATCAGTGGAATGCAAAAATGTTCCGAAAAGTAAAATCAGAGATTGATAGGAAAGCATTTTCCGATCTGCAAAAGTATCGTTGGCTCGAATTCAGTGCCTATCTAGTTATGACGAGAGCAGATTACGAAATATGGAAAAAATCAGTTTCCGGATCCTCAACTTCGGTAACCATTGAAAGATAAAAAGAAAAAAAATATTTTATGAAACCGTGGAAAAAAACGCGGTTTTTTTATTTTTAAATATACTGACGCAGTACAAAACAGGGTAACAACGCACCTTGACAAACCGTCCAAACCATGCTAGACTCTACACAATTGAAATAAATCTGCCTTCCGACAGGTGTGATATATTTTCCTTGAAAAAAAGCACAAGCCGTGTGTTTGTGCTACAAAATTAAAAATATGAAAAAAAGAATATTTTTGTTGACCGCCATCATATATATGGCCGCAACAATGACCGTAATTGCTGGTGATGGTACCAGCAAAAACCCCTCCAATGGAGGTGTTGAGTATTGGACATCCTTTGAAAAAGGGATACCTATGCTCACACAAGGAGGGCTAAATTACCGAGGTGAAGATATGTTAAGTATTCAAGCAGAATACCTAACAAGTATCTCACTATCAGGAAAAAATTATACAGCCAACGATGTGTGGGCGATGTATAATGATCCTGAACGGTATAGAATTATTACCTTCGGTGAGTGGGAAAAACTCACCGGAGAAAAACCTATAAACTTTGCTTTTATAAAAAGCGAAAATAAGTTTACAGTAGATACTAAAGTCGAACACTACAATAGTAGTGGAAGACTTCTTGTCCTGTTTCCTGAACGCAACCTGATGGTTGCAGCATGGAAAGAGGGCTGCCTGAATTACCAGGAGGGTTATTTCATCTGGAAAGATGAAATAAAAACTCCTGATGAAGACTACTCCGTTTACAAGGGAGAAGGTCAGGAAATAAATATTTATAATGAAACTCCTGCGCAAGCTGGTGGTTCAGTTATAAATAATTATTATTCACCTTCAACAACATCATCATCCTACCAAGGTAGGATGTATGATGGGGGAAGCAATTATGGCAGTAGCTATGGCTACGACCCATGTTGCGGAAGTGGATACGGTGGTTTTAGTTTTGGTGTTAGTTATAGCTCCGGCTACAACTACAACCAATGCTATACTTGCTGGCAACAACCCACTTATTACGGACCAAACCAGCAAGGTGGAAATTATAGTAACTATTATGATAATAGTTACTATAATAATGAAACTACTGTTATTAATAATAATAACAATACTACTGATAACAGTAGTATTGTTATTATCCACCACGGTGGAAAAAAAGACCCCGTTATTGTTGTTCCTGAAGAGGATAGCAACAATAACGGTGGAGACATCGTTGATGAGGGAATCGTTATCGAAGGGGATGCAAACAACAACGGTGGTGACATCGTTGATGGTGAAATCGTTATCGGAGGAGAGCCGGATGCGAACAATCAAGGGGGGAGAGTTCACTCTCCCAAATCATTTGAAAGTTTACTAGCTTCAAATGAAAAGCCATTGGTAAAAGCAGGTGTAAAAAAATTGTCTTCACCCAATTCGGTGAAGGTAGTCAAAAATTACTCTAAACCAGAGATTGAAAATATCTCGGGAAAGAGTGTTGTTTCCTCAAAACCAAAACCAAAACCAGTTTCAACTCCAGAAGCAGCAACTTCATGGAGTTCTGGCAACAAGCCAGTGTTTAACAGCCAAGGATCACAAGGGAAAGCCCAGTGGTCTTATGGGAACAAAACTGAAACACCAGAAACGACGTACGGTCGTCCTGGTAAAAAAAATGTTTACGAAACTGAGACTACTGCCACTGTGCCAGCATGGCAACAGCAGTATGTTTCAAACAATTCTGGAAATATGGGAATGAATAGTTCCCCTAACTCCGGAAAAAATAATGCGTACCAGGCGCAAAATCCTGGTGGGAAAAATAATTTCCAAAACCACGAGAACTCTTCTGTTCAACAGAATAGTTACAGTGGCAAACCTATTATGCCTTCAAACGCATATAATAGGGGAAATAAAAATTCCTATAAACCACCGGTTTCAGGCGGAGCTGGGCGTGGAAATTTTCAAAACCAAAAACCCGTTATGTCCGCTGGAAACAGAGGAAATACGGGTGGTGGAATAAAAAATTCCACACCTACCCCAAACCGGGGCGGTGGTCAAAAATTTACCAGCTCGCAAAATGGTTCTCAGGTGAGTTCCAAAGGAGCTGGACCAAAAAGAAGATAAGCAAGTCGGATTGCTATCTTCTAATACGACAGGTCTTTCTACGGATAGGCCTGTTTTTTATTATTTTAAAACAAAACACCACGGTATCTTTCTGCTTTCTTGTGTATATTACAGACAATTGAACAGCTCGCTACAAATCAAGTCATGGGTAGGTCAAAAAGGGTACCCAACTCAAGTGCTTGACATTTATACCCCACTATGCTATAATCCCCTTAGTTATCGTTCCTCCTTTGTATGGGCAAAAAGCCCGTATACAACCACATATTTGTCGAGAATATGCATGCAGACATTTGTTTGCTTTGGAGGAGTGATACATTAGAGGATAAATATAAATCGTATGAAAAATATTATAAAAAAATCTATAGTGCTGGGAGCGTTTGCGCTGTTTGCCTTCCTTGGTGTCGGCGTTGCACAAGCTGCTTCAGTAGACTGGACACCATTTTCAGGGTATTCAAGTTTTACTCGTGTTTCAAATTATACAGACTGCCCAGGATGTGCCACATGGTCCACGTCTATCAGTGCAGACCCAGGAGATGTGATCACTGTTGATGTCTATGTGCGAAACATCGGTTCTGATCCATCGTACAACACAAAAGTAAAGTTGACTCCGACTCCATCGAGTCCAATAACTTCATTTACTTTTAACGGAACTATAACCGGAGACGGAAGTACTGGTGCAGTATCTGAGACTAATTCTGCTACGGTGAACATCACTGGTGGCGTACCAAAGACACTTACTTATGAACCAAGTTCTCTTGTGTGGTTGCCGTACCCTTGTCTTGACGGACTCGTGTGTGGTGTTCCTGTAGCAGGAGGATACGCAGCGGTTTTTGGTTCTGGAGCAAATCTAGGACTTGCACCAGCTATGGCAACCTACGGACACTTGCAGGCTCGATTCAAAGTTGGAGCAGTCACAGTACCTGTTACCTACCAATGCAACAATGGTATCGATGACGATGGTGATGGACTCATCGACTACCCAGCAGACCCAGGATGTACTTCTCCAACAGACGACAGTGAATGGAATGCGCCTCCAGTTACCTACCAATGCAACAACGGTATCGATGACGACGGTGATGGACTCATCGACTACCCAGCAGACCCAGGATGTACTTCTCCAACAGACGACAGTGAATGGAATGCAATCATTCCTACAACACCAATCAATGTAACTACAAATAGTGCATCGAGTGTTACCACAACAACGGCAACGCTCAATGGATATTTAAACGCCGTAGGTACCAGCGCTTCATACGCAACTGTGTACTTCCAATGGGGTAAAAATTATGATTTTGACCATACTACACCCTCTAGTGTTCTCTACTCTTCAAATTACTTTACTTCATTCATAAGTGGACTTAGTAGTAATACTCAATATTGTTACCGTGCATTTGCTCAAAACAATCTCGGTGCAACTTCTACTGGTGGAACTGTTTGTTTCTATACAAACACCGTTATCGACAGTAGCAACATAAGCGTTACCACCAATAGCCCTACAAGTGTAACCACTACATCAGCTACTCTCAACGGCTCGCTCAATGCGATCGGTACTAGTGCATCGTACGCGAATGTATATTTCAAGTGGGGTAAAAATTATGATTTCAATTTTACAACATCTTCAAATACTTTCTATT
>JAGOPB010000009.1 GCA_017992255.1 Minisyncoccota bacterium | reverse complement strand
TTTTCCACTTTTTGGTCCATTTTTAGAATCAGTCAAAACAGTCCGGAAAGTTGGATCATTTTTTCGTCCTGTTCGTTGTAGTCGTATCATTAACATAACGAGAGATATAATAGCACAAGAGTCCTCTGAGAGCAAGTGCTAGACAGTACCGTGTACGAATCTATAGAGTATATATCGATACCTCAAAAAGACTGACACAGGAGTATTATATGGTACTATAGAATTATCTATGAATAATAAAATCAAACATGCACACCCACAACATACTACAAAAAAAAGCGATGTAGTAAAAAAGTTTCCAACAAAGCGATCAATAAAAACCGTGCAACAAAATCAAAAAAGTATTTTTCGCGGTACAAAAAACAATATGCAATCCAAAAAAATTATCGGTGGTAGTCAAACAGTAGAAGGACGACTCATCATGTCAGGTAAAGGGTTGGGGTACCTTGAAACGTATGAAGGTCAACCGCGAAGAGGTCAACTCGAAATCGATCCAACATTTCTCCGAACTGCTTTAGATCGTGACCGTGTACGCGTGCTTCGTCATCCGCATGTAAAAGGACGAGACTATGAAACAGGAGAGGTGGTGGAAGTGCTCGAGCGTGCGAGAAAAGGCCATGGAGGAGTGTTGGTAGAGAGAGGCGGGGTCATGTTGCTACATCCAAGCGATCGAAAAATGTATGTCAATATTATCATCCCGCAAGACAAACTCAATGGAGCAAAAGTTGGCGATAAAATTTTTGTGGAAATAGAACAGTGGGACAATTCACACGAAACTCCATTGGGTCGCGTAACACATATTCTCGGTGTCGGTGGAGAGAACGATGCAGAAATGAAAGCTATCGCACTGGAAAAAGGATTTTTTCATTCACTTCCTGATCAAGTAGAGAGCGAGGCAAGAGAAATGGAACGACTTTTTGATGTGTCCAAAGAAATAAAAAAAAGACGAGACATGCGAAGTGCAACTACTTTTACGATAGACCCAGCGGATGCAAAAGATTTTGATGATGCATTATCGTTTAGTGATCTAGGAGATGGTTTGTACGAAGTAGGTATACACATTGCTGATGTTTCGTTTTTTGTTCGAGAAGGAGGTGTTATCGACCAAGAGGCTTACGACCGAGCGACATCAGTGTACCTCGTCGACCGCACAATTCCTATGCTTCCTGAAATACTTTCAAACAATCTGTGTTCACTTGTTCCCGATCAAGACCGCTTGACCATGAGTGCTATTTTCACTCTCGATGCTCATGGCACTATATCAAAAGAGTGGTATGGAGAAACAATCATCCATTCCAAAAAGCGTTTCAGCTATGAAGATGCTCAAAAAACCCTTGATACAGGTACTGGGCCACTTATCCACGAAATAACCGTGCTCAATAACATCGCAAAAGAACTACGTTCTGCCCGAGCACGTGCAGGTGCTTTAATGATAGACGCACCAGAAGTCAAATTCACTCTAGATGGAAAAGGACGACCCATTGGTGTCAGTCTGAAACACCACGGTGATACGAACCATCTTATAGAAGAGTTCATGCTCCTTGCGAACAGAAAAGTTTCTGAGTGGGTGGAGAAAAAATTCAAAAAAAACGAGCGTGTGTTTGTGTATCGCGTACACGACAAACCAGATCCAGACAAGATGGAAAACCTTTCCTATTTTCTTTCTTCTGTAGGATTTTCTATCAAAAAAGGAGGTGGTATCATTGCCTCGCAAACATTGAATTCAATCATCAAAAAGTCACAAGGTACACCATTGGACGGTACACTCGAGATGATGGTCACCCGCACGATGGCAAAAGCAATCTATACGACAAAAAATATAGGACACTATGGGCTCGCCTTTAGTGCCTATACCCACTTTACATCTCCTATTCGACGATATCCAGACCTCATGGTGCATCGATTAATAAAGCGATATACGGCAGGTAAACGTCCTGACATAGAACATATAACTGATCTCGAAAAAAAATGTATCCATTCGTCTCGACGAGAGCGTGAAGCACAAGAAGCAGAACGTCAAAGTATCAAATACAAACAAGTAGAATACATGGCTGAACGAATAGGGAAAATATTTGATGGAGTGGTGACCGGTGTATCGGAATGGGGTATTTATGTAGCTGAAACGGTTTCTCGATCAGAAGGACTTATTCGTATGCGTGATATTGGCGATGATTATTTTGAACTTGATGAAAAACGAATGCGGATAATTGGTAAGCGTAGCAAAAAAATCTACACACTTGGAACCAAGGTTCGTATAAAAGTCGTATCTACTGATATAAGAAAAAGAACAATCGATTATGTGTTTATAGAAAGCAAGTAAAAAATGCGTCGTTATATTTCTACATTTTTGAGTGCGTGTGGAGCAGTTGCTGTCGGTGTATTTTTAGCTGCTAGTATTTTCAATGGACCAGTACACACTGTCGAGCGTATTGCTAGTATTGTAGAAAGTATTCATTGGAGGTCTCCGGTTGATACAGTAGATACAAACCCTATTTCTGAACCCGTTATAGTACCACCGGTAGTACCCGAACGAATCACTTTAGGAAATATTTCTGATGAAAATTACCTTCCACCAGAAACAGGTAAAGCCATTCGTGTAAATCTCGAAACCATGGATCTCACCACCTATGAAAATGGAGTGGAACAAACTCACTACAGTGTTTTATCCAAAGGAAAACCTGGAAGTTACTACGAAACACCTGGTGGTGAATACAAAGTATTGCTCAAAGAAGAAAAACACTTATCATCTGTGGGTAAAATATGGATGCCGTATTCCTTGCAATTTTTTGGCAATTATTTTATTCATGGTTGGCCGTACTATCAAAACGGAAACAATCTGCCGGTCGGTAATGGTTTCTCTGGTGGATGTATTCGTTTGGCAACTCCTGATGCACAAGCTTTATATACTTGGGCCGACAAAGAAACTGCTGTATCTATATTTACTAATACGTCTCTGGATATTACCAACATAGACACGCGTGGTTATTTTCTTTTAAATCCTAAGAAAAAAATTTCTGGAATTACTGCTACTTCTTATCTTGTAGGCGACATAGAAACAGGAGATATTATAATGGAAAAAAATTCTGAAACTATACTTCCTATTGCTTCTGTCACAAAGCTTATGACTTCGCTTACAGGTCTGGAGGTGGTAAGTCAGCGAAAAACAACCACTATATCACAAACAGATGTAGCAACGCCTGGAAATAATGGTGAACTCAAAGCCGGTGAAGTGATACCAACAAATGATCTTATATACCCTCTTCTCTTGGAATCTTCAAATGACGCAGGAACAGCACTTGCAAATTTTTATGGTTTCAATAGTTTTATCCAAAAAATGAATGAGAAGGCACTTGCTGTTGGTATGAGTTCTTCAAATTTTAGTGACCCCACCGGTCTTTCTTCAAAAAACACTTCTACTGCAAATGATCTGTTTCGGCTTCTTTCTTTTCTCTATACCAACAAATCTTTTGTGCTCGATGTTACGCTTGAAAAAAACCACACAGCAGGAACACATACTTGGTACAACACAAGTCAGTTCCTCCATACAGAAGGTTTTCTAGGAGGTAAACGTGGTTATACAGATCCCGCACGCGAAACACACGCTGGTATATTTGAAATTCCTATGTCGGAATTTGATAAAAGGAAGATCGCTATTATAGTACTCGGCAGTACAGACCGTTATCGTGATACTCTTTCTATTATTACATATTTAAAAAGCAATATATATTATTCGGGAAGCTTAAATGAAATAGCATTTTATACTCCTCCCCCTCCACCACCACCTCCTACTGATACCACTCTTGCGTTTGGTGGAGATATCATGCTCGACAGAGGGGTTCGCACCTCTGTAGAAAAAAATTACGAGGGTGACTATAGTACACTGTTTGAACCACTCACGTTACTGGGTGAGGCGGATGTTTCTTTCGTAAACTTAGAAGGACCTGTGTCTGATGTGGGTCGAAATGTAGGTAGTAAATATTCTTTTCGAATGGATCCAAAAATTGTACCGGTGCTAAAAAATGTCGGTATTGATATAGTATCATTTGCAAACAATCATGTTGGAGACTGGGGAGTAGATGCATTCAACGATACACTGAGCAGACTTACAGAAAAGGAAATTCTATACACGGGAGCTGGAGAGACGAAATCGAAAGCAATCGAACCTGTTGTGTTTACTCACAATGGTAATACAATTGGATATTTAGGTTTCAGTGATGTAGGACCTTCCTGGATGGAGGCAAAAGATAAAAACTCTGGCATACTGCTCGCGACCGATCCTAATTTTATTGACTATATCCATCAAGCAAGTGAAAAAGTTCCTTTCTTGGTCGTATCATTCCACTGGGGGGACGAATACAAACCCACAAGTGAACGTCAAAAAAGTCTCGCGCATAGTGCGATAGACGCAGGAGCGGATTTGGTCATTGGACACCATCCTCACGTAATACAAGAAAGTGAGTGGTATAAAGGCAAATTTATACAATATAGTCTTGGTAACCTTATTTTTGATCAATACTTTTCTTCAGAAACAATGCAAGGACTTCTTTTAGAAGTTGAAATAGATAAAAATGAACTTATTTCTATCAAGAAAAATCTAGTTCAATTAGATAGTACGTATAGACCAAAAAGCATAACTGACTACGAAGACTAAAAACCTTTACATTTTTCTAAGTGTGTATGATATACTTATATAGTCACATTATTAACACTATATAGTGAAATACACATGAATTTAAACAAGTGGAAAAGTCCTGAAACTGACTCAATAAAGTCGTTAGGAATACTCGGGGCGATAGTTATTCTTATCATTTTTATAGCGAGCGCAAAATTGTTTAACGGAAATTCTCTTCTTGGTTTTATAAACCAAGGCGGTGCGGTTTCAATAGACGTTACTTTAAATACTATACCAGAAGCTGGAACTGTTGAATCTGGTGTCTACGGTACTCATACAGCAAAAATGTATGATGAAATGGCTACCAAGGATAATTGGTTGGGTCAAGCAACTGATTTGATGCAAGAGTTGGATATAAATGTACTTCGATACCCAGCAGGAGGTGTGATCAAATATCACCACGTCTGGACAGACCATATGACTCAGACTCTAACAGCAGAAGAAACATCTAAACTCGTCAACGGAAATGAAATTCGTGGTCTAGGCCAAATTAGACAAGATCGTATCGATGAAGAGTCAAGAGGAAATGACGGTGAACTTGGTGAGATAACCAATCCTCTACCAAAATATGGTAATTTATCTTATCTCGAAGGATTCCAAGATCTCCAGCCTCGTAACTTTATTCATGACGCTATAGATATAGTAAACGCAACAGGAGCAAAAATGCTGTATGTTATAAACATGCGATATGCAAATCCTGTAGAAGTAGCTCAAGAAGTTGCTTATCTTTTAAACAATGGTGTCGATATCGTAGGATATGAATTTGAAAATGAAGTATATGCAAAAGGTGGTTTTTATTATCAGACAGGTAAACCAGCTACTGTTGCACCGCTGTCAGTCACTAATTACCTTAATGATGCAGACACGTATCGTGATGCTATTCTTCCGTACGATCCTGATGCAGTTTTTGCGGTCGTTGCTTCTCCAAAGCAAAACTACGAAGAAACAGCTGATGGATTTGATGCAGACAAGAGTTTCAATGGCTACTGGAATATAGCACTTGCTAATCAAATGGGCGCACATGGATACAGCAACTATGTTGCCCATTTCTATCATCCATTTTTCCCATGTGCAACGCAATTCGCTTCACGTGATATAGTGTCAGTGTTTACTTGTTCAACAGAAGAACTACGTAATTTTGCGAGTGTTTCAAAACCAGCGTCAGGATCTCAACAAACACCTATCACCCCATTCTTTGATTACTACTACAATCTGTTTCCTTCAGGAAGTAAGCTTTGGGTAACTGAGTGGAATATGAATATGGATCCGACTCGAACTGCTGGACTTCTTGCAAACTCTATACTTCACGGTGCAATGGTAACGCAGTTTGAAAACCTCGTTAACCAAGAAAATGCAACCCACGGAAACTTTATTAAATATACAAATATACATACTTTTGCAACAGACGGTGCAAATGCCTTAGTAAATAAGAGAACTGTATCTGGAAAACTAAATACAGAACCCCTCGATAGTGGTGACTTTGTACGACGTACTTCGTTTTTTGCTATGAAATACATGAATGATATTTTTGACGATGGATACAAACCATTGCAAGCTTCATTCACTTCAGCAAATACTGACGTAAACAATGATCTACAAATATATGCTTATAAAAAACAAGATGGTGGTATTGCGTTGAGTTTGACCAATCTTAGTGACAAAACAATCAAAATAGCTTCCCTCACACTCGATGGACAATTGGTAAGTCTTGATTCAAACGGTAGCACGCAAATCATGCACGGAGATGAAAATTATTCTAGTAAAGGTGCGACTGAATTCTCCGCAAACCCAGGACACGAAGTGGAAACATTGGAAACAGATTTTAATAGTTTGAACGATCTATACATCCCTTCACATGGATTTGGTACAGTAAAAATAACTCCTTCATACGAAGTAGCTGGACCAGGACCAATGACCCCACCAAGTCCTGACAACAATACTTCATACACTGAACAACTGATAACCTACGCTACAACACCTGCTGGAACAAAGCTTCAATTTAAATTAAGCTATCCAAACGGAGCTATAAACCCCCTTCCTGTCGTATTCTTTCTTCATGGTGGACAGTTTGGTCCTGGTGGAACAAATGCTGCTGATGGATATGTCGACCAGTTTACTGGTTATGGCTATGCAGTAGCAGAAGTTACTTATAGACCACTTCCAGAAGGAATTTTCCCTTTACAATTACAGGATATTAAAGGCGCTATCCGATATGCTAGAGCTCATGCTGACGAACTCAACCTTGATCCAAATAAAATAGCAGTTCTTGGAAGCTCTTCCGGGGGGATGATTATGTCTCTTGCCGGTACAACAGGAAACGTTGAGTATCTAGAAGGAACAACAGGAGGAAATACTGGTTACTCAAGCAGACCCAATGCTGTTGTAAACTTGTTTGGTTCTATTGACCCGGCAAATCCGTTCAATCTTTCAGATACAGTAGCTAGTGGATATAGAGAATTTAATGGTTGTGCAGTAGGAGTCAATTGTTCTGATGGTCAAAATGCTGTAGCAGCAAATTATGCCGACTCAACAGATCCTTCATTCTTGACCATTCATGGTACTGAAGATATACAAATCTTCTTTGTTAACTCTGTTGCCGTTGATGCGATCTACGATGCAGCGGGTATGAATTCTACTCTTATTCCAGCTCCAGGTGTTGGTCATGACAAAATAACAATATTAAACAATTATATGTCCACTATAATAGATTTCCTTGATACAGAACTCTATGGTGGACAATCACCTATCATTGAAACACCCGTTGTGGTAGAGCCAGATCCAATACCTGAACCAATTTTAGACACAACAGCTCCGAGTACTCCTACAGCTCTTGTGGCGTCAGACATTGGTACAAACAGTTTATATCTAACATGGTCTCCTTCTACTGACAATGTAGCCATAGCTTCATATCAAGTGTACGTAGACGGGAAAGCAAACAACCTTTCAGCTGTTAACTCATCTGTCATTACAGGGCTTGAAGGTGGAAAATCTTATTCTA
The DNA here is from genome assembly GCA_017992255.1 of Minisyncoccota bacterium. Lineage (GTDB taxonomy): Bacteria > Patescibacteriota > Minisyncoccia > Phycocordibacterales > UBA9973 > JAGOPB01. The sequence continues at coordinate 13,305 of JAGOPB010000009.1, read as the reverse complement.
TGACTGTCACATCCACTGATACCTCGGGAAATACTTCTTCAGCTAGTCAAGCGTTGTCAGTGCAGACTCCTGGTGGAGAATGTGGATTAATTGGAAGTATTATAGGTTCATGTACTGATACTACTCCACCAACCGTTTCGTTTACTACTCCTTCATATCAAGAGATAGTATCTCCAGGTATATACACTATAAAAGCAACTGCAGATGATGCATCAGGAATCAAATATGTACAATTTTTTGTTGATGGAACAGACCTAGGAAAAGATAAAAACGCTCCATATGAATCGCAATGGAACGCAGTGTCGCTTACTCCAGGAACGTACACTATTTCCGCTACAGCACTCGATGCCAGAGGAAACGAATCAACAATCACTATTCCCGTACAAATTCCAGTTCCACCAGATACGACGCCTCCAAGTATCTCAATTTCTTATCCAACTAATAATGCAAAACTAAGTGGAACTGTAGACAATACTATTTCGGCATCTGACAATGTTTCAATAGCAAAAATAGTACGATTAGTTGACGGAAATATCTCAGGAGAGAAAATAGTCAACAGCTCTACGTACACCTCTTCATGGAGTTGGGATGTTAGTGCTTTCAAATCTGGTGATCACACGTTGGTGATCAAAGCGTATGATGATGCAGGAAACGAAGGTAGTTCACCGACTATTTCATTCACTATTGTAGGTACTTCAACTACACCGGTACCGCCTCCGTCTACTCCTTCTGTATCAATAGTAACTATCGATTCGCCAAAAACAAATTCTACTATATCAGGAACAGTGTCTATAACAGCTTCTGCACCGAACGATGGATCTGTGGTCAAAGTTGAATTCTATAGAAAATTTAATTCATATAAGTATTCCGGGGGTACACCGATTACTTATAAAATAGGAACCGATACTACTGCTCCGTATTCATATGATTGGAATACCTCTACGTTTGCTGAAGGTTTATATACATTGACAGCAAAAGCATACGATAAGGATAACAATGTAGTGACTTCTGATGGTGTATCAGTAAAAATAGTTAAGTAATCCTACAGCTACATAATAAAAATACACAGTGGTTTACCGCTGTGTATTTTTATATTGCACTACAAACGCATTACAGTATAGTTACTGTTTTCATTGTCACTAGACGACTTATCTAGTATTAATTATGTGCAACAATAAATAACCATTATAAATTCTAGATAGAATGCTATGATTATACATAGTACGGATATAAAGCACGTAACAATCTAAATTTCTGGAAAATACGCAATATAACTCGATAGATGATACTGTAGTTATACTAGCAATATGTGTTTGTATATTTGTGATATGACATGTGACTGACAAAAGGTTTTTTTAGTTTCGAGTGTTTTAAATGGTAATAGAGAATCTAAATATACGACTGATTTCACATACAATGATACTTAAAAAAATTTTTCTTTAAATCATTTTTAATTAAACAGTCATAGCCTTTGTCGATTTCTATCAATGTACATATTTTAAAAAAATGCCGTAAATTATATTCGGCATTTTAAATATTTTAAACGAAAGCTCTATTTTAACTTATCTCGTCGAGTATAGTTTATAAAGCTTCCGTCTTTTTTACGAAACTTGCTTATATCAGCCCATCCTTCATTTGAAGATATAAACAAGAAACGGAACAAATCTTTAATTGGACTCTTATTGTTGGTTCTTGTATAAAGTATAAATACTTTATACAAAGAAAAAAACAACAGCGACAGTATTAGCAACAATTGCCATTCTGCAAGAAAAATGGTCGCAGTCAAAAAAATAAACGCTAAAAAGATTAGTATCGCACTAATCCAATACTTTGTGCTTTGATTCATCATATTCGCTTTTTTAAAAGAGTGAAAAAATATTATTCAGACGTACTAAAATGTATCACCTACAGTATACCATTAGCGTATATTTTTTACACATAGCCTTCTTTCGTAGTTATTATTCTATAATGACCACCTCTTTATTTTGCGATACTCACTGCTTCTTCTAGTTTAACCGAGAGAAGCTTTGAGGCACTATCTGAACCAAGCGTCACACCATAGAGTACTTGAGCGCGAGACATTGTTTCTCTGTTGTGCGTCACCACTATCAATTGTGAAAATTGTGAAAGCTTCTCTATCATATCTCCATAGCGTCGAGAGTTTGCTTCATCCAAAGCAGCATCTGTTTCATCCAATACTAAAAATGGAGGGGGATTTACCTGCGACATTGCAAAGAGAAGTGCAATAGAGGTGAGAGACCTCTCACCTCCAGAAAGCATCATCAATTCTTTTACTTTTTTATGGGGCAACGATACGTCAATATTTATTCCATCTTCTTTTTTCTCTTCTACGTCGATATCATCAAACATTTCCTCATCTTTATTTTTTCTTCGAGCTTGTGGAACACTAACGACCAGAGAGGCTTTTCCGCCACCAAACATAATAGCGAAAAATTCTTGAAATACAGTATTGATCTTTTCAATGCCAATTGAAAATTCTCGATCGACTGTATCTCTCAATTCGCATATAATCTCTTTTATTTTTTCAATACTTTCACTTAAATCAGTCAATTCTTTTTCTAAAAAGCGATCACGTTCCAACACTTCTTCGTGTTCTTTTACTACATCTACTCCGCCACCCATACCAGCTTCTTCAAGTTTAATCTTTATTCTCTCTATTTCTTTTCGACGATTTTCTTGAGTATGTCGATCGACAAATTCCATAGAATGTGAAGCATTCTCTTCCGTAAACAACATAACATCTCGTCCCACAAGAGCACTTCCTTCGCGTATTTCTTCTTGGAAAAGACTCTCCACATGGATCAACTCATTCTCTTGTGCTTCCAAAACTCTCTGGTGGCCAAGTAGTGTTTGCTCCTCTACACGCAACTCAAAACCTGTCCGTTCTTCGAGCACTCGACTGTCTTGGCTTTTCTGAATCTTTTTTTCAAGTTCTGCTTTTTCTTGCAACAGTGCGTGTTCTTTAGAAACAAGTTTCTCCACCTGTAGTCTCGCATCAGCAATGTCACTTTCAAGTTTTTTCTGTTCATCTTTATCTTCTGTTTCGACTTGTGCAAGTAGCATGCTTTCTTCTGTGTTTAGATATTTTGAAGTAAAACCCTCAAAATGCTTTCGGATTGTATTTACGTTTAACCGAAATGTTTCAAGATCCTGTGAGGCACTAGTTTCTGCAATAAGAGTTTCTAGTGTTTCTTTGAAAGAAACAAAATGTGATCGGTTGATAACTATTGAACTATTTTTTTCTTTTTGTTGTGTTTGTGTTTTAGACTTTTCTACTTCGAGCAATGTTTCAAATCGTGCAAGAGCTCTCTCGCTCTGTGAACGAAGAGTTCGAAGTTCGAGTAGTGCGTGTTCTGTTTTTTCTAACACTTGTCGTATTGGTGTTAATTCATCAATTTCTATATTGAATTTTACGTGAGCCATTTTTTCTCTCAACACCTTACTTTGTTCAGTATACAGTCGTTTTTGTTTAGCTATCTCTTCTTTTGTATGAAGTAGATACGTCTGTTCAGTAGACAAGTATACTTTATACAATTCTACTAAAGTCACACCGAGTTCCTTTGCGTATTCTATTTTATCCATTTGCTTTTTTAGGTAACGAAGGTGCGGTGCAATTTCACGACGAAGTGCTTCGACTTCCTTCATGTTGATTTCAGTTTTTTCTAATTTTCTTTCGCTTTCATGCAAACGGTATTGATATATTTTAAGACCTAGTGCGTCCTCTATCATTTCACGACGTTCTTGTGGATTTGCAGACAGTATACGGTCTGCTTCTCCTTGCGAAATTATATGGTGTCCTGACGCGCCTATATGTATAGACGACAGTAGCTCGGTGATATCTTTGAGTCGTACTTCAGATCCATTGAGCAGATATCTACTGCCTCCATCACGAAATATTTCTCGCGCTATTTCTATCTCATCATAATCCAGTACACTGTTGTTTTCTCCCAAACGAAAACTTTTTTTACTATTGTCAAAAACTATTTTTACAAATGCACGGTTTTGCTGTGCCAGTGACTTTGAACCCTTGTAAATAAGGTCTGCTCCTATTTTAGAACGGAGAGATTTATTGGATTGTTCTCCGAGTACAAAACGGATAGATTCGACTATGTTTGACTTTCCGGAACCATTTGGACCAACAACCGCCGTTACAGGAGTCGTGAAGGTGAGTTCAGTTTTTTTGGAGAACGATTTAAAACCAGTAAGTTCAATCTTTTTCAGCATGTGCGTATAGTATAACAAATTCTACAACCAATTTCTCTTTTCCAGAGCTTCCTGTGCTGCACTCTGTTCTCCTTCTTGTTTACTTTTTCCTTTTCCTTTTGCTACAAGTTCCTCACCAAAATATATTCCAATAGTAAAATACTTGTCGTGATCAGGGCCAGACTCACTAATCACTTTATATGCAGGAGTCATCCCGACATGTTCTTGGGCCATTTCTTGTACCAAAGACTTTGGATCACGCCATAATTTTTTTGCTACTATTTCATCCAACCGAGGAAGCAGTGTTTGCTCTACAAACACTTTTCCTGCATCATATCCCAAATCTAAATAAATAGCTCCGAGTATTGCTTCGTATGTGTTTGCAAGTATGTATTGACGCGCTTTACCGTTATCTTTTGCCTCACCTTTCGAAAGCAACAAATAGTCATTCATACCCAGTCCAGTCGCTATTTCTGCAATTATAACAGCGTTCACCAACGCAGCTCGGTACGAAGTAAGTCGTCCTTCTGGCTCTTGAGGATATTTACGATACAAGTAGTTGGTAACAATGAGTTCAAGTACGGCATCTCCTAAAAACTCAAGTCTTTCGTTGTGCTCCAATCCTGTGCCCGGATTCTCGTTGAGATACGACCGATGTGTAAATGCAGTGGTAAGTAGTTGTTTATCATTAAAAATAGTACCGATTGCTTGTTCGAACGAAGTAAATTCTTTCATATAACTAGATTCTTAGGCGCTAGGCCCTAGTGACTAGCAGTAGTTGCTAATATCGACTAGAGCCTAAAGCCTAGTTATTTATTGTTGGTAATAATACTGATTGCTTTTGCAGTAAACTTTGTAATATCGTCATACATGTGCAAATCACTTATCTCGGCAAGTTTAAACCACTGTGCATCGTCAAGGCCTCCACTGGACTCAAGCGTGATCGGTGTGTATTTTGCTTCCCCTAAAAAATAGGTCACATGTTTTCGTATTTTTCCTCGTTCTGGATGCGTCGCAATATACTCATTTTCTCCCAATTTTTCTTTTACAACTATATCTATATTTATTTCTTCTTTCAACTCTCGGGCTACGGCTTCTTCTGCGGTTTCTCCCTCTTCTACTCCTCCCTTTGAAAGTGTCCAGTAGCCAAATATATCATGCACGAAAGCCAAGTATATTTCTTCCTTGTGTATCGCATAGACGACTGCAGCAGCCTTTTGATCGACAGGTAACGTCGCTGGGTCTATGTCAGCTTCACGAATTTGACGTTTTGATTTCTGTTCTTTACCAGGCTCGCCTATCTCTTTGTAGACGGCACCAAGCACGCCGTTTATGAAACGACTCGAATTCTCTCCACCAAAAGTTTTGCCGAGCTCTATTGCTTCATTCAATGCGACTTTTGGAGGAACTTGATTATAGTCACCAAAAAGTAACTCAGCGAGTCCTAATCGTAAAATATTTCTGTCCACAGTATTTATCTTTTCTACAGGCCATTCAGGAGCCGCTTTACTAATAACAGCATCAATAATTTCTTTTTTCTTTGCAACAAGGTCCAATAAATATTGCATAAAAGGAGTGTCGTCGAGCCCTGGTGCAAACTCGTCGCTTATGCGCTCCAAAACCTCTGTCAAAGTATCATTATTGTACCCTTTGAAATCCCACTCAAAGAGTGCTTGAAGTACAACTGAACGTGATAAGTGTCTATTTGCCATGACGTTAAAGAACAATGCTTATAGTATACTATTCTTCTATTTTAATATAAAAAATAGTATGTATAGCTTTTATGAATAAAAAATTACAGACAGCAAAAACTGTTTGTGCTACTTTTTCTTTGTAGCTTTTTGTTTCTTCTCCACTTTTTTCACCATGTCAATCACCTGACGACCTTTGTATCGGCCATCTGCTAGTGAAACTCGGTGACGCATGTGAGGAACTCCTGTTTGAGGATCTTTGACAACGCCAGTTGGTTTGATCGCATGATGTGATCGTCTACTACCTGTTTGCCCTTTTGTGTGTCGCATTCGGACTACCATATTGGGAAATAATAGCACGTGTATGATTATTTTGCAAGAATGCGGTTGCATTACTCTTTATTTCAAAAATATACGATTCGTCATTATTCTTGATCAGTATTGCTACTAATTAAGTATTTATTTGTATATCAGAAGAATTCTGCAAATGTATAAGGAGTATATCCTCTTGTCCGCACGGCTTATAAATCTGACGCATTCTCAACATGTATATAAAATATATACTTTTACCACCACCGCCTTACTATAGTGGACAGTAGCTGTCAATCTATATCGAATCTCCACTAATTATTTTTTTACTTTTTTCGAACCTGTTTGTGCTGACCGTAGAAAGCTTTTGCGGTGTAGCGGAGTGAGACCCAAGCGTTTCAGTGCAAGGTAATGTTTTGGCGTGCCATAGCCCTTGTGCATCTCAAAACCATACCCAGGATACAGAACACTGCATTCTTCCATAAAAGTATCACGTATGACTTTTCCAACTATAGAAGCTAACATAATTGTAACTTCTTTTTCATCGCCTTTGATAATAGTAGTCTGTTTCAGATATTGTTCAGGAGCATGAAGTCCACCATCGAGTAAAACTCGTGTTTTGTTTTCAAAAATTTCATCTTTATTATTGTTTAAAGTTATAACGGTATTTTTTAATGAGCTTAAGCATTCAGAAATTGCGAAATCTATAGACGGAACAATTCCAATCTTGTCTATTTCAGAAGCTGATACAAATGCATGCGAAAATGCACAGCGACCATCCTTTTCTGCTTGCAAAAGATATGAGTACCATACATTGCGTTTTTGTTGAGAAAGTTTTTTTGAATCTCTAAGCGGAGCTGGTTTTGAATTTATCAAAGAGTAATCAAAAAGTATGAAGGATGCTACGCAAACAGGTCCAGCAATAGGACCTCGTCCTACTTCATCAACACCAACAACATAAGAATCAAGCATTCAATAATTATACATCAGAGAGTATTAATACCAAAAATTTATAAAAGACTAAATACTTCAAGCCTGTTATAATGGCACTATATGTCAGAAATAATTAAACCATTTGTACACCTACATACTCATAGCCACTATTCCCTATTAGACGGAATGACCAAAATACCAGATTTGGTAAAAGCAGCAAAGGAATACGGCATGACAGCACTTGCACTCACTGATCACGGGGCCATGTATGGAGCAATTGAATTTTTCAAAGAATGCAAGAAGGTTGGTATAAAACCGATAGTTGGAGTAGAGGCATATATCGCAGCACGTTCTCGTCACGATAAAGACCCTGAGCAAGATGGTCGACGTTTCCATCTCACACTTCTTGCCAAAAACGAAGTTGGATACAAAAACCTTATGTATCTGGTTTCTATTGCGAACTTAGAAGGTTTTTACTACAAACCACGGATGGACAAAGAACTGCTTGCAAAACATGGCGAGGGTATACTTTGTTTGTCTGGATGTCCTGGCAGTGAATTTGTAACATTGGTTAAAAACAATCACATCGATGAGGCAAAACAACTACTTCATTTCTATGAAACATGCTTTGGCAAGGGTAACGTATTTGTTGAAGTCATGAAGCATGATGATGTTGACTGGTATATGCCATTGATACCAACGATCATATCTATTGCACAAGAATTAAACCTCCCTCTTGTTGCGACATGGGACTCTCACTATTTACATATAGACGATGTTGATGCACATGACACACTCGTTGCTATTAATACGGGAGCTGATATTTATACAAAAAAAATGAGTATGAAAAATGGTAATTATTCATTTATCAGTAGTGAAGATGCCTATGAAATATTTAAAGACATACCAGATGCGTATAAAAACACCTCAGTTGTTGCAGATCTTATTGATTTAGAAATTACACTTGGAACTCTTTACTTTCCCGAATACCTTATAGAAAATGAAAGTGCTGATGAAATGCTCCGACGTATTACCATGGAAGGATTCAAAACTCGCGGTATGACTATTACAGATACTGCGCAAGAGAGACTAGAGTATGAGTTAGGAATTATACAGATGAAGGGATACGCATCGTATTTTCTTGTCGTTGCAGACCTTATACAATACGCCCGCACTAATGGAATACTATCCAATATTCGAGGTTCGGTTGCTGGATCGCTTACCACATATTTGCTCGGGATTACTGCAGTCGATCCTCTCTTATACAAACTTCCATTTGAACGCTTTTTAAATCCCGAACGACCCTCTGCGCCGGATATCGATATGGACTTTGCGGACAACCGGCGTGACGAGATGATCGAATACGCAAAACAGAAATATGGCGGTGACCGAGTTGTACAAATAGGAACATTTGGCACGATGATGGCACGAGGAAGTGTACGTGATGTAGCTCGTGCGCTAGGATATCCCTATTCAACAGGAGACAGAATATCAAAAATGATACCTATGGGTAGCCAAGGTTTTCCTATGACCATCAAACATGCGATGGAGATAACACCAGAACTTCAAACAGCATATGACAAAGAACGTGACACAAAAACAATCATAGACACGGCACAACGGATGGAAGGCTGCGCACGCCACATAAGTGTACATGCTGCCGGTGTTGTCATCTCGCCAAAACCATTGTGGGAATTCACTCCTGTACAGTTTGATCCAAAAGGCGGAAAAATGATTACACAGTACGACATGTACAGTATTGAGGACGCGGGTCTACCTAAATTCGATTTTCTAGGAATACGCAATCTTTCTATTCTTGCAGACGCAATAAAACTTGTTCAAAAGATTTTTAATGTAGAAGTAAATCTCGACACAATCGACGTGGAAGACTCAACAACCTTTGAGTTACTTGCTCGTGGCGACACAGAAGGATTGTTCCAGCTGAACGGTTCTGGAATGACAAAGTGGCTCAAAGAACTTCGTCCATCAACAATCCACGACATCAATGCAATGGTGGCACTATATCGTCCAGGACCAATGCAGTTTATTCCTGATTATATCGCCCGCAAACACAACCCGTCACTCATACACTATCTCGATGATGCACTAGAACCAATTTTGAAAAATTCATACGGTGTTTTGGTATACCAAGACGATCTCTTAATTATGGCGCACGACCTCGCAGGATATACTTGGGGAGAAGTAGACAAATTTCGTAAAGCTGTTGGAAAAAAAATCCCAGAGGAAATGGAAGCGCAACGAGAAAAATTCATTAAAGGTTGTATGTCTACTAGTGGTTGGAGTGAAAAGAAATCAACAGAAATTTGGAAATGGATAGAACCGTTTGCGGCCTATGGTTTCAATAAAGCTCACTCCGCATCATATGGTCGAGTTGCTTATCAAACAGCATACATGAAAGCCCATTTCCCAGTCCCATACATGACCGCTATTCTCACGGCAGAAAGTGGTGACGTAGATAAAATAGCAACGATTATCAATGAGTGTAGGCGTATCGACATCGAAGTATTACCTCCAAATATAAATGCGAGTTTTGGAGGTTTTACTATAGTCTCACAAAACCAAGAAGAATTGATGCATTCACGTACTATTCGTTTTGGACTCTACACGATAAAAAACCTTGGTGTTGATATTGCAGACGCTATCATTTCAGAAAGAAAACGAGGAGGAGTGTATACAAGCATTGGAGATTTTCTCGAGCGTATCACCCACAAAAATCTCAACAAAAAATCACTGGAGGCGCTTGTCATGTGTGGCGCATTAGATGACTTGGCAGAACGTGGAGAGTTGATGGCAAGTAGTGAAAATCTCCTCGAATACAGTAGAGAGTTGAATAAAAACACAACACAGACTTCTTTGTTTGGTGCAGATACCGGGGTCACTGTCGGATCACTGACACTGACCTCCGCCGAACCTATAGCACTTCGCACTCGGCTTGCATGGGAAAAAGACCTGCTTGGTTTGTATGTCTCGGGTCACCCACTAGAATCGTGGCAGGAAGTAATAGAAAAAACAAAAAACAATATTGCACTGGTAAAAAGTGAAAGCCGAACCGATGCCTATGTGATGCTAGCTGTACTCATAGAGGAAATAAAAGAATTCACAACAAAAACAAAAAATGAACGTATGGGCTTTGTGCGACTCAACGACTTTACTGGTAGCATCGAGGCTGTAGCATTTCCAAAAATATACAAAGCAAAAAAGGATCTCTTTATTGCTGGAAAATGTGTTGGAATAAAAGCAAAAGTATCGGAAAGAAACGGTGAAAAATCACTTCTAATTGAAGAAATAAAAGAACTTGGTGTTATAGAAAAGTAACTTATGATGCGTATTCTAGATTTTTTATTTTCACAACAGTGTTGTGAAAATAAAAAACTGCAGTAATGATATAATTTGAATTGAGATTTATATAAACTCAATTCTGGGAAATTCTTCTACTAGTTTTTCTAAGGAAGAAAATCTTCTAAATACTTTGTCACACTCGGGGGATCCCGTTCCAGGGTTCGCCGTCGTGATACAACCACAACCGTGCCTGAAAATCTGTCCGGTTGCCGTATGTTTTTCTGTACTTAAAATAAATTTTCCCATTGGTGTGGCAATACCTTCCGGTTTACCACATCCTACACACTTGGTGCAAGATAAATTTTTTTTATAATTTTGTGAACTCATTTCTTCTTTTTTTTGTGAATTAAATTTTTTCTCCGAAATAGTGTGTCGGATCCGGTGATATTGGAGGAATAACAATAAGTTTACTTTGAGAAGGTTCTACCGTCTCCAATGTTCCTATTAAAATTCCTGGTATTTTATACCCACCCTTAGTCACTTTTGAAAAAAGCGCAAAGTGACCACACGGCATTTTGTACGCATCGGCAACATAGCCATCATACAAACCGGGATCCACTACCATTTCAGAAACCTGATGTATGGTGACGTCAATGTGGTTGTCTTTGCAAATTCCACATTGTAATGATTGCACGCGTGTTGATAATGCAATAGATTGAATTTGTTTGTTCATAATGTTTTTTAAATTTTAAGTTTTTAAAGAATTGATTTTAAAATAAAGCTTATCAATATAAGCTTCTGTCTATGTTCCTCTACAATAAGCTCAGACAGAAACTTGTATGTATAAACATTGCGTATCTGTATCTTCCCTTTCGATCGTGTTTCGTACACTCTTGTACAACCTAAGAGATACGATACTATCATGTCAAAGAACGTACTGCAAGATTACATTTTTTTAGGGTGTATACTTTATAGATTCCAAATAACTAGAAATTGCTAGTATTTGGTGCTACAATACCCATATGGATAAAGAAACCCTCGCGCATTTGCGTCATACTCTTGCTCATCTTTTGGCTCAATCGGTCATAGAACACCACCCCTTTGCCAAACTCACACTAGGCCCTGCTGTTGACGACGGGTTTTATTACGATGTTGACTTTGGCACAGTAAAAATAACAGAGGAAGAACTCCATGCTTTTGAAAAAACGATGCGCAAAAATCTAAAATCGTGGACAGTATTTACTCACAAAGAAGTATCTCCCCAGAAAGCATTTGAGATATTTGTCGATAATGAATACAAGACAGAACTTATCAACGATATTGCCGAACGAGGAGAAACCATCACATTATACACATGTGGGGGTTTTACTGATCTGTGTCGCGGTGGACACTTAGAAAATCCTGCCAAAGAAATACCTACCGATTGTTTCAAACTTGATCGTATCGCTGGTGCATACTGGCGAGGTAATGAGAAAAATCCCATGCTGACTCGTATCTATGGACTTGCTTTTGAATCAAAAGAAAAACTAGAAGAGTATGAAGCGTTGAAAGAAGAAGCAAAACGTCGAGACCATCGAAAACTTGGTGAAGAATTACAACTTTTTTCTTTTTCCGAATATGTCGGTCCAGGACTTCCGCTCTGGTTACCAAATGGAACCGTTATTATCGAGGAGCTAGAAAAACTTGCAAAAGAAACAGAATTTAGCGCTGGATACAAACGTGTTCGCACGCCACATATAGCAAAAGAAGAAATGTATCTGACCTCAGGTCATTTACCTTATTACGAAGAATCCATGTATCCCGCTATGGAATATGAAGGAGGAAAATACTATCTAAAGGCAATGAATTGTCCACACCATCACCAGATATTTGCTGCACACCCAAAGAGTTATCGCGACCTCCCGTTACGACTAGCAGAATACGGCGCATGCTATAGACATGAAAAATCGGGAGAGCTGTTTGGTATCATGCGAGTGAGATCGCTACAAATGAATGACGCCCACATCTACTGCACAAAAGAACAATTTGGCGATGAGTTCCGAGCAGTAAATGACATGTATCTAAAATATTTCAAAATATTTGGTATTGATACATACATTATGCGTTTCTCAACTCACGATCCAGCTAAACTTGGTGAAAAATATGTCAACGATCCTGTATTGTGGATAGAAACAGAAAAGATGGTACGAGATGTACTTGTAGAATCAAACATTCCTTTTATAGAAGTACCTGACGAAGCTGCTTTTTACGGTCCAAAAATAGATGTACAGGTATGGAGTGCTATTGGTCGCGAGTTCACCCTTGCTACAAACCAAGTAGACTTTGCGGTACCAGGACGTTTTGGTCTCTCATACAAATCACACGAAGGAAAAGATGAAACACCTTTGTGTATACATCGTGCACCACTAGGAACACATGAACGGTTTTCAGGTTTTCTCATCGAACACTACGCGGGCAACTTCCCAACATGGCTATCACCTACACAAGTAGCTATCGTGCCTGTGCGAGAAAGCCACATAGATTTTGCAAAAAATATAGAAAAGGTATTGCGTGAGAAATATGTTCGTACACAAATATTTGATGATAACAATAGTCTGGGAAAACGAATTCACGTCGCCAAAGCAACACGAGCGCCATATGTGATAGTTATTGGAGACAAAGAAGTAGTAGCAAATGCTTTCACTATAGAGAAACGTGATGGAACGAAATTGGAACATGTGACACTCGACGAGTTTATGTCGACACTCGTCAAAGAGATTACTAGTAGATCATAAAATAACCATGCTCAATAACAATGTATATAATCTAATGATGCAAATGACCGCTGAACATGTATCGCTCTGGAGAA
>JAGOPB010000039.1 GCA_017992255.1 Minisyncoccota bacterium | reverse complement strand
ATGACGTATAGCTTTACAAAAAAAGGAATACGAGAGATTTCTCACGGAGCAAAAGGAAAAGAAGCTCTTCGTACAAATATAACTGATGCACTAAAAGAAGCGTATACACTCAACAAGTTGAATGCTCCACTCTTGGGACAAGAAGAAATAAAAATATTTGAAATTGGTAATGTTTTTATAGAAAATGATACAGAAGAACTACATGTTGCATGGGCAGATAGACATCAGGTGCAAGAAACAACACTCACAGAATACACCACAGGGATTTCAATCGATAGTTCATATGCTTCTTTTTTTTCTGATGAAACAAAAAAAACAAAAATATTTGAACCGTGGTCTGTGTTTCCTTGTATTGTACGAGATATTTCTTTTTGGCTACCCGACGGAGTGGACAGAGCAAGCATCTCTGAGGTTTTAGAAAAAAATAAACACGATTTGATCGTTCGTGGTCCAGATATGGTAGATACTTTTGTAAAAGATGGTAAAACCAGCGTTGCTTATCGTTTTGTTTTTCAGTCATCAGAGAGAACCCTCACAGACAAGGAAGTAGAAGTTGTTATAGATTCGATAACAAAAAAACTCATTTCTTACGGTTGCGAAATTCGATAATAAGACACGTATAGACCATACACAACAGTGGTCAAAATGTCTATTTTTTGCTATACTGTACACACTTACTTTAGAATAATAACCATATATTTCAATGCCAAAAGACAAAAAAGATACGACAACAAAAAGTAAATATGGCGCAGAACAAATCAGCGTGCTTGAAGGATTAGAACCGGTCAGAAAAAGGCCAGGGATGTATATTGGAGGAACAGGGCCCGAAGGAATGCACCATCTTGTATGGGAAATTTTTGATAACTCTCGCGATGAAGCGATGGGAGGTTTTGCCGATCGGATAGAGGTGGTACTTTTGCCAGGAAACATGATACGAGTTTCAGATAACGGACGAGGGATTCCAGTTGATGTTCATTCAAAAACAAAAGTTTCAGCGCTTGAAATGGTTATGACTGTACTACATGCGGGAGGAAAATTTGGAGGAGACGATAGTGGATACAAAGTTTCAGGAGGTCTTCACGGCGTGGGTGCTTCGGTGGTGAACGCACTGTCTTCGTGGTGCAAAGTAGATGTTCATCGAGACGGTGGTCAGTATGTGCAAGAGTATGAAAGAGGTAAAAAAAGAGCAGCAGTAAAAAAAGTTTGTATTTCAAAAGTGAGTGGTACGGTAACTACCTTTACACCTGACACGGAAATATTTTCAAGTGATCTAAAATTTTCTTATGAAACTATTGTCAATCATTTACGCCAGCAAGCATACCTAGTGAAAAGTTTGCGTATCACTGTTATCGATGCGAGAGAATGGGAAGGAGATGTGGTGAAAGGAAAAGGATTACCAGATTTGCAATGGTTTTCAGACTATGGATTTGAGTTACCTTCCACCACTTTTTACTTTGAAGGAGGATTGCGTTCTCTTGTTGCTTTTTACAACCGTCACCAAAAACCAGTTCAAGACAATATATTTTATGTAGAAAAACAAGAAGGTGATGTCGGTGTTGAAATAGCGTTGCAATATACTGACGATGTAGGAACTAAAATAGTTCCATTTGCAAACAATATTTACAACCCTGAGGGGGGTACGCATATTACTGGATTCAAAACAGCGTTGACTCGTGTACTTAACACGTATGCAAAAAAAGGTAACATTACAAAAGACGCAGATGGAGGGTTTACTGGTGAAGATGTGTTGGAAGGATTGACTGCTGTTGTTTCTGTCAAGCTGAGAGAAATACAGTTCGAAGGTCAAACAAAAGGAAAACTGGGTTCTCCTGAGGCTCAGGGTGCTGTTGCTTCAGCGTTTAGTGACGCCTTTAGTTCGTTTTTGGAAGAAAATCCTGATGATGCAAAATCTATAATTCAAAAAGTTCTACTCGCTGTTCGTGCTCGTAAGGCTGCAAAAGCAGCAAAAGATTCAGTTCTCAGAAAAGGAGCACTCGAGGGCATGACACTTCCTGGCAAATTAGCTGATTGTCAGACAAAGAGTGCAGAAGAAAGTGAGGTGTTTATCGTAGAGGGAGACTCGGCGGGTGGTACTGCAAAAATGGGACGTGACCGACGTACACAAGCTATCTTACCACTTCGAGGCAAGATATTGAACATAGAGCGCGCTCGTTTAGATAAAATGCTTGCGAGTGAGCAAATAAAAAACCTTGTGATTGCTATGGGTACTGCTATTGGTGATACTTTTGATATTTCAAAACTGCGATATCACAAAATAATTATTGCAACAGATGCAGACGTCGACGGCGCACACATCCGTACTCTTATTCTCACGCTGTTATATCGTTATTTCAGACCAGTTATAGATGGTGGTTATATATACATTGCCCAACCACCCTTGTTTAAAATAAAAAAAGGAAGAGAGATTTTTTATGCATATTCAGAAGAAGAAAAAAATGTTATCACCGGTGGAGGAGCTGATGATATAGAAGAAGCAGAAGAGGTAGAGTCAGAAGCAGATGAAGGGAAAGAAGAGATATCAAAAAAAGGACCAAAGACACATGTTCAACGATACAAAGGTCTGGGAGAAATGAATTCCGAAGAACTCTGGGAAACAACCATGGATCCAGAGCGACGCATACTAAAACAAGTGACTATACATGACGCAGAAGCTGCGGACCAAGTTTTTGACATGCTCATGGGAAGCGATGTTGCCCCTCGAAAGTCCTTTATACAAGCAAATGCAAAACTTGCAGATATTGATATATAAACACAGCTGGTTTGTTGTATGTGCTACTTACAGCTACTCATAATTGTATGAAACAAAAACTCACTATAGTTACCTGAAACTCACTTAAATACCAAGAGCTTTCGCGTAAACTGGGTGAGTTTTTTGATTGTGAACAAAAAATACTAAAAGGTTATTTTGAGATACAAGGAACCCCAGAGGAAATACTCCGGCATAAACTAAGTAAAGAATACGAAGCATTTCAAAGAACGGTACTTGTTGATGATACTTCTATTCATTTTGATGAACTTGGTGGATTTCCTGGACCGTATATAAAAGATTTTATACGAGCAATTCCAATATACGACATAGGTGTGAAATTTGTCGGAGGACGAATGCAAACCGTTTGTTTATTAGGTATGTATGACGGGATACACGATATATGTATTGCAAAGAGAACAGTACGCGGAGATATAGTGATGCCAAAAAATATTGATCACGGAGATAAAGAATTTGATTTATTTTTTCAAGTAGACGGCAGAGACAAACCAATGATTGACTTTACCTTAGACGGAAAAAACACATTTTCATATCGTGGACGTGCGCTTGATGATTTTGTTTCAAAAATACAACAATAAATCTATCATATATACATATATCGCGAATAAGCGAAATTGGTAATGCGTATACTCAGATATGTGATATACTGTAAAAAAAGAAAAGTACATGGAAAAAATAAAAGAAATTTTCGAGAGCACTTTTAAGAAAAGTGGTTTGAACCAAGGGTATGTGTATTATGGTGCATCTGCACGATTTGTTGTCGGGATGACTCACAAGCAAGACAAGTACTCTGCGGTGTATATGGAGGATTTTTTGGTTGGAGAATTGCCTGCATCAGGAATCTTTTTCGTCAAAAAAGCACTTCTGCTGGTGCCAGAAAAAGAACTAGTAAACAGAGACGGAGAGATGGCTATCCATAAAAGCGATAACTATCTCGCATTGTATGACTCAAATAATAAATTGTATTACATCCGCCCAGGGTATACTACTATTCCAGTAGAGAACTGGCTTAAAACACTATCGTTTAAAGAAAAAAGACACTCTATGTATAGAGATGTCCATACTTTGCTAAAATTACATAAGCAACTCTAGTCACCATGGTGACATATAGGATTGCTTTTTTTTATTTATCCAAAGCACTATAGTTGACTAAAGTGCTTTACTTTGATAAAGTAGTATCATGACTGATGTATTTTGGAAAACAAAAGAAAAGACCGTATTAGTTGAAGCTGTCTTAGCTTTAAAAAACAAAGACGAGGCGCAACGCTTTTTGAGAGATCTACTGACTCAAGATGAAATACAGGAAATTTCGAAGCGTTTTTTAGCTGCTACTATGCTGACAGTTGGTTCGTCATATAGGGAAGTAGAACGCGCAACAGGATTCAGCTCTACAACTGTAGCCCGTGTTTCCAAATGGCTACAAGGATCTTTGGGTGGATACCGTCTTATTATTGAGCGACTCGAATTATCCTATACAACCAAACCAAGTCATCACCACAACCACGCTCTCGTGCGAAGAGGCTTGTTGTGAATTCGTTTAATTAATAAAAAATACTTCACACCAACCTTCTCCGCAAGGAGGGGTTTGTCATATAGGCATACTCAGCAGAAACATATTCTTTTACAATTAAATTTATATTTTATGAAAAAACTTTCAATGCAACAAATTTATGAAAGAGTATCGGGTCACAAACAGCCACTTTCGAGTATATGTGTATCTATACAGGCATTTCATAGTCGGAATCCAAAGCTAGATATACATTCAGCTCTATTTTGGAGAGAATATTACAAAATACTTGACGACCGAATGAACTCTAAGCATCGACTTCAGATATTTCTAGTTCGTCAAGGAATACTATTGAATGAGTCTTTGAAAAATAAATTTCCTGAAAACAAATGCTGGAGTCACTAAAATACATTTTATGAATTAAAAAATGTCTGAAGCATTATTTTGTGTAGTACACAGGAAATGCATTTGGAATGTACTCTCCATATTTTCGTATTTGTATTTGTGGACAAACGAAATCAAAAGAAGACTCTTTTTCAAAAATCGAACAAGGGCATTAAAAACGAAATACTTCTCCTAGGAGAAGTATTTTTTTATTTCATATTTTTTGCAATTAGAGATTTCAGTTCAGATATGTGCTCTTCTTTGTCTTTTGCCATTTTTTTCCAAAATGCCTGTGCTTGTTTGTCGCCTTTTGCATCGCGTATGTATTCTTTTTTTATTCTCCAGAGCGATACATGTTCAGCGGTCATTTGCATCATTAGATTATATACATTGTTATTGAGCATGGTTATTTTATGATCTACTAGTAATCTCTTTGACGAGTGTCGACATAAACTCGTCGAGTG
>JAGOPB010000008.1 GCA_017992255.1 Minisyncoccota bacterium | reverse complement strand
CTGCATCTTGTATCGACTGTGTCTTTTCTACAGGAAGCTCGGGTTGTATCTCTTTCTTTACCTGCATCGTGTGAACAAGCGCAAACCCAGCTACTATGAGCAACACACCGTAGAGTAAAAAGTTTTTTGTTTGTTTATTTATTGCCATACTATATCAAAGATGCTTTTATTTTTCATATGGAAAAGTATAGCACAAAACAGCACGTGTGCTGAAATATTTTTATTTCCTGTATGTCTCGTCTGGAAAATACAATACATGTTTCAGTCGCCAAGTGTACAGCGCGAGTATTATCTAGGTTTGATCTTTATAACTAGCTATGTGTGGCCTCATATCCCTATGATCGAGGTTCGACCTCGTTCAATGTGGGCTCACTGTAATATCCCAAACACGCACTCTGATGGAGGTTCGACCTCGTTCGAGGGAAAAGTGGATAACTTTTCTTGACATTCATACTCATTCACGGTCTAATAGAGAAAAGGACTATATTTGTTTCGGCTACATAGCTAATAGCCGAAATCAAAATATACACAAATTATTTAACAATAAAAAAACTACGACATATGAAAAAAAATATTTTTATTGTGATTGCGATGCTGACTAGCATAGCTTTTACTACAAAAGCCCAGGAAAACTACTGGGACTATTCTTGGCACGAGACAAACGGAGGTCCCGTTTGGAGTGCAGATATTACAGAAGAATTTAATCCTTTTATTTTGGATTTGGATACGTGCACAATTGATAACATTCAGTATCTTTGCGCAATGGGAATATTTGCAGTTGAAGAAGAAAATCTTGGGAACATCTCTATAGAGAGGGCTGGTATCATCTTTTACGATGGTTCCACGTGGCGCAATATACGTCCTACCACCTCATCTGTGAGAAAGTATTTTCGTTTTCAAGGAGATGAGTACATCGCAGTAGCCGATGGATATATAGATGAAACATATCTTGGAGGTATTAAAAAGTGGAATGGTAATAGCTGGCAGTCCGCTTGGGGAACTTCTGGTGCTTCAAAGATATCTTATGTCGACATTGAAAGAAACCGCGTGATATTCACGCAACTACTCCCAGCATTAATGCCAGATGGCGAGACACTCGCACCTCACACTTTCGTATTTAGTTACGACGGTCTGCAGGTTGATACGATCGGCAAATTTAGAGGTACAGGAAATGACTATGCTCAAATAGGAAATCGTGGTTACATCACGGTAAGTCCTATGGCTGATGAATTCGGTGGATATGGCAAAGGAATATATGCTATTGATCTGGATTCACTAAAATTCATTGAGTACAACTTCACAGATTATCCAGCTGACGCAGTTGGATCAATCTGGACACAAGTTGAATCAAATGATGATGAAACCCTACTCTTCGCAAAAGAAGTGCTTGGGTATGTAGCCATCTTTGACGGCACAACTTGGACTGAATTTACAGAGGATGGAAACAGTTGGACATTCAGATCTAGCGAGGAAGACATGATATTTCTCGGAGATGAAGGATGTGACTATTTATCTTTCTACAATGGAGGGGATTTTGAGTCCGACAGTTTTATGGCCTCAAACGGTCTAGCTTCCGGACAACATATCATACAATATCAAAACAAATGGTATGTGAGTAGAAGTAATTTGAGTGAGACTGTTCGTCTTGGATTATACCAAGGTGGCATAAATCCAAACTATTGCATGGAAAGCAACATTGTTGCAAGATGGATAACTTCTGAAATCCCATCTGACACAGTTGTTATACCAGATGCAATATCGGATATAAATATGGATAAAATAAAAATCTATCCAAATCCTGCTACTGACAAAATAACAGTAGAATCCAATACTGTTTTGGATAATGATATGAGGATTTCAATCTACAATATCACAGGTCAAAAAATGCCAGTTGATATACAAATTGTAAACGATCATACTATCTCAATTGACGTTTCTAAACTTCCAAGAGGTGTTTATAGTGTTATGAGTAAAATCATAATACTTCAATAGATATTTCTAAATAACAAAAAAGGAGAAAGCTTGCTTTCTCCTTTTTTTAATACCTATTTGAAAAAATATTTACAAACAGAGTTGTATGGTACCCTCGGCGATCACACATACAGGTGCTGGATAGTTGACTCCTGGGTTTACTCCAGAGCTAAATGCTCTTATTTTTATATCACCCCATACATCCATTTCATACAACGGCTCGGGTACTGCATATTCATCCATGTTTACGCCTATTTTACCTGCAACGAGAAGGTTGGTGTTTGAATCAGATTCTGCACTTAAATCATCTACTGGAACTCTTCCTCCCACATCAAGAAAATCTTGTATATATCCACCTGCAAAAGAGTACAATCCATGACTTGCAAAATATCCCAGCTTTTCTTGGTCCAGAAGTGTTGTTTGGACAGGTTCTGGAGCATTTTCATCGGGAAATGTAGCTGTCGGCTCGTACCATGTCGTCGCAAAAACCTGTCCAGTCAGCATGATGATGCCAACAGAGAGGAATGCTATTTTGAATGATTTTATAATTTCAGAATTTGACATGGGTGATAAATTTTTTTAATTAACATTCTACGTCAGGGTTTTCGATATCATAAGTATACATAGGAGCTACGTCACCAAAATCCACAGAAGTAGAAGCATTTTCAATTCCGCTAGAAACAGTGAGGTTAATCTTTGCCCTAAGGTTGTATGCATCATCAGTATCTCTATATATACGTATCTTGAAAGTTTCAGATGAATCGTCATCATCACCATCTGCAGAAGTTAAAGTTGTAACCGCAGTTGCATATGGAGTTCCAGGAGTACCCAATGGTGGAGGATCATTATAGGTTACTAACCATGAATGATTTATATTTGAAGTGTCTGCTCCTGTTACCGTTCTGGTAAATATTTTTTCCACATATAAACAACTTTGGTTTGATATAGTGGCTACGTAAGGTATAGATACAGCAAGAGTAATACCGTCTCCTGGGTCAGGCACTTCAGCAACTGGACAAATAATAAGTTTACCATCTGCATCTGCGCATACTTGTGCGTCATAGGTAGTTCCAGGATTTTCTGTGAGAGAAAGACTTCTCGCACGGACAGATCCGTTTACATCCAGAGTGGCAGTTGGCACTTCTGTAGCACCATATTCATCCAAATTTATTCCCACTTTACCAGAAACTTTCAAGTTGGCATCCGCATCACTCGCACCTGTTCCACCCACTTTCAAATCGCTAAAGAAATATCCATCTGCCCATGAGGAGAGCCCATTTGCAGAAAATGCGCCCGCTTTTTCCTGATACGCAGTACCCAGGTTTACTACTTCAGGAGAGTTGGTCAGAAGTCCTGGCTCGTACCAATCGGTACCCAGCGCATAGCTCGTACCCATAGCAATCATGGTTGCGAGAATTATAATTTTTGTCGACTGGATGATATCTTTTTTGTTCATAGTAGTTTTATTATACCTTGTAATACTCTAACAATGCAATCTTTTATCTTTCAATATATATTGGCCGTGTCCTATCTGCCAAACATGCCTCTACCGGCAATCCTGGTGGACAGTCACAGTCTGGTATGTCGGTGGTCGCTGGGTCGAAATCACACGCGAGATCCGTACCATCTACCATCACCGTCACCATATCTCCTCGCCATACATTGGTGTAATCATCTAAACAGTCGAGTCGGAAAATAGTGGAGGTTGTGATAGCGACGATTTCATTTCCGTCAGTTCCACAAGTCACCGGTCCAAAATCGCTTGTCGGTGAAGAGCTTGCTCCCACACCATTGTACACATCTTGGGTATCCCATTTTATCTTTACGGTTCCTCCTCCTACAGGCAGTGACGATACGGATGAAGAAAGATCCACAAATCCTTGTGCGTCACAGATGGCTCCGTTTGGATCGTTTGGATCTGGGTCCACACAGTCGCAGGGGAAATTGGTAGTGCCGTCGCTACACCGTGGTCTGTTCAATACGGCATTACATTGTGCAGAATCAGCTGCTCCGACAACATCGAGTATGTAGTTGGTGTTTGGGTTAGTGAATTGAATTCCAGACTGCGTGCCACTGATTGCTTTTGTACCAGACCATCCTGTCGCTGATGGCGATGCAGATGCTGTGCGTGTCGTGGTGCCAGTCGTACTCCATGCAATAGTCGTCTTTAGCGGAGCACCACTGAGGTATGCTTCTGATATATCACAGGTAGGAGCTTCACAGAGTCGTGCTATCGATGTCGATGCGGTAGTTTGTGTGCCGTCGGGTTCTGTACAGGTAATTTTGAAATTTGTTGGGTTCACTGGTACGCTCACCTCTTTGGATGCTGGGTACAAACTTCCACCTGGAACTAGCTGTGGTCCATCAAAGTACGGTCCTGCGAGACCATCATCACCGATACAACTTGCAAAGACTGTATGCGAAGGCGATGACCATGTCAACCGAGTAAGGTAGGCATTTGCACATGATGCTGGAGATGGTTCTGCTGAAATGATAAGGTCGGTGTTTGCACATTCTACATCGCCTATAGTTACAGAATCGCTATATACATTGTCTGTCCCTGCCTTTGTACATGAGATAGAATAGGTTGTCGATGGTGCAGACGGTGACACTACCACTCCACCCACTGGTGAAACAGTACCTACCGGTCCGCTAAATGAAGGATCTCCGTTTGAAGAATTTGCTGTACATGCTGTCATGTCGCCAGTCGTAGCCCAGTTGAGGGTTGCTGTGTCGACATCTCCGGGACACATGCCTGGTCCTGTCGTCGCTGTCATGTTGACGGTTGGTTGTGAGAGATCCACAGTGACCGCGTATCCTGGTCCAGAAAAACTAATCCATCCTACCACATTTGATCCCCACGCAGCGCCGGAGATAATTTTTGTATCAAAATTGTACTGACCTCTATAGGTGGGAGTAGTAAGACACCACGGAAGTGACGTAGAATTTTCACACGAAAGTGAAATCCATCCGTCCCATCCAGATATACCACTTCCAGCAGGTACGCTAGCTTTTGCCCATCCAGAGAGTTTTCCTGTCGAGAGATCGAGCTTGGGTGTGCATTCACCGTCTGGACATCCAACCCCTTCGTTGAAAGAAACGAATCCGATTCTATTACTCCATGCATATCCCGTCATGACACCTGTAGTGGGATTGACACTAACTCCATAACCCGGCTGAAAAAAATCTTCATCTGCCATTGCTATTTTTGGCGAAAAAATACCAGCAAAGAGATTTATTGATTTGCGCGTAGAAGAAAACATGTTTCCCAATTCTTTGAACCATGCTCGTGTGGGTGTAGCGTGTGTTTGTGTTGCAAGCGTGTTGCCTTGCGGGGTAAACAAGTATCCTGTTCCTGCTCCTCCTCCCTCTTCAGCAACACCACAGGTGTCACTGTTTGTACAATTGAATGAAATATAACCAATGTTTGCACTCCATGCACGACCGCTAACGTTGTCACCAGAATCTGCAAAAACTGTGTTTGTTGAGAAAACAAATCCGAGGACAAGCGCTAACAGTATTGTATAGAGATATCTCATGATTATTGAGCGTTCGTATTATTTCTAATTGACTGCTTTTGCTCATCAGTGAGGGATGGAATATTTTGGTTTGTATTTTTAAACCCCTCTGAAAGAGCTTGTCTTTCTGGTTCCGTGAGTACATCGTATGCGGAGTGTTTTTTGATATCACTAATAATTGCAGACTTTTGTTCGGGACTGAGTCCTACATTTTTTACTTTTTTGTTCAGTACAACAACCAGTACAACTACTATCGCTACGAATACGACAATCAACGCTACTATTTTTTGTGAGCGTGGTGAAAGTCCCATTCGAACAACATCTTTGTGTGGCGTATCTCCTTGCGCAGAAGACACATCTGCGAGAATAGAGTGAATCTCGTTTTGAGGATCGGATTGTGGTGTAGGTGTAGTATCCATATATGGTAGTTCAAGTATAGCATGGTCGGTATCTTTGTATAGCATCATAGCAGTAGAGGTGGGGAAAAGTTTTTTGGACAAGAGAAAAACTTGACGTGAAATAGTTCTCGTGCTATTGTTCGAGCCGATAATTTTATTTTAAAACTTAAAAAAAGAGAGTATGAAAAAAGAAAAAGATTTATTTGCGTGGAAACATCCACATTGGACTTTGCAACTATTGCCACTGGTCATAGAAGTAGGTATTTTTTACCTGTGTTTTATTGACACGTTTCCTCGAGAGCACGGGGTTGTGGCGCAGATATCCCTCGCTGAACTCGCTATTGGTATCGTCACTGTTATCTTGTTCTATTATACGTGCGTTGCGACAATGCACCGACTAGGACAAGTACGAAATGGTGTATTGGCAACAGTGCATGTTTTCGGTGAAAACACGGCAAACCCCCTCGCTGCACATTACGCTATCAATAGGATATTTAGACAAACGGTGAGCAACGTAAAAATACAGCGGAAAGTACAGTGTACCGGAAATATATGGGTACTGAAAAATATTAAGTTACCTAGATATTCTCTTAGAAACTTCATATTGTGGTTGAAGGGTGATATTTTTATCAAAACTCCTGCGGGCATATTTCCCGCATCCAGAATAGAAACTGTGGATGAAATCAGATGCGTGGTGATAACCTTTGATATACTCGAAGGTGATACTAGAAGGAGCAGAGAAATCGTACTTACGGAAGAAGGAGGGTTGCCAGTGTTTGTGGAAAGTGAATCTTCACTGAAAGGAATTCGACTGATCAATGAACCTCCACACGAAAAAAGATTTTTTCCAAAACCTGCCATCGAAGAAAATAAAAGGAAAAGTCTATTTGTGTAGACTTTCCAAAAATATATCACCGTGTCCATAGCTGGATACGGTTTTTTTAAACAGATTGACTTTTGTAGATTTTTTTGTTATTATATAGAAGTGTTAGAAGTTCGCGCAAGCGGGCTTTTTTTAATAAAAATTAAATATAAATAAATAGTGCGTGCGTGTATGGGACTCTACGATACGATGTCGTATATCCTGTA
The DNA here is from genome assembly GCA_017992255.1 of Minisyncoccota bacterium. Taxonomy (GTDB): domain Bacteria; phylum Patescibacteriota; class Minisyncoccia; order Phycocordibacterales; family UBA9973; genus JAGOPB01. The sequence goes on along the minus strand of JAGOPB010000008.1, from coordinate 16,568 downwards.
GCATACGCCCTATCACGTATGTATGTTAGATCTCAAAGTACTCAAATCAGCACTGTCACAACTAGAAGATGAAAGGAAAATTCCCCAAGCAAAAATAGTAGAAGCTATCGAGCAATCACTCGCTGCAGCTTACAAAAAAGAATATGGAAAACGTGGACAAATAGTTCGCGCTCGTTTTGACCTTGAAACAGGAGCTACCGTGTTCGAGCAAGTCAAAGTCGTCGTAGACGAATCGATAGTGCGAATCGCAAAAGAAGATGAAACAGAAGAAGAGATAGATATCGAAGATACTCGTCCACGCTACAATGACGAACACCACATACTGTTGGATGATGCACAGATAATAAAAGCTGATGCACAACTAGAAGATGAAATAGTGTTTCCTTTGGAAGAAAAAACAGATTTCGGACGCATTGCCGCACAAACGGCAAAACAAGTGATTATCCAAAAAATACGCGAAGCAGAGCGTGACTCTATCATAGAAGAGTTTGGAGGTCATGAAGGAGATATTGTCTCTGGTTTCGTGCAAAAAATAGAACGCGGAAATGTGATTATCGATTTCAACCGTGTGACGGGTATTATTCCGTTTGATGAACAAATACCAAATGAACGCTATCGTCGGGGTGAGCGTATACGAGCATATCTCTACGCAGTAGAAGAAACTCCGCGGGGAGTTATGTTGCGTCTGTCGCGAACACATCCACGATTTATCGAAGCTCTTTTTGCTCTCGAAGCTCCAGAAATATCTAGTGGCGTTGTTGAAATCCGATCTATTGCACGAGAAGCTGGATCTCGTAGTAAAATAGCGGTCATGTCGCATGATGCAAACGTCGATCCTGTGGGTAGTTGTGTGGGACAAAAAGGTATTCGCGTGACAACGGTGATGAGTGAACTCGGCACTGAAAAAATAGACATTATCCCGTGGAACGAAGATAGTGCTATTTTTGTCGGCAACTCACTGTCACCGGCAAAAGCTCTCGTGGTAGAAATAAATGAAGAAGAACATTCAGCTCACGTAGAAGTTCCCGACGACCAGCTTTCACTCGCTATTGGAAAAGGCGGACAAAATGTTCGTCTTGCCGCAAAGCTTACTGGATGGAAAATTGATATCAAAGGAATAGAGGGAGAAACATCTGATGAAGAAGAAATAGAGGAAGAACATATTGATGAAGAAATAAATGAAACATATGAAGATGAAAAAGCAAAGAAGAATACAGATACCGCATCAGTATCATCACCTGAAACAGGAGAAGTAATCGATGAACAAGTAACAATAGAGACTGTTGAAACTGAAACCTCTTCGAATGAAGAACACTCACATGATGTTTCTGTAGATATAAACGCACACTAGCAAACCCTGCAAAAAAAATAGCGTATCTTTGCATTAGATCAAAGATACGCTATTTTTGTATTTGTTATTTACACAGTAATGGTATGATCTGTTTTTTTCTAGAAACAATTCCTGGTAATACAGTTACGTTTCCGGTTGTTTCTATACCAAATGACTCTTTTGCAATTTTCTTTGCATCGTTCTCGTGCGTAAATAATAAAGCATTTTCTTTCAAAATATCTATTACGAACATCAACACCATCTCTATACCTTCTTCGTTGACTGTTGTTTCCATCGCAGAAACAATTCCTTCACGCCGTGCTAACACACTATCAGGATTTGTTGTCTCGACAACAGAAATCCGAATCTGTTTTCCTTTGATGTTAAAAACTTTTGAATCCAATTTTATAAGTTCATTATCAGTAAAATCAGTAATATCAGATTTTGCTAAAAACATTTCAGTTGCATATTCAGAAATATTTATATCCAAACACGAAGCGAGTTTTTCTGCGAGTTCTCGATCATGTGCTGTCGTTGTGGGACTTCGAAATTCCAACGTGTCAGAAAGTATTCCTGAAAGCATAAGACCCGCTATCTCTCGCGGAAAGTTTTCTGGTTCTATATTCATGACATTGAACATAACGGTCATAGTAGACGCATATGGTTGTATTACTACTTCAAGAGGAGTAGAAGTCTTGAGTCCTCCGTTGAGTTTATGGTGATCGATAACAGAATAAATATTCGCTTCATTAATGTTTTCAAACAACTCATCTAGATTGTTGGTATCGACAATACTAATTGTGTCAGAAAAAGAAACAGAATGTAATACAGGAGGCAAAGAGTGACCCCATTTTTCTAGAACAAAAAGTGCCTCTTTATTGGTACTTCCTAACACATAAGGACGTGCGTCCAGTTTACGATAATTTTTCAAGAACCACGCCCAAACAATAGCACTAGCGATAGCATCTGTGTCGGGAGATTGGTGTCCAAAAACTTTGATTTCATTCATAAGTAGAAAGTGAAAATATTTTTAATACGTTCATAATAGCACACGCAGACACAATGTGCAGGTAACATCTTCTATGCCAGACCTTTAGGAATTCATTCTAATTATACATCTGTGGCGAATCACTCTCTACTTTTCGAGTTCTCCACAGACACTCTATCTACATCCAGTGAAAGGTATATACTTATTACAGGCATGCTGTGTCTCTTTGTTCACAAAACACATATTTTTATACCGACATATATATAGCACTTGTGCCGACATGGCAAACTGAAACATCTATCTTTTTATTATCAACGACACTAATCATCTATACAACTATATGGAAGAAACAAACAAACAACAAAACGAAACTCCCACTATAACGATGCACACCTTTACTGGAGGAAAACCTGTCAGTATTGTAAATCCAGGAAAAAAGAAATCTTCTGTGAGCATGATCGTGATTATGATCATCGCTATCATTATCATAGCGTTTATCATTGCTTCAAAAAGAAACACCATCAGCTATAGGGGCGAACAACAAAATATACCTCAAACAACAGACAGCGCGTCTATTTTTTCCAATACTGACACCGGTGTTGAAAGTACTTTGTAGTTTACTTGTATTTCAAAAAAAAAGATTTTCTCTCACGAATGCTACAAAATGCAGTTAGTATTTTTTGGTTGCGTGAAGTATAAAAATACGGTAGAGTATCACGTATGCAGATACCAAAAATTGAACTAAAAAACTTACCAGGATCAATGATAGAAATAACAGGAGAAATACTTTCTTCAGATTTTTTAACCTATGAAGATGAAGCTGTGAAACACTTTACAGAACACGCGGAAATAGATGGGTTTCGAAAAGGAACTGCCCCAAAAGCAGTCATTGAAAAAAAATTTGGTGATATGGCGATTTTGGAGGAAATGGCACATAGAGCGTTGTCTGATGTATATCCAAAAATACTAGAAGCTGAGAAAATAGACGCTATAGGTAGACCAGAAATCACTATTGCGAAACTCGCACGAGGTGAAAACCTGGGTTTCAAAATAAAGACCGCAGTCGTACCGGAGATAACACTCCCTGACTACAAGAAAATTGCTGGCGATATACAGAAAAAAGAGGTCAAGGTTATTTCCGAAGAAGATATCGACAAGACTATCGATGAGATACGAAAAATGCGCGTGCATGAAGATATGCATATACAAATGCAAAAAGAAGGCAAAACAGGTCATGACCATCCTGAAATAGATGAGTCGAAACTTCCTCCTGTGGATGATGAATTTGCAAGCAAGGTAGGACCTTTCAAAACAGTGGCCGAGCTTCGTACTATGATTCGGGAAAATATGGAACGCGAAGCACAAGCTTCTACAAAAGATGCTTTCCGTATCGAACTTTTTGATCGTTTGGTAGAAAAAACAAAAGTAGAAGTGCCCGCAATCCTGACTGAAATAGAACTAGATAAAATGCTTGCTCGTTTGCGAAGTGATATAGAGAAAAGTGGACTGACGATGAGTGACTACCTCAAACAACTTCAAAAAGAAGAGAGCGACATACGCAAAGAATGGGGAGACGATGCTACAAAGCGAGCAAAAATGGTACTGATTGTCGATGCGATATGGAAAGCAGAGCACATGGAATTTGACGAAACTATTGTCGAAAATGAAGTAAAAAACCTTATCTCTCTGTACCCCGACGCAGATCCTATGAACATCACAGAGTACGTACGCGAACTCATGCGAAACCAAAAAGTATTTGCTTTCCTCGAAGAATTGAAATAGTACCGGATTGTATTTTCACGGTCCATGCTAGGATTTTTACATCGTTACAGTTCGCGTAGATGAACGAAAAAGAGTAAATTTTTAACAGAATATTGTATGGCAACACACGTTGCCCGCAAAGAAAACAAACTTCACATACTCACCAAAATAAAAATATGTTATACTGTGACTATCGAGGTTTATAAAGATACATTGAACAACATATGCTTATTCCAACAGTTATAGAAAAATCTCAAAACGGTGAACGTGCATACGACATATACTCACGATTGCTTCGTGACCGTATCATCATGCTCTCTGGTCCTATCGACGACCACAGTGCAAACATTGTTATCGCCCAACTTATATTTCTCGCAAACGAAGATCCAAAAAAAGACATCATGCTCTACATCAATTCGCCCGGAGGATCAGTGTCTTCTGCGATGGCAATGTACGACACCATGAACTATATCAAACCTGACGTCTCAACTATTTGTATCGGTATCGCAGCTTCTGCTGCTGCAGTAATCCTCTCGAGTGGAACAAAAGGGAAACGTTTTTGTCTACCCAATGCAGAAGTAATGATACACCAAGTCATGGGAGGTGCGGAAGGACAAGCATCGGATATCGAAATAGTCGCTCGACACATACTGAAAACCAAAGCGAAACTCAACGACATTCTCGCAAAAAATACTGGTAAAAAATCTGTTGAAATAGAAAAAGATTCTGATCGCGACAACTACATGAGCGCTGAGGAAGCAAAGAAATACGGCCTCATCGATGCTATCATAGAAAAAGCACCAACGATAAAGTAGACAACCTACTCGATATACTATCTCGAGTAGGTGCTAGTGTTTTACTCGACTTATGACACACTCTCTGCTAGTATAAATATGTCCATTTAATAAATAATGACGCGATGGAAAAGGACACACGGATTTCTGAAATAACTATGCTATACAAGACACAATCGGTTTCAGTACTTCGCCTGCACATGTAGGGTACTTTTCTTGCGCACAAATATATATATGCAATTATTCATAATAGCCGCTGTGACGCTAGTCGTAGGGCTCGGTATCGGGTATTATCTTCGACTCATGATTTCTCTGGGCAAAAAGGGTTCAGTCGAAGTAGAACTTAAAAAAATGCTTATCGACGCAAAAGATGAAGCACAAAAAATACTAGAGGAAGCAAAAAAGAAAGAAGAAGAAAAACACGAGGAGCTCAAGAATCTAGAGCGAGCAAAAGAAGTCGAACATAAAAAAACAGAAGAACGGTTGATAAAAAAAGATGAATTGCTCGACTCTCGACAAACAGAAATAGACAAAGAACTCGAGACAATAAAAGTAAAGCTCGAGGAGGTGCGTCTCGCAAAAGAAAAAGTAGAAGCAATGGAATCCACCAAAATAACAGAACTCGAAAGAGTATCTGGCCTTTCACGAGAAGATGCTATGCTCGAACTCACCAAAGCTATCGAGAAAGAATCCGAAGAAAATCTCATGTTACGAATGCAAAAGCTGGAACGCGAAAATAGCGAAAAATTGGATCGTCGAGCAAAAGACATACTGTCGACATCGATACAACGTCTTGCAGCGTCGACTGCTCCAGACATCATGACGACATCTGTCACTATACCGTCTGATGATTTGAAAGGAAAAATAATAGGAAAGGAAGGTCGCAATATAAAAGCATTTGAACGCGCAGCAGGTGTCGAAGTCATCGTCGATGACTCTCCTGGCACTATCATCATTTCGTCGTTTGATCCTGTTCGCCGACAAATAGCACGACTTGCATTGGAAAACCTTATTCTCGACGGACGAATACAACCTGCAAAAATAGAAGAAGAAGTCGAAAAAGCAAAAAATGATATCAATAAAATAATTAAACAAAAAGGTGAGGAAGCAGTCTATGAATGTGGCATCTTCAACTTTGATCCACGGCTTGTTGCTATCGTGGGACGTCTGTATTTTCGTACTTCATACGGACAAAATGTATTGCAACACTCTGTCGAGATGGCGCATATCGCAGGGATGATAGCAGAAGAGCTCGGTGCAGATGTCTACATAGCAAAAGCAGGAGCACTCGTACACGATATAGGAAAAGCTCTCGATCACGAGGTGCAAGGTACACATGTAAACATTGGGATGAGAATACTCGAAAAGTTTGGCGCAGATCCGCGTATCATTACAGCAATGAAAAGCCACCACGATGAATACCCGTACGAATCAGTCGAAGCACACATAGTACAAACCGCCGACTCTATTTCAGGATCTCGACCTGGCGCCCGTCGTGACAGCGTCGAAAACTATATCAAACGTCTCCAAGACATCGAAAATATCTCAAACTCATTTGCTGGTGTTGAAAAAACATTTGCCCTAGCAGCAGGTCGTGAAGTTCGCACTTTTGTCTATCCGGACAAGATAAATGACGTTGAAGCAAAAGAACTCGCCCGATCTATAGCTCTTCGCATAGAACAAGAGCTCAAATACCCTGGTGAAATCCGGGTTATGGTGATTCGCGAATCCCGAGTCATCGAATACGCTAGATAGAAAAAGTGTTTTTTCTATCATTTTTTTAGATCTGTGTCCACTTTGTCTAAACCAATTAAAAAAGCCACTTTCGTGGCTTTTTTGTATTAGCTATCCATTCTCTTATCGAATTCTTTCTTACCTTCCTCGTACTCTCCTTGGAGTTCTTTGGAACGTAACGTTATGTCCGATTCTTCATCTGACTCGTGAACCTCTTCTTTTCTAACTTCTTCTAAATCTTCATATACTTTTTTTGAAAAATTATCTTCCATATGAAACAGTATAGTAAATACTAGCAAAAAACACAATAGTTCGAGGTCAAACCGTTGTGTAATAAGAAAATTACAGTATAGGCCCTAAAAATCTCTCTACATAAAAAGATTGCGTTGTGTGCCAAAATGCCTTTGTTTTACTTGCCTCAATTTTTAATATAGGTATACTATATATAGCTTTATGCAACCCTGTTCTTAAAGCTAAGCTTAGCATTAGTAATCTAATTCTGGATTGGTACCTATGTGTCTGCGCAGACATGTATATACTAATTCACATCACTATTCATATGAATAAACAAGCAATTGTCGACATGGTTCACGAAATGATAGGAGGAACCAAAGTACAAGCAGAAAGCGTAGTCGAAGGCATTATAAGCGCTATTACCTCTACTCTCAAAAAAGGAGAAGAAGTATCTATAGCAGGTCTCGGTATATTTTCAGTAAAAGCACGTGCTGCACGCATGGCTCGCAATCCAAAGACTGGAGAGCAAGTGAGTGTTCCCGCTACTACTGTGCCCAAATTCCGTGCATCAAAAGCACTCAAAGACGCTGTGAAATAATATAGGTGTAGAAAAATATAACAACCACTATAGATTTGTTATACACAAAAATTCACACCGTGCTGTCCAACTTATAAAAAAAATCCTCTTAACTGAGGATTTTTTTTATATACTGTATGAAATTATAAATACTATATTTCACAATTTTTTTTTCAATTCTAAGTTCGCGGTTTATCTTTATCTATATCTTTTTCTACAAGAGGATGACCTTGTGTAGAGATATCTTCTGGTGTGGGATATGCCTCTTCATTTTTATTTTTTTTATTAAATGATAATTTTTTGAATAAATTCAAAATTTTTTCATCTGACATTGTAGGAACATCATAGTGTTTTTCATAATTCGGTTCTCTACCTTGAACATCTTCTTTAGGAGTTTCTCGTGGTGTTGATTCTTTCATACTACATATTGTATGTATACAAAATTCAATAATTGATATATTGTATACAGAGTTATAGCTTATAATTTCTTTATACTGACACTAGAGCACAGTAGGTGTTGTATTTTCTATACTCCACACATAGTACTACTATCTTCCTTTTTTCTTGTTCGTATACGTTTCTCTGTATTGTATCATATAAGAATACAAATCATGTAGGAGAAGTATTTGTTTTTCCAATCTAATGAATATATCTAGACTTATATCATCTATTACTTCAGAAGTAAGTATTTTAATAAGAGAGCAATCAAGGACTAAAATCTTGAATATTTTTTTTATTTTTTTAATTTTTTTTAACTATCGTACTATGTTTTCTAGAACCAACCTCTACTACAAACAAATTTCTTTAAAACATACAAAACAACTCAATACCAAATAATTTGTCGAGTGCTATCTCTTTTGAAAAATCTTCTACTGTAACATTTTTTTTGATAATTTTTCTGTCATTAATTCTTATCTTTCTCGAATGTGTTGCTTTACACTACAAATAGTTTTTATCTGTTTTTTTTAAAGAAACAATTATACACAAAGAAATAAATATATTTTTAGTAACTCTAGTAGTCTTCGTTCTTCAAGATACTATCTTTCGTTTGTATACTTTGGTGTATTGTAGTATATGTTACTTCTTTTTTTCTATAGTATCAAAATCTATTTTTTTCTTAATTGACTCTAAATACAGATTCTCTTTCTGAGAAATGGTATCTTCGAGTTTAGTTTTCATTCCTCTAATTTCAAGTCTTCGTGGATCATTATCTATATACTCTTCAACATATATATCCATGTCCGGTGTTGTATTGAAAGATTTATTATTATATTTTCTATCATAACTATAAGTATGGTATAAAGCACGATCTGCAGTTTTAAACCATGTGCGTAGTGGATTTGCCATCAACATTGCAGTCACAGCTTCTTGTGTATACCCTTTTGCTTGCAATATATTTATAGCCTGGATACCTTCCACCACAAATTCTTTATATTTCTGTCGTACAGTTTTTTTGAATTCATCCATCATCTCATTTTTGTTTTTGAATTTAGTAAAACTTTTTTCTATTTTTTTTCAACTTTATTTATATCAATATTGGAAGGTACCCCTTTCATCATACACTCATTCTAATAACCTAAATATACTACATACTCTCTAATGCAACAAATTCTCTTGGTGCCATAGCGAGTGCAGAGTGTATTCTAGTGTTGTTGTAATAGTGGAGAGTGGAATAAATCTCAGCCACCAATTCTCCAAGAGTTTCAAATCTGTTTGGATCACCAAGATCAAGTTTGAATCCTTTGTAAAAGGATTCTTGATATCCATTCTCCCATGGACAACCAGGTCGTGACATTGATTGTTGTATTCCAATAGTTTGTACAAGTGAAGCATAGTCATATGATGCATATTCACTTCCTTGATCTGAATGAATAATACGAGGTGGTGGTCTGTGATGAATTGCAGACACAAATGCATTAATAATTAGTTGAGTACTGTGAGTAGTAAGTACAGATATTCCAACAATTTCCCTTGAATATACATCAATCACTGTTGCAACATATACCCAATAGTTATGATACTTAATATATGTGAAGTCAGAAGCCCAGATGTCTCCAATACCACATGGTGACTCATGTATCAGTAGATTTGGATATATACTGTCTTTAGGCTTCCATACAAAGCGTTTCTTTACATACCTACGATATGGTTTGATACCAAAGATTTGCATAACTCGCAGTACTCTTTTCTTGTTGATGTTAAGATCAAGAGCAAGTCTTTTGTGTCCATAGCTTGGATTAACTCTCAATGATTTTTCAATGAGTTGTTTTGTTTCCCAATCTTTTTTAATCTGTTTTGGTTTGTAAGACAAAGTACTTCTTGCAATACCCGTCTCTCTTGCTAAAGCAGACTTGTTTTCTCTCATCGAGAGCCCTTTTTTTCCTCAGTTGATAGTTTGAGGGTAAGTTCACCGATCAATGCTTTCAAGAGAGCATTTTCTTTTTTAAGCTTGTTGTGTTCAATGATACTAACACCTTTAGCTGTTGTTCCAAGCCAGCTGTATATGGTGACAGTACTGACACCGTGGTCTTTAGCAGCCACGGCTACACTTACTCCATCATTTTTAATACGATTGATAATTTGCTCCTTGATTTCAGGAGAGATGCGAAATACTTTTTTTGCCATATGTATATTCTAAATTAAATTCTAATAATTTAGAATGGGTGTCCGATGATTGGGGTACCTTGCAATCGAGTCAATTTGGAAATAAAAAAAGCACCTAAATAAGGTGCTAGTAAATTTCTTCTTCATAATTTAAAAATGTGTAAAATTTATCAATAATTTTATACATTAAAACTGAGTGTGCTTCATATTCAAAACTTCCTTCTTTAGTATATTCGATATTGTATGAGTTTTCAATAGAAATATCTATAGTACGATACTTTTCGTATCGTTTTTTTCTATAAAAAGTTCTACAAACTCCTTTGCAGTAAGAAATATAGGAACTCCATTTTCTTTCTTTAAATTGCTTGGAATGCCCAAGCTCTTCAAAGAAGGGTGCAATATGCCAACTAAAATCAAGTGCGTATTCTTCATACGGAGAATGAATATACATAGTGTTCGAAAATGGATCATAATGCTCATCTATGCCAAAACGATACAAAAACTGACTATTTGGTTCTAGATCAACTTTTATTTTTGGAGAGCCACATTCAAAATATATTTTCCACACTGCATGATACAGTGCATCTCTATTTATTGAATCAGGAATCCACGTAAAGTGTTTTTCTATATTTTTATCAGAACGATTTATAATTGAGATGTATGTCTGTATATCCCATGAGTTATATATATGTAGAACCTCGATATAGGTATCACGCATTGAGCTTGTATCCTTTGTCAAATATTCTAACACTTCTTTTTCTTTATAATATAGTATTTTTGCCTTCATTTCTAAGGGCAAATCATATTTACCAGAAAAATAATTCATAAACACATCTGTTATACTGTCGCCACTCGTATACTTTCCTTCGTGTGCAGAACGCAGATCGAACAATTCAACTGAAAAATCATATTCGTGTTTCATCTCTTGTTTTGAAAGAATAGAAGCACATAAAAATATTGTACATACACCAAACAATAACCAAAGTGTAAAACAAAATATTATTTTTATAGATGCATACATTAACTCTATAAAGAATACGGTGAATCGCTGTGCGAAACACCACAATTGTGTTGTGTTTCTCATAACGTTTTTTACTTGTTGTACACCTAAACGGACATTTTAGCAACTATACACTATGTTTGAATAGAAAATAAAATATAAAAATAATTACCTTGAAAAAAGGACACGGTGGTGTCCTTTTTTCAAAAATTTATTGGTCAAGGTTTGAAGCAGGTTTTGGTTCGCCTTTTATATCGGAAGTATTTAGAGAGGGTTCCCCAGAGACACTTTTATTCTCTTTTTCTTTACGTCTTACTCTTTCCATAAAATTATCAACACCATTTTTAAACCAAGGTTCTGGTTTATCTATCTTTTCTTGTACATAAGGCTCGCCATCGGGCGCAGTAGAACGTTCGTTTCTCGGACCGTGTGAGAGGTTGTTTTGTTCTGGTGATGATTTAAATTCTTTCATATATATACAATACACCACTAGTGTTGTCTCTACAAGCTAGAGACACTGAGGTCAACATAACGAGACGCCCTTAGAGAAAAATAATTTTTCATGGGCGTACAAAGACCCGCTGAGGTCAGGTTTCTGCACGGTAAAAATAATGATGTATTGGGTCATGAACTTTCAAACTCATCAAACAATAGTAGTGTGTCTTTCTCCTCAGGCACTGCTCGCAAACAGCAATACGACGGAATTTTTATGCAAAAAAGCGCCACAATGCTATACTTACTCCTATATATGATACAACTTGTCGTTTTGGTCGTCCTGGTCGTTATTTTTTCGTTTATATTTGCTATGGCAGAAGCGGCACTATTTTCTGTTCCGCTAACCAAAGCAAAACTTTTAGCAGAAAAAAATGTATTCGGTGGAAAGACCTTTTTAGCCATAAAAGAACATCCCAGTCGTCCTATAGCCACACTCGTGCTGTTGAACAACATCACTAACATTGTCGGAAGTATTTTTATAGGACATATGGCCACAAAAGTGCTGGGTGATTCGACGCTCGGACTCATAAGTGCGGTGGTGACATTTCTCATAGTTGTATTTGGGGAAATACTACCAAAAACTATCGGCGAGAATTATGCCGAAGGAATATCGTTGGCGTTTGCAAATCCCTTACGTTTCCTCACGCGCGTGTTCACTCCGTTTACCTATTTATTACATGGCTTAACGAAACATTTTTTGAAGAAGAAACGCTATACCTCTGAGGAAGAGCTTCGACTCCTCTCACAGCTAGGACGACTTGAAGGTTCTATAGAGAAAGACGAGCATGATATGATCAACAGAGTTTTCACACTCAACGACTTGTCTGCTCGCGACATCATGACACCGAGAACCGTTATGGAAGGAGTGCAAAATAGTGCAAAGCTCAACGATCTCGGAGAATTCCTTTTTCACAAAGCCTATTCGCGGTTACCTGTGTTTGGAGAAAGTATGGACAATGTCGTCGGTGTATTATCCACAAAAAAGGCTCTTTCAACCATGGCCCAAGGTCATGGTGACATGCTCGTGAACGAACTCATGGATAAACCATTTGCAGTGAGTGAAAAACTTCGTGTCGATACCCTGCTCACTATCTTACAAAAACAACGCATCCATATGGCTATAGTCCAAGATGAGTTTGGTGGCACCGCAGGTATCGTGACGCTCGAAGACGCACTCGAACAACTCGTCGGTGAGATAGTAGACGAGACAGATGATATCGTGGATTTGCGTGAGGAAGCAAAACGAATACAGGAATAAAAAATATTTTCTTTACAACCCATTCATGCAAACTCGATAGAGCAATTTTAGTGTCATAAACAACTTTGTTTGTAAATTGCTTTATAGTATTCATAACATGCAGGTGTGGTATGACTCATTTTTCTGACTCTATTTTTTACATGTATGCATTGTGCTCGAATTCACGTACATTTTTTTCAGGAACAATATTTTTACGGACATCCACCGTATTATATGTAGATTTTCCCTAGCAACGGTATACAAAGATTTATACAGGTCGTTTTTTTTATACGTATATAAATTCCATATTGAGTAAAAGAACAATATATGGTACTATGCATCAGTAATTTGATATTTGAGTATAGTTTTGTATTATATAGAATCTGGTGGTCGGGGTGTAGTATATCGGTAGTATACTTGTTTTGGGAACAAGAGGGCCGGGTTCGATTCCCGGCACCCCGACCATCGGATTGTATAGAGAATTGCGGGATTGGTTTAGTGGTAGAATGACTGCCTTCCAAGCAGTAGAGAAGGGTTCGATTCCCTTATCCCGCACCAGAATAGAACTAGACGGTTTTGCCAAACTATTTTTCTGGGGATTTGGATTTGGCAAAACCGAGACTGCATTTGAATTCCGCCAGTTTCTCCCTTAGGAGAAACCCGACCTCGCTCTCGCTACCACCATACCAAAAAAAGAAATCGGAAATCGCGCCAAACAAAAACAGAATGCGTGGTGGCGAGGCGAGGGCGGTGCAGGACAGCAGAAGCGGAGAGACACTGCTTCTGCAGTGTCTCGGAGCGGAGGCACGACTGTGGTGGAATTCATTACCTCATTTTGTTTTGAAAATAGGTTCTAACTTGGTACAATAGAGACACCAAAATGGTACTTAGTGGTTTTTGACCGACGTATGCATTAGAGAACGTCTCGGCTCCGCATCCGCTCTCGCTCCGGCAGGCGCACGCCCAAAATTTCTTACCATTTTTTTTGGCTCCTCAGCAGACCAACGACGACTGGACAACAGTATGCTTTTTAGTGCCAAAAAAAATTCTGCACGATGATTTTGAGTTTTATGTGCTAGAGGAACTAAACGCAAATATTCTTGGATTACAGTAAACACCTTGGATAGTAAACATTCTCAATATCTCAAAGGGATTCAACTTCGTATATTCAAAAAGTCCAAACGAAAAATAACTTTTCAAGCGAAAGATCAATTTCAAATTTTGTGGCGATATTCAATAGGCCACACAGTAAATAAAAAACACCCGCTTGGTAGGGGTGGTATTTTCTATTTTTTTAGTTTTATTCTTCCCTCTCGAAAGAGTTTTTTTACTAAATTTTTAAGAAGTTTTTGTCTTTCTAGATAGACTAAATAGAAAATCTTTTTTTCTCTGTTTATGTATGAAAATCGTAAACGACTACTAATTATTTCGTCCAGCTCCATATACAACTCATCAATAGTTTCTATATGTGTAAAATCTACTTCCAAGAGCATTTGCTAGCAATACTCTTCAAAGCTAACTTTTGTTGTTATTTTTTTTTAAATAAAAATTTCCAAAAAATTACGACAATCAATAATACGATTAAAGAAATAGCATACACGCCGTTCATAGTATCCATAATGTTTTTCTTTTAATTTAACGCCAATCTTCCCGATAGTCAACAGTTCGTATTTTTTTCCGTATAACGGAGCGTTCTATTTACAATATTTTTTTCTTCACAGGCAGTTATCCACAGACAAAAATAATACATTACACAAATAAACATTTGTCAAATTCCTATAAAATAATATTCCAAAAAGGTTCAATGATCATTTTCTTTGTCTCACGATCTACATACACTATCACTAGATCAAATTGCCACGGTATCGAATCCTCGTCATGTCGTTTACTAACCATGTCATGTCGTTTATCAGCTCTAACCGACATTAAATATGATTCTATTGTCGTTTTGAGTCGTTTTACTTTATTGAAATGCATATTGTCCTCTGGTCTAAATTCTCCTGTATTTTCTTTGATGCCTTTGGAGAATGTTCCACGTGAAACAGCTTTTACCTCAACAAAATGTAAGACTTCCCTGCCACTTTTCTTTGTTTCACGTGACACAGTGTCTATAAAATTTCCTTTAGCCAAAATATCGATTTCTCCCCATTTTCTCGTGTAGTTTTGTTCTAGTATTGTAAAGCCTTTTTGTATTAGATATTGAGCTACAGCATCTTCCGCTAGTTTGCCTAATTTTTGCGATGGCGAGGTAAATATTTTTGGCATACGCGTTACAAGAGAGTTTTTTGTAATACTCCTACTTTCTGGAATATTGACTCACCTATTTTTCCCCATATAAAGTATTCTTTATAATCTTTTGGGTCAATACTAAGAACCTTATCTACAGAACCAGCAGGATCAAAAGCAAAATCTCCCAACTTTGTGCCACGTGAAACATACCGAAGTTGGTAAATGTAACTATTATCTCGAGAATCAATCACTTTTTGAAACCCTAGTGGTCTACAAATATCTATTTGAACATTGACTTCTTCAATCGTTTCACGAATCAATGCTTGCTCAGGACTTTCATTTTTTTTCAAAGTCCCCCCAGGTAAACCCCAAGTATTTTTTATTTGGTCGTGAACGATAGCAATTTGTTTTCCAACAAAGCAAACACTGTGAGCCTGTTTGCAAAGTTCTACTGGGAGCATATCAAAAGTATCACACTCAGTATACTGAAATATGTATCGCACACCTGATTTGCCTGTGTATTCTTCTTCTATCATGGATGGTATAGGCTGTACTGTATAATGTCTAATGAGTATACCATACAGAAATAAGAAAAGTTTCACATGAAACAGTAGAGTTTAAAAAAGAATATTTTATGATACTATTCGTTTAATAGAAAAATAGAAGGAAAATATACATCGAATCCAAAAACACATAGTTTGTTTCATGTGAAACACACGCAAATTTATCAAAAATGATCTTTTATATAACAGAAGATATCATATTGTGCTAAATATGTTTCACGTGAAACATATTTAGCACAATATGATAATATTTAAGCAAACTTCACATAAGGCCTTGCAAATTATAGATATTATAGAATTTTACTATAAACGACATGTCGTTTATAGGTGTCGTTTATACACAAAACACACATGTTTATCCACATATTTGTTGTAAAATAAGCCGATTTTTGCATTTTAAACGACATGTGCCTGTTTGAAATGTCTAATCAAGTTTTTAATGAATTGTTGGTTACATAAAGACACCGCTCAACTAAAGAACGGTCAATAGAAACATTGTTACACGACAAACAGAATGCATACCTTCAGAAACTGGTTTGAAATATATTTACTATATATTGAAGTATAACCAAGTTTGTCTGAATAACTCGAAAAAATATACAATCCGTTGCGATTTGTTCGTGGTAGTGATGTACAAGGAAATTTTAAGTACCCTAGACAACAAAATCTTGTGATTCTATTGTACCAAGCTCGAACAATTTTCAAAACAAACACTAATCGCACATCCGTGCGCTAAAGAACCTCTGTGCGAAGCACAGAGCTTTTCCTAAGGAAAAGGACGGAATGTGCGATTACAAATGAGGACTCGGTTTTGCGAACCCTTTCCCTAGAAAATTATTTCGCAAAACCGAGACTACTATTTTTGAAATTCGGCGGAGATTTTGGAATTCGCCCGCCCGCAGGAAGATCCGCTATGAGAAAAAGTCAAGCATTTCGGTACATTGTCTTGTGCTTCATCATCATCCAAATGATGTTCACCATCTGTCTGCGTAAGCAGACGAGTGCCTGACTTTTTGACTTTC
>JAGOPB010000038.1 GCA_017992255.1 Minisyncoccota bacterium | reverse complement strand
CTCCTTTAAATAATCCTTTATTATTTTCGTAGATAACAAGACTATCAAGTGACAAATCTTTCATTTTTTGTGAACGAAAAAATGTATGTGCTTCTAATGGAGAAACACCTGAGGTTTCATCAAAAAGTGATGTAGAGAGAGCCACGGCATTGTTTGGATTTGCCACAATCGAAAGTGTTCGACGAAGTATATCAATTTCTTTTAAATCAAAAAATGATTCTCCTCCTGTACTTGAAACAGGTAAACCCAAACTACGAAATATAGTAATCGCATTTCGTACATGATAATTCTTCGGCACTAACAAAGCACATTCCTGTGCGGAGATTCCACTGTCTATCAAGGCTTTAAAATGCATTCCGGCAGCAATAATCTCGTCACGAGGGTACGTGTATTCAGCAAGAACAATATCTTCCATATCAAGAGAGTTACTATGGAGTGTACCGCTAGCAAGTTCACTCGTAAGCAACGTATCGGCAAGCGAAAGAATCGGAGCACTTGAACGATAGTTTTCTATAAGAGTAATCAGAGAAGCACGGCCAAACGACGTCTTGAATTCTTCAAAATATGACAGAGATGCTCCACCAAAACCATAAATAAGTTGACGGTCATCTCCAACTACAAAAATGTTTGGTTTTTCTACTTCTTGCCATACTGCTTTTAGAAAATTGTTTTGAACACCACTAGAGTCTTGATGTTCATCTATAAGTACATACAGAAAATCCTCTCTAAGACTGGCTCTGACATCCTCTGAAACCTCTACGAGCTCTACTGCATACGCGAGAACATCGTCATAATCCATGAGAGATCTGGATCTTTTTGTGGATTCGTACAACTCGTAAAATTGAACAACTTCACGTGTGCGAGAGAGAGAATCAATCTTTGTTTGTGCGTCTTTTTTTAGCTGACCTTTTGTTGGACCGCGACTTGAAATGCTATCAGGATTATCACGAATAGATTCTATATCTCTTTCTACTTCTGCCAAAAAATCTATCGGCGTCATTCGTTCACGCTTCAAAAGTGATATAAGGGATTTTAAATCCGAGAAGTAAGTTGCAGCGTCTCCTCGCGGTCGCAAATATTCCCAATCGCGAGAGTGCAGTAGCTCATCGACAAGATACACTGATCCTTTGTCGTCGAGGAGGGTGGGTGGAGTTTGAAAATCTAAAATATCAAAATATTTTTCTACGAGCTCTGTAGCGAAAGCATGAAATGTAGATACTCTCACTTCAAATGCACGAGCCCCCATATATTGTTCCAATCTATTTCGCATTGCTCGTACACCTGAACGGGTAAATGTCAGACATAGAATGCCGGATGCTGGCGTATCTGTTTCTTGTAGGATATGAGCTATTCTGAGCGCAAGAACTTGTGTTTTTCCAGTACCTGGTCCCGCGATGACCATCACCGGCCCATCTATGGTTTCCACTGCTTCTTTTTGAGCAGGGTTGAGTTCATTTTTTGCGTCCGTATAGAGTGATTGTATATCCATAAAAGCATTATACTATCGACAGACACAATACAAAAGGTTACAGAACATAGAAGACAGATACATATTACATAAAACGAAAATAATATTTTCTACCAATAACCACACCATTAAGACTGTCACGTGTTGTTATTGGTAATGATGCAAATCGTAAAAATAATAGGAGGTAAAAACAATAAAAATATGGTACTGTTTTAGAGAATGTATATTTTAAAACTTAATAAATTTATATGAGCTTTTTTACTCCAAATGACGAACTACTCAGCAAGGCTTTGTGGTTCATGCTATTTTTCTGTACTCACTGGTACGGGTCGCTATTTTTTCAATCGTTTTATCTACACAGATTCCTCACGCACGGGCAATTTGCGATGAGCGTATTTTGGCAAAATGTGTGCCAAGTAGGATCATTTCTGTGTTCTGGATCTTCGTACATGTCCCCTATTGCTTATGCAAAAATGCATACAGCACATCACTTGTATGCGGATACAGAACAGGACCCACATCCACCGAAATATTTTTCGAACCCTATACTGTATATGTGGCATACTTACATTATCTACGGAAAAACTTTGCATGAAGGCAAATATGCAGACATGGCACGTGGCAAAGGATGGCGACAAATGGAAGGGTTTGATCGTCTGGCGAGGAATAGTTTCACTAAAATAGTGTGGGTTATTGTGTATGCATGGATATATGTGATGCTATTTCCGTTTTGTTGGATGACGCTTCCTTTCGTGATACCGTTTTTTCTGATAACGGTACTAATGGGACCATTTCATGGATTTTTAGTAAACTGGTGTGCACATAAGTACGGGTACAAAAACCCCGCATACGAGACAGATGACGATTCCAGAAATGTAATAGCAATTGATATTCTGCTTTTAGGAGAATGGTTACACAGAAATCATCACTCTTCAAAAGGAAGCTACACCTTTGCATTGACGGACAAAGAATTCGACCCCATTGGGTCACTTATTCCACTCCTCGATTACTGGAAAGTAATACGATTACCTACCTGAGGAAAAAACAAAAACTCTGCAAGAAATTTTGCAGAGTTTTTTTAATACTGAATTTTATTTCTATTTTATTTCATCTCCAACGTCGGGTGTTTTGATATCTATATCCGTTTCCAGAGAGATCGGTGCATCGAGTTCCTTTGGCTGTTGTATTGGAAACTCACTACTTTCTCCGAGCATGTGTTGTGACAGACGTTCATAGATAGCCCCTTGGCAAAGAAGATACATCGGAAATACCACGAGTAGACCTAATCCTCCAGGAATGATACCCACTACAAAAGCAAGCAACGTCAATATCATAAATCCCATCAAATGTAGCGTTGAACCTTTTGTTGCATTGAAAGATGCTTTGAGCGCCTCGATTGGTTTGTAATTTCGGTCTAAAACAAAATATACCCACATCCCAAATCGTACAAAATAAGTGAGAAACAATATAAATAACAATGGAATGCAAATAACCATAAAAAATAATAGACTAATTCCATCAAGACCAGACCACGATTTTAGACCAACTCCGACTACAAGCATCGATGCTAGCGGAATGACACTATAGAGAACCATTGTAATAACGAGATTGAATATATCTTTGACTTTAATTTTGAAATCATTCCACCCATAATTCTCACCTCGTATCATATGTAGCGTGATACGGATTACGCCGAAGTACACATACGCAATCACTATGTTTATAAGGATACCTATACTTTTTTGTAACACTGGCATTTTTTCTGTATCTCCACCCGTAAGCACCGATACAAGCAGTAAAACAGCCGTCGCACCCACGAGCACTCTCCATTCTCGTTTGAAAACGACCCACATAGAGCCAACAATACTTGCTATTGAAAATAATGTATTGATTTTAAATATTTCTTTCATATGCCTATTATAACATCTTGAAGACAGCTAACAAAACTACAACCGAGGTAAATCTTTTTGGTCGTAGAACTGTACATTTTTCTTGAAGGAATTTACTAGCAGTGCGGTTTGAAAAAAGAGTGGTTTAGGTAGATGATCCATATCGTACCAGTTCCAAGCTTCACATTTTTCTGGTTCACGTGTGCGTGGCTCTCCATGTACCCAATCAGATGTAAAGCATATGTTTATATAATGCCTTAGGTCATCTATGTTGATATTTGCAGTATGCACGTACTGTATGTTGCCAATAGTCATACCAGTTTCCTCCATAGTTTCTCGGCCGATTGCGTCGGTAAAGGATTCCATATATTCTAGATGTCCACCAGGAAAAGAATACTCATCTGATCCGTGTGCATTTTTCCTTTTACCGAGAAGTACTTTTCCATCTTTCCAGATCATTACCCCGACACCCTCTCTCGTCACTTTGTGGAGCCCCTCTTTGACTCCCCACTGCCATTGTGGTTTCTCTCCTGTGACGATACAGACCGCTATGAGCCCTGCTATAGAAAATATCAGCGGTACAAAGATGCGAAGGAGTGCGCTCGATTCTGACTGGTACGTAGTATCACTATTTCGAAAAATAAAAAATACTATCACCATCCACACAAACAACACTGCCCAACACTGTCCACCCCTGCCGTGTTGCTGGTGTCCATCCCCATCCGTATGTTTTACGTCTAAACCATTTGCGTTTCATATTTTTACTATTTACAGTAGGTATTTCATTGTGTCATTATCTTGTTCAATTTTACCTATCTCACTTGTATGGTATCAGTATATCAAAATAGCGAATCTTTCAATATGTATTTATTGTTGTGTATAGAGTTCTATTAGAAATTCCCCGAGTGTCGTATTCTTGTCTATTATAGCGTTTGCAATATCAGGTCCTACATAGCGAAAATGCCAGGGTTCGTACATATACCCTGTTATAACTTCTTTGTCTTTTTCATAACTCATTACAAACCCATACTCATGAGCATGCTCACTCAGCCACATACCCTCAACGGTCTCTCCAAAATTATGACTTGTTGCACCACTTGCTCCCCCTGTTATATCTATTGTTGTCCCAAGCTGGTGTTCAGAATGTCCAGGACGCGCACTCCTGCGCTCAGCTTCGTTTAAACCAAGTGAATTGACATAATATGCAAACAGTGACTCTTGTGTTTTTCCAGAACGAAAACCAGATGTACTGTAGAGTATGTACCCTTCTTCCTTTGCTTCATCAAACATATTCTGCATCGCTGTGAATGTTTGTTTTGTCACACAAATAAATCCATTATTTTTTACTCTATCGTTTGGAATCTGAACCAATTCTTCTGGCACATAGTGAGTATCTAATGAAAAAGTTTTATTCATGGGAAACAGAAACGCAGAGATCTGTAACGTATTCGCTTGTGGACACCTAGGTAAAGGAGATATTTTTGTATCTTGTTGTGAGACGTCGTTTAGTTTTTGTGTTGTTGTTTTATTTGCTGATGTGTTCGGTGCTAAAAAACCTTGAAGGATCGGCGCTTCATCAGTCAATGCTTCCGAGGTATTAGTCGACGCACTGCTGTAGGAAATAATCTCTGGATCTTTTTTTACTACAGTGAGCGATTTTGTTATGTTTCGATGAGTTGCACTGTTTGATACAGTAAAAAACGAAAGAGCATTACTTCGAACAGACACCACACATAGTACGGCTACAATGATACAGGCAGTAAAAATCCACTTATTCATGCCTGCAGTATAGCAAAATCATCTTATTCTATCTACTTGTTTCAAATCTTTGAAATACCACCATGCTATTTTTTTAGGATTTCGTTCTCCTGTGTTTTCCATATACACCAGACTTCTCAATACATACAACATACATCTGTCGACATGTCTTCCTGTTATTTTTTCAAGTTTCTTGTACAAGTCTTCTGGGTCTTCTCCTTTAAAATCTGAAACAGAATATATGCCAAGCTTATGCAAATCTGCAAGCACCGCAGGACCCACGTTTGGAAGGAGCAATAGTTCGTTTTTTATTTTAGTATTTTTTTCTCTCATTCTTTTATACTTTCCTTTTTTAATAATTCTATTAGTGTATCTAAATTTGAATACAAAACAGCTCGTATGCCATATGACTTCATTATTTCCATATATGAACGTGCGTCATCAATAAAAAGTAGTTCATCTAGTTCCACACCTAAAGCGGTTGCAAAAACTTCATATGCTTTCTTGTCTGGTTTTGTATAGCCGATGTCACCACTAGTGAGTACTACATCAAATATTTC
>JAGOPB010000007.1 GCA_017992255.1 Minisyncoccota bacterium | reverse complement strand
TTTCTCTAATGCTGTATCCTTTAGCTTTTAATATCTCTATTTCTGAACGTTCGCCAGAAGACAAATACTTAAATACTCTCATATATCTATTCTACTACTGTCCTAATACATTATGGAATATTTAATTACATTAAACAAATATATAAAATCATGAAAAAGGAAGATTTTATTAATGGATTATGGTTCTGGCGAACAAATGATGGATACTTCAAGAAGATCAATAACCCTTGTCTGGTTATTGATAACTCAAATGAAGTAATCAAAATCAAAATGTTCAAAGCATCTGGAGATGCTGAAGAACTAGTTATTAGTACCGAAAAGGATATTGACATCCTAATTAAACAATCAAAAATTTGTGAGAAAGAAGAAGTTGTAAATTTTTTCAGAGAAAACTTAAGCAAGGCTGAAAAAACAAAAAATGAGGCTCAACTTAAAATCGACAAACTCACAAATAACTTGCTGTTAGTTAGTTAAAATCTTATCCAGTATTTATAAATAGCATTACAGATGTAATGCTATTTTTTAATTTATATAAAATAACTATTTAGGTTCGAACTTTACAAAAGTTAGCAAAAATAACCATTATAAAATATGGCTCAAAATTTTGCTCCCCCTATTGGACGCGTTCAGAACTCTCAACTGGGTTCAAATTAAAAGAGATATTGAGTTTTCTAAGATTTTTGAGTTATTTCCAATGGTGGCACTTCAGAACTCATAAAAACTGCACCTGTTTACAAAATGTTAAATTATGATATAGTCTGGTAAATCAAATAAATGTACAATGTCAGCAAAATCAAAAAAACTTCAGGAGCTTATGAGCCTAATAGGTTCAAAGTATGTTTTCAATAAAGAAAACTATCCAAAATTAGATGATAGTAGTCCAGAAACAAAACAAATGTTTGCCATCAGTCATAGCAACTTCCATATGCAAAAATCCCTTGGGAAAATTGCAGAAGTATGTGAAGAATATGACCACAAAGGCAACAGGACACACCAAGGAATTACCAAAGTGGAAGAATCTACTGTTAAAATGTTCATCAACACTCTCAAGCTTGCAGAAGAACTCGGTTTTTCCGCAGAAGAATTATTTGAAAGGGTTGAACAATTTTACAAAGACAGGTAAGAAAAAAGAAATAAAACTGTCCATTATATAAATGGACAGTTTTTTATTTTGTAAAAAGTTCTGAACCCTATTTCGGTAACATAAAAAGACCTTGCATAACAAGGTCTTTTTGATGGCTCGAATGGAGGTGTGCATTTCGAACTTTTGACTGGGCTTCATCATATCCAAACCCTGAACATCACTTAGAGCAAATTGGTAAATTAATCGCTTTAGCACGCTAATTTTTATATAATAGACATCATATGGAAACTCAGGAAAATTTACATTCAAAAAAACTAACTTTTTCAAATACTTGTCCTGTTCCTGATTGGATGCCAGAGCAGAAGAAAGAGTTTCGAAAAAACGCTGACGTTTATTTTAAGAAACTACTTCGATCAACCCCACTGTTTGAGAATGAAGATTTAGTAGTTTCGTATTTTCAACAAGGTGTAGGCTCTATCGTTGCTAAGATCGAATTATCAAGTGGCGACGTTTATGTCGTCAAAATGACTGAGACACCTACACGAACTATAGCTGAAATAAAAGCATACGAAGCTATGAGTGATAACGATATAAGAGTTCCCAAGGTCTACTTTGAAGGAACTGTTGATGAACATCCGTTCTTGGTGATGGAATACTTTGATCAGGGTACTTTGAAGGATGCGTTTGAAGAAGAAAAGTTAACACTTAAAGAAGTTGGTGAAGTAAAAAGTGAGGTATTTGTCGCTTTACAAAAAATACAAGGCAAGGGTTATGGTTGGCCAACAGACTACGATGGAGAATTTATTGTCGGAAACTTTGCAGATATTGATAGTTTTATGGATAAGTGGTTCTGTAATCCTGACACTGTCGAAATTGCTAATAAATATGAACCATCTATCTCTTGGGGTGATGAACTTAGAAAACATTCAGAAATTATAAAAAAACAGTACCCAGAGGATGAATCTAATCTTGGTAGTTTCGACTTTCAGACAGCACATTTTTTCGCATCTGATCCTCCGACATTTTTTGATGCTAATCCGAGGCTCGAGCCTGAATACTTCGATTTGGGATACCTCTTAATGCCATCGGTCAGCCCGAATCCAGATGATATTGAGATGAGTAAGATGATTCTTGAGAAGATCGAAAACACTTCTGGTCAGATAGATCGAGAAAAACTACTTAGAGCGGTTTGGTTGCAGACGTTTAGGAAAGCTACCAACTTGCTTTTAAGACCAAACGAAGAAAGAATTAAGAATGGTGGACATATGTTAAAAATGCTTACTGATGAGGGGTTACTAGAAAAATACTTGGAACAATACTTTCAAAGTTCGAATCCCGCTTAAGGTAACTCATTATTAACAAAACACGCCCCTAAAAATAAGGACGTATTCTGTGTTTCTTTCTGCTCCGGAGACAGGGATCGAACCTGTGACCTTACGATTAACAGTCGTTTGCTCTACCGCTGAGCTACTCCGGAATATAGATTTTATTCAAACCGACCCCTTCCTATGTATTATAGAAGTATTGATCTGAACAGTAGAATAATAGCAAAAAATAACCTATTTTGCAAAGATATGTAGTACAGTATTGAATAAAAATGCTATAGTATATATATGGAAAACAAACCAGAAAAACATTTTGATAGTGATTATTGGAACAAAATCCAGAAGTACGTAGATACATATACAGCTGAAGCAGTTAAAGAAATAGCAAAATACAAGGTAAGTACTTTTTCAAATGATTCTATACATAAAGCAGCCATACTATCTGTGATTAAAGAACTTAAATTGAACTTTTCCGAAAATTATATAATGGGCATGTTGTCGAAATTGTCTGCAAACAACAAAGCAAAGGATCTAGGTTTGACTGATGTGGAATACACGAATCCAAATATTCGTAAAGCAAAGAAATCTGGACAGACAGATCTGTTTATAGATGATAAATAAACAAACGTCTACAACCTTGTAGACGTTTGTTTATTTTATTATGCTTCACTGTGTATATCTGTTTCTACGGCAACGGATGTTGCACTCTGTGATGTAGTTTCTATTTTCTCCATAATATCCCAGATTTGATTTTTGTATCCAGCAACAATATGCGGTGGGTTGTATCTATCTATAATTTGCGAAATTGTTTTATCTTTGTAGTATCGTTCGGTACGAGGATTGTTCCCTCCCAGATTCCAAGCCACAGTTTCTATGGCATTGTCATAGGTTTCAAAACTGATCTTGCATGAACCCCATCCAAAAGGATTGTGTCCACATGCAAACTTTCCTCCTGTAGACTCTCTCATCGCTATTGCTGGGAGAAGTCTCCAATCAAGATTATTTTTCTCCGCTTCTAACACAAACTTCATTCCGTATCCTTCTAGAGGTAGATTGTATTTGCCAAAGTACTCATCTATACGAGACGCTTGTTCTATACGACTTTGTTCTACTATATTTTTTTCATCCTGTGAAACCGTTTGTATTATCTGTGCTACAGGGTTTGTCACTCCATTCAGAGCTAACATATTAGTCTGTATTCCATTCACTCCTGTAAAAACTGGAAAGAGTATTAAAGCGTTCAATGCAAGCTTTGTATTTTTGTTTTTCATAATTTGACGGTTTCGCTCCGACAACACCAGATTCTGTATTTTTTACATGAATGACATGTGACTGTCTTCCAAAATAAAAACTCCACGATAGTTGGAGTTACAAAGATGATAGCATATATCACCCTACCTGTCAAGAGTTAAACAACAGTTATATACTTTGTCAAACAAAAATACCCTTATTTTATAATGGTATTTTCCAAAACAGGTTTGACAATAAAGCAAGTAAATTGTCTTATTGATGCTGTTTTACAAGGGTATAAGCGACTTTGTTGCTTTCTCCTGCCCCCAATGTCAAAAGAATATCGTTTGGACTCAAAACCTTTACTAAATAAGCCTCAATTTCCAAAAAAGAGTCAAATGTTTTTACAGATCCCTTATTTTTTTCAATTTCACGTGCCAATATTTCAGAAGAAATAGACGGATCGAAAGCTTCTCGAGCGGGATAAATAGGTGGAAGTAGTATTTCCATCTCTTCTTTTGCCAATGAGCGAGCAAAATCATGAAGTAGAAGTTTGGTTCTTGAATACAAATGCGGATGAAACACTACATATATCTTTCTCTTCCCAAATTCTTCTCGTACCATAGAAAGCGTTGCCTCTATTTCAGTAGGATGATGTCCGTAGTCATCGTAAATAAGTGCACCACTTTCGGACGTACCTATATATTCAAAACGTCTCCATGTTCCGGAAAACGACTCCAATCCTTCCTGTAATTCTTTTTTAGGCAGTCCAAGATGTCTTCCTACACTGAACGCACATGCTCCATTTGCACGATTGTGAGCTCCGGGAACGAGAAGTGGTGGGACATGACCTAGATGATTTGTATAATCCATAAGTGGTGCTACTGACTCTTTGACCACCTCATCTATATACGGTGCCGTCGGGTCGCAAATAATTAGTCCATCGGCGGGTACTTTTTCTACCATTACTCGAAAAGCATCTTGTATGTCATGAATATCTTTGTAATAGTCCAAATGATCCTCATCTATGTTGGTGATTATCAAAATTTGAGGTGAGAGGTGGTGAAAACTTCGACGATATTCATCGGCTTCTACTACAAAGTAGTTACTGTCTCCTGCCAGAAAATTACTACCAGTGTCTTTCATGATAGAACCAACAATAGTGGTTGGGTGTATCCCAGCAGATCGTAGCATGTGCGATATCATAGCTGTGGTAGTTGTCTTGCCGTGCATACCTGCTACCGCGATAGTATACTTTCCTTTTGAAATAATTGTGAGCACTTCTGGATACGAAAGGATTGCTACACCTGTGTCACGCATCTGGTCGAGCACGTGCTGATCTGCAACTTCAAATGCTCTCGAATATACAACAAGCTCGGTACCACTTGGTATGTCGCTCGTATTTGGTCCAATTGTGACAGATATACCCTCCCGTTGTAACCCTTTCGTTATCTCGCTTTCGGCTGCATCACGACCACTCACCTCCTTGCCATCGGCTTTCATCATGCGTGCGATAGCCGAAACTCCGATGCCGCCAATACCGAGAAAGTATATTTTTTTGTATTTATTGAGATCCGTTTCCATAATAAAGTGCTTTAATCATTGTTACTATTTCAGGAAATCGTGCTATTCGAAAATGACCATTCTTGCTTTTGAATACTATTATATCTGCCGAAGTAAGAGCCTGTTTATATTTTTCTGAATGCGTCACAGGAATAGCGTCATCGTCCTTGGAAAAAAAAAGAGTAATTTTTTTAGTTTGACGTGCAAACAAAGAGAGATCCTTTCCAAGTTTGAATCCCCCAACTAAAGCTCCGGAAAAACAAGTGTCATCAAATGGTGGGGCCACTAAAAATACAGCCTTGATCTTCTTTGGAAAAGTATTTTCAGAGAGATATTGTGCCAAAAAAATTCCTCCGAGCGAATTTCCGATAAGCACAAGATTGTTTCGCAACAATGGTATATATCGTTCAAAATGTATTTTCCAATCCGAATACACAGCATTGTCTGCTAAAGGGAAATCTGGTCGGATGATTTCGAATTTTTTACCAAGCTCTTTGTCTAAATATTCTCGCTTCCAATCTTGAGATTTCTGAAGTGACACAGGACGCGTTTCCAAATACTTCAGATATTCTTTTCGATGTCGAAAAGTTTGTCCTCCGTGGATTATAAATATTTGTGGCTTTGCTTTCATACAACATACTTAGTATAACCCATTTCTACCAATTTCTGTCCTGCATCCCAGACATTACTAGGAATTTCCTCCTCTATCTGAAATCCGAGTTTAGCATACTCTCGCATACGCAGAAAATCCCCTACCAAAAAATTGAGAAAGTTTGTATCATCACCATAACCATTTTTGTACTCATCATATGAAATAGGCATTGAGGTAACTTGATACTCTGGACCCGTCCATTGTTTTATAAATGTTGCTCGTGCTCGACGTGTCATATACGGCTTGTGTACAAGGATAATACTTTCTACTTTCACACTTTTTTCTTTCAGAAGTTGCTGAGAAAATACGACATTTTCTCCCGAATTCGTTGCTTGTTCTTCTACGAGAATTGATTGTTCGGGAATTCCTTTTTCAATCATCACACTAGCAAGTCTCTTTGCTTCATTGGTCATGTACCCTTCTTTGTTTTTGGCACTTCCGCTCCCTGAAACAAGAACGAGAGGTGCCAATCCCTTTTTGTACAATTCTGCAGTATAGACAGCAGTGCGGTCATCATCGTTACCACACAGCAAGACAAGATCTGCAGTCGAAAGTGTGTCATATGTACACATATACTCCCAGATTATTTTGGCATAATAATTTTCATCCATACATCAGTATTGTATTATAGCTCTTTAACAATTTTCACAAATGCATCGTTTCTTTCATATTCGTTTGCAAATTCTCCATATGAAGTAAATGCTGGAGAGAATAAAATGGAATCTCCTTTTTTTGCTACGTGTATTGCCTCATGGACACCATGGACTAGGTCACGTACCAAAAATACGGCAACTTTTTTTGTCTGGCATTCGTTTACTAGTCGGTCTGTTCCATTACCAGGTGTCAGAAAAACCACCTTTGCATACTTTTTTATAGCGCGGACAAGCTCACCAAGTGGAATATTTTTATCATTCCCTCCTGCTAGTAAAATAATCTTTTTCGTTTTCTTTGTTGCCACAGCAACAAGTCCAGCCGTTGTAGCCTCCGGAGTTGTGGCGTTGTTGTCATTGTATATTTTCACACCTCGCACGGTTTTCACATATTGTAGTCGTCCTTCCACTCCAGGAAATGAACGTACAGCTTTTTTTATATCAAACAGTGATACACCGAGACTCTGTGCGACCTCTACTGCATAAGCAATATTTTCTCTTTGGTGTTCACCAACAACATTCATTTTCCACTGTGCTACTATTTTTTTATTTACCACAACACGTCTACCTACTACATCTTTTTTTTGTATTTCTCTCTTCAATGATGGCCCAATCACAAGCAGATCATCTTGAGTTTGATAACGGAAAATATTTACCTTATCATTAAAATATTTTTTTAAATTATTTCTATAATAGTTCATGTGATCAGTCATAAAATTGGTAAATACCCCAATATGTGGAGATATTTTTTCATCACCAAATCCCTGACACTGCCATGAATCGAGTTCGAGAACTACTATATCGTTATCTTGTACTTTTGCCAGCAGAGGGAGCGTTGCCTTGCCACGTAGGTTTCCTCCGGAATAGACAGTGCACCCTAGTTTTTTTTCATTTTTTTGTAGTATGTGGTAGATAGCACTTGCTGTCATGGATTTACCTCGAGTTCCTGTCACACCAACCACAGTGACTCGTGGAGCAAGTCGTACAAAAAGTGATGCATCCATGGCCACATCAACACCTTTTTTTTGTGCATGTAAAATATATGGTGAGTCTAAAGGTACACCCGCTGCTTTAACCACCATATCTATATTTTCAAAATCCGATATGTTGTGCGAACCGAGTACATAACGAATAGTGCTATACTTTGAAAGTTTTTTTAGAGCAGGAGCAAGTTCTTGTTTCGACTTCAAATCCGTCACTGTGAGCTTTGCTCCATTTTTTGCCAAAAATTCTGTTACTTGTATACCTCGTCCCAGCAAACCAAGTCCCATTATGGTAATTTTTTTATCTTTAAAGTGATGTTGGTAGTATTTTTTTTGCATACTAAATGTCTATACCATACTAAATATGATATCAAGTTGTTCTCTGTCTGAAAAATGATGTTTTACACCAGATATTTCTTGATATTCTTCATGCCCCTTGCCAGCCAACAATACCACATCACCAGGTTGTGCCAATGCAACCGCCTGGCGTATAGCTTCATAGCGATCTACTGCTATCTCCCATGTACCATCATCTGACAATATGTCCGTCATGTCACCGAGTATTTTTTGTGGATCTTCACTACGCGGATTGTCTGAAGTAAATATCGTATGGTTACTCATATCGTGTGCCAATGCGCCCATGAGAGGACGTTTGAAAGGGTCTCGATCACCACCACAACCTATAACCGTTATAATTTTTCCTTTTGTGACTTCACGAAGTGTTTTGAGTACATTTTCTACAGCGTCTGGTGTATGTGCATAATCAACAACACCATAAACGCCATCGGTAGACTTTACAAATTCTATTCGACCTCGAGGTGGAGACAACTGTGAAAGTTTTTCTCGTACCAATGTTTCGTCAAACTTCAATAGTACGAGTGCACCATACACTGCGAGTATATTGTACGCATTGAATTTTCCAATCAATCGCACATGCACAGGAGCATTGTTGATTTTCATTTCTACACCCTCAAGAGTACTCGATACTAGTTCACCTTTAAAATCAGCTTCATCGTTTATAGAATACGAATATTTTTTTGCAACGGTATTTTTAAGCATCCATTCACCTTCACTATCATCACGGTTAGTCACTGCAAAAGCTTGATTGGAAAGAAAGTCGAAAAACATTTTTTTAACTCTTGTATACTCTTGAAATGTTTCATGATAGTTTAGATGGTCGTGGGTAATATTGGTAAACAACCCTCCCGCAAATGTCAGACCGCTGACGCGTAGTTGGTGTATCGCGTGTGATGAAACTTCCATAACAGCGTAACTAGCGCCTCGCTCTACCGCAAGCGCAAGTATGCGAGAGATATCATATGGATCTGGTGTAGTTTGTGAAGCTTCAAATATTTCATCATCTATTTTGTTTTCTACTGTTGAGAGAAGTACTGCATGTTCACCAACATCACGAAAAAATGAATAGAGTAGTGTCGCTACCGTGGTCTTACCGTTGGTTCCCGTGACTCCTATAAGTTGTAGCTTTTTTGATGGATAATCGAAATACGCCTCCGACACCAACGCTATGCTGTGGTGAGTATTGGCGACTTGTACATATGTCACATGATCCCTTATTTTCTGGGGAAATTCTTCGCAGAGTATTGCCTGCGCACCATTATCGATAGCTGTATCAATCATGTCGTGTCCGTCAACTTTTGTACCACGTAGTGCTACATACAACGAACCTTTTGGAATAGATTTTCGAGTATCATATACAATATCAGACACAGAGATTTGTATATCTCCATACACTTTTACTACTTGTACGTCGAGTACTAGATTGTTAAGCGTTTGCACCATGGCATTTTTTGAATTTTTTACCGCTTCCACATGGACAAGGATCATTACGACCTACACCGTCATATTCACCTTTTATATGAGACTCTGGTCTCGAAGAAGAATCTGGGGTTTCGTTGGTAGATTGTTGTGCGAACTGTCTGGGTGTTTCATGTATTTCCACACTTATAGGTTCTATTGAAATAGTTTCTGTCTTGATCGTTGTATCGGGTTTTATATTTTCTATCAAATCTATAGATTGATTGCGAAATGCTACTTCCATATCACGGAACATGCGAAGTCCTTCTCTTCGGTACTCCACAAGCGGATCTCGTTGACCATATGCTCGGAGGTTTACGGACGAACGTAGATAATCCATAGTTTCCAAATGCTCAACCCATAGCAAGTCTGTTACATGTAAAATGATTCGTCTCACTGTTTCCATAAAAACTTCCTCGGGGACTTCTTTTTCTTTCTTTTCAATAACCTCTCGAGCAAGTGGTGAAAATTCTTTCAACTCCTCCAACGTGCTTGTGATGGTTTCTTTGTCTGCCAACAACAGTGCTCGTCGACGACGATATATAGTTTCTCTCTGATGGTTGAGCACATCGTCGTATTCAAGAGTGTGTTTTCGAGCATCAAAATGAAAACCTTCTATCTTTGCTTGTGCACTTTTAATTCCTTTAGATATAATACTATTTTTTATCGGTTCATCCTCTGGAATACCAAATCGTCCCATCATTTTTTTGATATTGTCTGAACCAAAGATACGCATAAGATCGTCGTCGAGAGAAACAAAAAATTGAGTGTATCCAGGATCTCCTTGGCGACCTGCACGTCCTCGAAGCTGGTCATCTATACGTCTCGCTTCATGTCTTTCTGTACCAAATACAGCAAGTCCTCCGATTGTTCGAACTTCATCTCCTTCTTCGGTCGTGGCTTTTGCGCCACCAAGTTTGATATCGATACCTCGGCCTGCCATGTTCGTAGCGATAGTGACGGCACCTTTTTTTCCAGCGTTTGCTATTATCTCTCCCTCTTGTTCATGGTTTTTAGCGTTTAGTATGGTATGTGGCACACCTTCTGTTTTTAGGTATGCAGAGAGAAGCTCGTTCTTTTCGATCGAGATAGTACCAATAAGCACAGGCTGACCATTTTCATGTAATTTTTTTATTTCTTTTGCCAGTGCTTTCCATTTTCCCTGTTCGGTTTGAAATATAAAGTCGTTTTCGTCTAGACGAACAACGGGTCTATGTGTTGGCACTGTTACAACATCGAGTCTGTAGACGCTATAAAATTCTTCTGCGGAGGTTTTCGCTGTACCAGTCATCCCAGAAAGTTTGGTGTAGAAACGAAAAAAGTTTTGATACGTGATAGATGCGGCAGTACGACTCTCCTCTTTTATTTTTACACCTTCTTTTGCCTCTATTGCCTGATGCAAACCTTCACTCCATCGTCGTCCTGGTTGCAATCGACCAGTAAAAGGATCGACAATAATAATCTCATCATCTTTGACTACATATTCTTTGTCACGAATATACAGTGCCTGTGCTTTTACAGCTGTTTCTAAATGGTGCACATATTTAATACCTTTTTCTGTATAAATATCATGTATCTCGAGCACTTTTTCTGCGTGTGTGATGCCACTATCTGTCATGGTTATCGCTCGTTGTTTTTCATCTACTGTATAGTCTTCGTTGACTTTCAACTCAGTTGCCAAAGTAGCAAATCGGCGATAAAAATCATCGCTATCACCAGAAGGTAGCGAGATAATGAGTGGTGTTCTCGCTTCATCTATCAAAATCGAATCTATTTCATCGACAACAGCGTATTCGTGACCCCGTTGAACTAAGTTTCTCTTGCTGATTGCAAGGTTGTCTCGTAGATAGTCGAAACCAAACTCGTGATTCGTTCCATAAGTAATATCTGCGTTGTAAGATTCTGCGCGAGTAGAGGGACGCAGGAATTCATGTTGCACTTTGTATGACCCTGTTTCATCGCGTTCTTTATCTTCTTCAGGTGTTGTATGTGATGCGTCGTATACAAAAGACTGTTGTTGTGAATTGATAACGCCAATAGAAAGACCCAGGAAATTATAGATCTGACCCATCCACGTAGCATCTCGTCGAGCAAGATAATCGTTCACGGTGATGACATGAACACCTTTTCCAGTTAGTGCATTCAAATACACAGCAAGTGTAGCGACGAGTGTTTTACCCTCTCCGGTACGCATCTCTGCTATATTTCCTTGATGCAAAGCCATACCGCCAACAAGTTGCACATCATAATGACGTTGTCCTAGCATTCGAAATGCAGCTTCTCGAGTCAATGCAAATGCTCGTGGCAATACGTCGTCGAGAGATTCTCCTTTTTCTAATCTTTCTTTTAGTTTAAGCGTTTCATTGGGAAAATCTGAATCAGACAGTGCCTTGATTTCGCTTTCTAAAGCATTTATTTTTGTGACATTTTTTTGTGCTTTTGCAACAAAAGTAGTACTGTGGTCGCCAAATAGTTTCTGTAGTGTTGTGGTCATAGAGTATCAATTCTAACATACAATGGAATCCATTTCTAGTTCTAAAATGATTGCAATATATACCCATATTGAGTCTTTCCGGTTCAAGAGCTATTGGTTTTGGGTAAGAAAAAACCCTTCGGATAGGAAGGGTTTTTTCTTAAGTGAAACAGAAATACGACTATGCTCGCTTCTTTGCTGTTTTCTTTGCTGCTACCTTTTTCTTTGGAGCTGCTTTTTTCTTTGGAGCTGCTTTTTTCTTTGCTGCTACCTTTTTCTTTGGAGCTGCCTTCTTTGCTGCTTTTTTCTTTGCTGCCATAAATTTTGAAATTGTTTTTAATTAGTAATGATGAGAACAGTGCGACCTCATTAAAATATTTTTTAAAAAATTTTCACTGCTTTCACCTACACTACAATTATCGTATACGCGCGACACAACAGCAAGAGATAAAGTGTCGAAGCTGTGGAAAACTTTTTATTAAAAAAATATTTTTAATAAAAAGTTTTTTAATTTATTTTCTGTGCTACATATCATAAAAAAATTTTTTACGCAGTGTACTATTGTGAGTAAACAAAAAATCCGCCGAAGCGGATTTTTTTGGATGCACTGCTGTAGAAAATGTTGGCGGTGGCAAAACTCCAACACAATTGCCTATGTGAGTGCGACCGCCAACATTTCTTACAGCAGTCGCACTAGATACAGTATACACTATATTTTCATTATATACAGTAACTCAATACTACATAAACACAAAACCCCCTTGCGGGGGCTTTGCGAGGCAATTGTTTTTAATTATTATCAGAGCTTTTCACTCACAATGCTATTATAGCAAATTGAGAGAATTTGTCAAGTATTTCAATCTATGATACAAATATATATGTTGCACGTTGATAGTTTACGCCTTCTGAGTAATCAAAGGGTGAGGAAAGTCCGAACACAACCTTCTCCTGGGAATGGTGCATGCTGCTTTTTTCTTTGCTGCCAAGCTAGATCCGAGTTGTGTGCACCCTTCCCGGGATAAGGAGCGCGTAGCGGGTAACCCCCGTCTGGAGTAATCCAAGAGGTGCGAGCAGTGACGCCAAGGACGAAAGAAACTGGCATCCAGTGATGGATGAATCTTTATATAGATTTAGAATCGAAAGATACTAAAAAAAATCAAAGAGTGAAACGGCTAAACCCTTACGTTTGTGCAAGACCGTATTCCAGCGTTTACGTTGGTTTGAGTCGCTCGAGCATGCGAGTAATCACATGCCTAGATAAATAACTACAAACAGAATTCGGCTTACGGACGTACAACATTATGAAAAAACACTCCCTACAGGAGTGTTTTTTCTATACAGAATTTCTACATTTTGTTTCTTTATATATATACATTCCTCGCTTACCATAAACACAAAGAACTTAAAAAATAATATTTTTTAAGTATATAATAATTTGTTTTCTACTATATCAAACATTTAAAATAAAAGTTCTTGCTTTGATAGACTCGACACCTCTGTTGTGTGATACCGTTTTATACCCAAAATATGCATAACATTTTTATATCAAAAACATACCTAGTATCTACAGAGCAATTTTGGAGAAATACTATTATTTGAAAAATTTTAATACAACAGCAATCACGATATCAAGAAATTAAATATAGTAAACTGACAGACAACAAAAAAACACCTAGAAATAGGTGTTTTTTTGTTCAGAAAAATCTGATAGTAATTGCTCTTTCTTTTGTTTCACTCTGACATACGACTTAGCCTCGTATGTGGTTGCCGTCTTTCCGAGCTGTCACTAGGTTTTATAGATCCTAGAACTCTTCTTGTAGACAAGAAACCGACCGATAAGTCACTCTCTATAAATAGAGGCAACGTTTTCAGTTTGAATTAATCCACGAACAGCTTCCGCTACCCGTGCCTTGTTACGACTTAGTCCCTGTCACCGAGCTTACCGTAGTCCCACAAATGTGAGCCTTCGGGTACTCCCGGCTCCCTTGACTTGACGGGCGGTGAGTACAAGACTTGAGAACGTATTCACCGCGGTATGATGACCCGCGATTACTAGCGATTCCAACTTCATGCAGTCGAGTTTCAGACTGCAATCCGAACTGGGGCTACTTTTATTACGATTTGCTCCGGATCGCTCCATTGCCTCGCGTTGTAGTAACCATTGTATTGCGTGTGCAGCCCAGGGTATCAAAGGGCCATGCGGATCTGGCGTCATCCTCTCCTTCCTCCCAGCCCGATATATACGAAAAAATCATATACATTGGGCTGGGCGGTCTCGCGTGACAAATATAACACACGATGAGGGTTGCGTTCGTTTCCCCACTTAAGGGAACAACTCAAGCCACGAACTGACGACGACCATGCAGCACCTGCCTAACAGTCTTGCGAGGGCTCCCTTTTCTGAGAGCTTACAGTTAGGTTTCAAACCCTGGTGAGGTTTTACGTTTACCGACGAATTAAGCCACACAATCCACCGCTTGTGCAAGTCCCCGTCTATTCCTTTGAGTTTTAGCCTTGCGGCCGTAATTCCCAGGCGCTTCTCTTAACGCGTTAGCTTCGCCTCTCAGAGGGTCGATACTCCGAATGGCTAGAGAAGATCGTTTAGGGCGTGGACTACTGGGGTATCTAATCCCATTCGCTACCCACGCTTTCGTGTTTGAGCGTCAATAATGCGCTAGTGTACTGCTTTCGCTTTTGGTGTTCCCCTACATATCAACGGATTTCACCCCTACACGTAGAGTTCCGTACACCTCTCACATATTCTAGTCGTACCGTTTCCTCCAATGGTTCCGAGTTAAGCCCGGAGATTTACCAGAAGACTAATACAACCGCCTACACACCCTTTACGCCCAATGATTCCGGATAACGCTCGGGGCTCTCGTATTACCGCTCCTGCTGGCACGAGATTGGGAGCCCCTTATTCATGAGGTACCGTCAATAAAATTCTTCCCTCATAAAAGATGTTTACGTCCCTAAGGACTTCGTCCATCACGCGGCGTCGCTCCATCAGACTTTCGTCCATTGTGGAAGATTCTCGACTGCAGCCACCCGTAGGTGTAGGGACCGTGTCTCAGTTCCCTCGGTGGGGGTCAGCCTCTCAGCTCCCCTAAGCGTCATAGCCTTGGTAGTCCATTACACTACCAACTAGCTGATACTGCACAGGCTCTTCTCCGAGCGAAATTCTTTACTCTTGCGAGACCATCATGTATTAGTCCATCTTTCGATGGGTTATTCATGACTCGGGGGGAGATTCCTGTGTATTACTACCTCGTTCGCCACTAATCTGCGAACCCAATCCTTATATCCGTTTCTCTTGTATTACTACTTGAAATCCTTCAATAATTCATGGGACAGATCCGTTCGACTTGCATGCCTTATCCACGCCGCCAGCGTTCATCCTGAGCTAGGATCAAACTCTACTAAAAAATGAAACTCAATAAATTGAAATGTTTGCATTTTCAGAGTGAAACAAGAGAAAAAGCAATTTATTTTCTTCTTGTTGTTTATATTCTCTATATCAAGCTCATACGATATAGTTTTATTTATTTGGACTTGCACAGACATTCTTCTTAATTGTCTTGTACTTCTTTATATTCTTTTTACAAGGTATATCTCTCAAACAAAACGCATCCACACAAATCGTGAGATGCGAATAAGATACTACACGAAATAATAAAAAGAGTCAAGCGTCTGGATAGGCACTTCAAAACCTGAAGAACACTTGAAATATAACACTAAAATGCATTACAAAATTTCGCTCTGGTAACATGTTTCGCAGTACAGATTATACCTCTCTTCAGGATTAAAAATAGAATGAATTTTTTTTTGACACTTTGCACAATCCGTTGAGTACATCCTCGCTGTGGGCACCATGCGCATCATCTCTATCATCCGCACTTGAGGATGCACGGTGGGCAAGGGCAGACGCATCTTTCTATAGAACGCAAGCTCTGAGGGTATTATCTTAAACGGTCTCTTGGTTTCGTTGCACAATATCGCTTTGACTACTATGCCATCATCAACCTCTTCTATAGTTTCCGGCACTTCCTCCTTAGAGAGCACTTCGATACCCTCCAGATTTATTTCAGGATCAACTGTCACATATCCACCGATAGCGTGGATAGTTTCATCATCGAGCGGATACGATATTTGTGCAAGAGATGTGTTGTACCCTTGTGCGCAGTACTCGATACCCAGACCGTCTCCGTACTCACCGCGGAGCACGAGATGCGACTTTATCTCATCTACTATCCTAAAATACTCTTCTTTCTCATACTGTCTATTCAAAATGCAGTATGATTTATTTTGTAGTCCAAAGCACATAAAACAATTGGAAAGGTTTTTTGAGTTAAAGATATACTCCGAATCTGTACAAAATTTTGATGAGACAGAAAACTTAACCCAGCTCGATTGTGAGCCAATATTGATAGTCCCGTAGATATGGTGGGAGCCTCCAGAGAAAAGGAAGTCTATCGAATCATGGTGCGTAAGCGGACTATCTGCGTGTCGTACATTTTGAGCTTTTACCGCATCTATCACGTCAAAGAGATCTTTTGAGTTGACTATCCCCACCCCTGAGACATTCTCGGATCCTACGTTGTGGGATGCATTCATAGGGAGCTCCTTCACAAACTTCCAAAACTTTACTTCGTACTTCTCTAGAGCAGACCGCCTGAGAGGATACAGATTTCTAATGAACGACTCATACTCTTCTTTTGTATACTGTTCGTTAAACACACAATACTTTTTATTACGTAGGTTTACGCACCCGAAACAATCCGTACAATTTCTGCAGTCGAACAAAAGCATACTCTCGGTACAGTTGCTTGAAAAATAAACAAACGAGCATTGATACAAATGGTCACTCTGGAGAGATCCATACACGTGATCAGAATCCCGAATAGTTCGGGAATCCATAACTGCCTTACTTTTATTTGCGAAGTTTGTGTACCACATATCCTCACAGGAAAAACATCCACTACAGTAGTACGCGTTCTTTGTATCCCTCCCACCATTTGAGTATTCACTATTTATACTCGCAACATCCTTGTTGAGAAATGATGGCATCGGAAATGATTTGCGAAGTTTCCATAGTGTGTCTAGATGGTCTGATTGTGGATTGTAAGGAACACCAAACGTCATTGGGTCAAACTCATCACCTATAAAATATTTGTAGTCATACACAGGAAAGGGACACTCTTCACTAAAGAGCGATATCATAGTCTCGTCATGCTCTGGTACGTCACACTTTCTTTTGAAAAGTTGGACCATTCCCATATGGGGCAGTCTCCGTATCCTGCGACACGTTGGACAGAAATGTGGCGCTGGCACTTTAAACATCCTGAGGAATTCTATATCTTCTTCTTCAATACTGAACTCCTTTTCACAATATGGATGCTTGTCCTTCCACGCACACTCGCGCGTATGAGGAACAAGCGCCTCGAGTATCGGCTGGAGCAGAGCATCAAATTGTGGTGTTTTGGATTGCATGATGTATCAGAGGACTTCTTTTTGATAACAACTCTCACAATATACTATTTCGGGACGGTCGGGAGCAAAGCTTGTTTCGAATTCGACTGGACAAATTCCGCTGTGGTCGTGATCTTCCTTATCGCACATACACTGACGGTGCCAGAGTTCGAAGGGTTGAATAAACACAGGAAGTCGTTCGTAGTGACGGCAGTTGGGACACATAATCGGAATAGGTATATCCATTTTTCTGTACATGTAAAGTTCCTCAGCAATGATTTTAAATGCTTTTGTGCATTGATGGTTGCAGTCAGATTCATTATTCTCCGCGTGTACACACGCGATAACTTCATTGGTAATAGAATCATCAGTCTGGGAAATAGTATCAGGAACATCTTCTCCATTTAGCGATACAGTATAATTTTTTTCTTTCGCATCGAACCAGTTGTATCCTCTCGAGATGGCTTCTTCTTTTGTGAGTCTGAAGAAATCGTGGTTAAGTGTTTCGTTATACCCAAAAGGAGAAAACTCATAAGGAATAAAGTCTGAGTATCTATAGACCCGGCCTTTCTTATCAATATACGGCATGATATTCATATGTTCGACAAGTCTTGGAAACAGTGTCTCATACTCCTCTTTAGAATACTGTTTATTTAAAATACAATTCGATTTCTTTCTCATAGAGTGACACCCGAACATATCAGAACTGTCATTACAGTGAGTCGAATAATACAATGAACGACACCCTACAGAATTGATGGAGGCAATATTTCTATTGGAACCGAATGAACAAGCCACCGTTTCATATACAAGCTCTCCATCTGCAAAATCATATACATCATATGAATCTTTTGCATTAAGCACTCGAGCCCCGTACGCTATATTTTCAGAATTATATATGTTGAAACATGATTTAAGTTCTTTCGCACTTCGAATAAAATTGCCTGTTACATTACTACCATTTACTATCCTTCCATACTGGTGTACTGCATCATTTACAATCATATTTTTCCACTCTTTATACAATCCTTGTTGTGATTCTCTGCTCGGGAGTTTCTCTTTTTCGATAGCAATCTTGTAGTCTTCCTTGGTCAATTGCATCCCGCGAAACACATATTTTTTGTTGCGCAGATTGTACGACATAAAACAATCCTGACAATTACGGCAGTCAAAACAAAAGTTGCAATCAATACTATTGGCACACTGGGAAGTATACTTACAATTGTAGTTTGCTCTTCCTTGACTATAGTAGCAAGAGTCACACCCCTCGATAGACATATAGCAATCTATCATTGATGTACTTTTATCTATGTTCTCAGAATACAAAATATCCTCAGACTCAGTGACAGAGTATGACAAATAACAACCAGTGGAATTTATAATGGAATTTGAAAAATCAGAATTTTTTACATTGCCGAACACTATTTGGGCAAACTTTGGCGTTTTATTCCAAAGCTCAAACCATTGTTCCATAAATGGTCGAGACCAGTCTATTTCCATCTCATATGAACCAGCGTCCCATTTGTCTGAATAAAAGCATGCGTTGCAATACACCGGAAAGGTAGCGTCGGGGCTATACATCGTGATGATAGGTTTTTGACACATATCACACGACCGTCTATGTAGCGATCTTTGATTCCTCCACGCCATCCTTCTCACCATCCGACACTCCGGACAAAATGTCGGAGGTGGAACCTTGATTTTTTCATAAAACAAAAAATCCTCCGCATCGATCGTGAAATCTTGTTTACAGTTTTGACAGGTACGAGTTTCCATATATATATCCTACACGCCTATCGTCACATCTCCAAGTGACTTGGGTGCATGTGTGAGATTCTTGGCACCGCTTTTTGTGATAAGCACCATGTCCTCTATACGCACACCACCGTACCCCTTGAGGTACACTCCCGGCTCTACGGTCATCACCATCCCTTCCTCGAGAATATCTGTCGTATTCGGTTTGAAGTTGGGCCACTCGTGTATCGCCGTACCCACCCCGTGGCCCAGCCCGTGCTTGAAATTGTCCTTGTAGTGCTTTGCGAGATAGCTCCTCGCAAGTGTATCGAGCTTTTTACAGCTCCTCTCGCCACTCTCGAGAGCCCTCAATACTTTCATTTGTGAAGCGAGAACTGTGCAGTACAGTCTTTGCTGTTTCTTGGTCGGCGTTGTCCCGTATACATATGTCCTTGTCATATCAGAGCAATACCCCTGCCACGTCGCTCCAAAATCAAACATCACAAAGTCGCCCTTTTTTAATTTTACTTTGCCTGGTTCATGATGAATATCAGCACTTCCTTTGCCGAAGGCAACAATCGGAGAGAACGCAAGCGCCGTGACACCGCGTTTCTTCATCTCGGAAACGATAAATTTTGCAATCTCAATCTCAGTCACACCTACTTTCAACTTCTGTATAGCAAACGCCAGTATTTCTTCGCACATTTGTTGTGCACGAACAATATGCGCAATTTCTGTTTTGCTTTTCTTTGCTCTTATTTCTTGTACAACAGGTAATATATATTTTTGCATTTTCTGTAAGCTGTTAGCTGTAACCTAAATCAGTGGTTCTGCAACTTCTGTTGCCTTTTCTGCTTTCTTGCCAGTCACCGCTGCCTTTTCTGACGCACTTCGTATAATAGTCGATTCTTCTTTTTCAATTAATTTTTGAGCTTCACCAACCGAAATAGCATATTTTCTACGAGATGATTCGATGATACGGTCGCGATAGGACGGGTGTGTCGGTGGCAAGACCTGCAATGTTTCTGCTGAAAACGGATCATAGGTCTCTCCATCTATTGTCATTTTTATATA
Source organism: Minisyncoccota bacterium (assembly GCA_017992255.1). GTDB lineage: Bacteria > Patescibacteriota > Minisyncoccia > Phycocordibacterales > UBA9973 > JAGOPB01. The sequence continues at coordinate 5,468 of JAGOPB010000007.1, read as the reverse complement.
AAATTCTGCAATACCGAGATTGATAAGGTCTTTTACATCAAATACCGGAGCAAACTCTGGTTTGAGCTTCACAGCATCGTCACCACCGATGCGAAACGAGATGATAGAACCCACGTTACCGAGAACAGCAGCCTCTACTTTTGGCAATATCTGTCCAACGTACTGGTGTGCCATGGTGAGGTTCAATCCGTATTTACGAGCTTCAGAAAGAATATTTTCAAATGTTTCCGTCACGACATTTTGAAACTCATCGACATATAAATAAAAATCATCGCGATCTTTTTTGTCCATTTTTGCTCGTGCCATACCTGCTTGTTTTATCTTGGTGATGAACATAGAACCGAAAAACGAAGAATTCTCTTCTCCTATTTTTCCTTTAGAAAGATTGATGAGGATTATTTTCTTATCGTTCATTAGTTTTTCCAAATCAATCTTATTTTCCGCTTGACCAAATATATTTCGAAGCATCGGATCCGAGAGAAACTGACCAAGTTTGTTGACCAACGGAATAATAGCGTCAGTATCAAATTTCTCCGACCAGTCTGCGAATTCAATTGCCCAAAAACGTTTCACCATGTCGTCTTGTATATACTCGACCACTTTCTGACGATAGTTGCGGTCCGTGAGCATTGATATCATCCCGCGCATCGTCGCGTATGGATAGTCCAAAAGTGCAAGCGTTGTAAAACGAAATACGTGTTCGAGTCGAGGTGTCCAGTTTGCTCCGAATTGTTTTTCCAACACTTCTATGAGTCCTTGGGTTAGCTGGTGTTTGAACGAATAGTCTACATTTGCAAGTGGATTGAAAGACGCTGGAAAGTCTATATCTGATGGATCTATAATACACACGTCTTCTATTCTATTCTCCGGAATAAATTCGAGTATGTCATCGATAAACTCTCCATGAGGATCAATGGCGCACACTCCGTGACCATAGGCTATATCTTGGCGTATCATTAGCTCCTGAAGTTTTGATTTACCAACTCCAGACTTGCCGATGATGTACAGGTGTCGACGACGATCGACTCGTTTGATACCAAAAACAAATCTCTTTTCTTCGAGTGCGGCTATGTAGTTTGTTCGTCCAATAAACGTCACTTCTTCGGGGTCGACTTTTCCTAAAATAGGTAGCTCGGGTGGCGGTGGAGCGTACTTTATGATTTGAATTTTGTTTGGTTTTGAAAAAGACATATGTAGAGGTGAGAGATACAAAACAGGAGTCTACAGCTTACACATCCACGCACAACAGCACTCCGTGTACCTGTTATTATATTATAGCAAAGAAAGTAGTTTTTTCTTCCATATATCTGCTAGCATTTGTGCGCTTCTCTTTGTTGGTGCTTCTGTGTAGATACGAATGATCGGCTCTGTGTTCGACTTTCTAAACGAAATCCAACAGTCCTCATAGTCTATTCGTATTCCATCTCTCGTGTCGACACGTGCGTCATCGTCTAGTTTTCCAGCAAATTTCATAATACGCTCAACAGTCTTGGAATCAGGACACGATATTTTTTCTTTTACCATTTCGTATTGTGGTAACCGTTCTCGAATATCACTTACCGTACCACCCTCTTGTGCAAGCATGGACAAAAAAAGCGCCACACCAACCAGAGAGTCTCGTCCATAGTGGAGCGGTGGGTATATCACGCCAACTCCACTTCCTCCCTCACCTCCTATCAGTGCTTTTCTTTTCTTTACTTCTTTTACAACGTTGGCTTCTCCAACAGGACTTGAAAAATACTTTCCTCCGCGTGCCAGAGCAACATCACGAAGTGCGACAGATGATGCGATGTTTGACACAGCATTTCCCTTTTTCTTTGACAACACATAGTCCGCAACTGCAACCAACGAATACTCTTCTCCAAAACAGTCGCCACGTTCTGTAAACAATACTCCTCTATCTGCATCAGGGTCGACCGCAATACCTACATCTGCTTTTGTTTTTTTTATAATACTAGCAAGTTCGGTTAGGTTTTCTGGTAACGGTTCTGGAGTATGCGCAAATATTCCAGTAGGTTTCGTGTGTATCTCGACAATATTTGTGACACCAAGAAATCGAAGGAGTTTGGGTATCGCTATTCCTCCAACAGAATTGATACCGTCTACTGCAACAGTAAAATTTGCTTTTTTGATAAGATTCTTTTGCACCAATGGCAATCTGCCTATAGCGCGTATATGATGATCAATATAGTTTCCCATTTTCACCACTTTTCCTTTTTTTATTTTTTTCGAAGGGAAACGTGCTTTTGTATAGAGCGCTAATATTTTTTTACCGACAGATGCAGAAACAAATTCACCATGTTCATTCAAAAATTTTAGTCCATTGTACTGTGCCGGATTATGACTTGCTGAGATGACGATTCCTCCATCGGCTTTTTCTCGAATAACAGCAAACTCAACTGTCGGTGTCGGCACCAAGTCCACATCGACAATATTTATTCCGTACGACGTCAGTACATCTATCGCTTCCTTTTTTATCCATGTGCCCGATGGACGAGCATCTCTCCCGAGCACCACCTTTTTTTTTCCTTTTTTTTGTGTGATGTGTTCTGCATACGCCGATACGAAATGACGCACGTCTGTACGAGTGAGGTCTTTTCCAATATGTTCTCCGAGAGTACCTCGGATACCTGAAATTGAAGCGATCAGCATACGTGTTTATTTGGTAGTAGTATGTCGGTACGTTTGTTTTCTTTTCCACTCATACAAAAGAACAGCAGCAGAAACAGATGCATTGAGTGACTCCACTTCAGATTCCATTGGAATTCGTAGTATGGTATCACATTCACGTTTGACGAGGTCGTGTAGTCCTTGCCCTTCACTACCTACCACAAACGCAACGTTGGCATCGTATGCTTCATCCCAAATAGTTCCTCGTGCATCAGCATCGAGACCCATAACCCAGAAGCCGTGGTCTTTGAGTTTGCGAATAGCGTCTGAAACATTACCAATAGAAATGATAGGCATTCGATCGACAGCTCCTGCTGATGCTTTGTACATAGTGCCATCGACTGGCGCTTGACGGTCTTTTGGTACGAGAACTGCTTCGACTCCTACAGCAAGTGCTGTACGAATAATTGCTCCCACATTACCGACGTCTTCCAAGTGGTCAAACACGATCACCGAACGTCCGTGTGACGCTCCTTTTGTTTTCAACCATTCTGAAAATGATAGCGTGCCACTTTTTATATGTGCAGCTATACCTTGGTGGTTCACTTCATCTTTAAATAGTTTTTGAAAAGCAGGAAGCGGTAAGACTGATATTTTTATTTTTGCTTTTTGACATACTTTGTCTATATCTTTTCGAAACGAAGATGATACACCTTCTTTGAGATATACTGAGAGCACTCGTTCTTTGTTGTACTGCAAAACATCCAAAATCGGTCTACGTCCCCATATCAGTATTTCATTGGTTTCCTTATTCATTAAAAGAGTATATCAAATAAACCAGTGTTACAACAATTCACAATAGAGTAAAATCTTTTGCTTTATACCTTAGCGACAGTGCGTTTTTTTATGAGTTGCCATATCACTGGCAGAAAAGAAATAGCGACAACAGCGAGCGTTGCAGGCAGTATATATCTATCGATATCAGGTATCACCTGGCCGAGCAAAAAACCGAGCACAGGCAACGATACGGTCCACAGCAACCCTCCTACAATATTGAATGCCAAAAATTTTCTATAATCCATCTGTGCAGTTCCGGCGAGTATGGGTGCAAAAGTACGAACAATAGGAATAAATCGTGCAAAAATAATTGTTTTGGATCCGTGTTTATCATAAAACAACGAACTTTTTTTCACATAACTTTTTTTAAAAAAATGCGATTCTTCTCGATTAAACAGTAGCGGACCCATTCGTTTACCAAACGAGTACCCCACACTATCACCGGCCACCGCAGCGACAAACGCTATGAGTATGATAAGTGACAAGGAAAAATATCCCTCGCTTGCCAAGAGCCCAGCCGTAAACAACAAACTGTCTCCTGGCAAGAAAAATCCAAAAAATAACCCAGACTCTGCAAAAACAAAAATGAAAATACCGAGGTATCCTATTATTTGTATCAGCGTCTTCAAATCCATATGTAAAAAACCCATGACACTATTGTAGCAGATAAATCATATATATTATTTTTTAGGTATAAAAAAACTCCCCAGAATGGAGAGATTTGTTCGGAATATTATCTATATTTCATAAAATACTGATATGATACTAAGATACATACACCTACAAAAACAACTATAGCGATAATGACCACAAGGCCACTTCCGCTACTTGCAGTAGATTTTTTTTGATTTTTCATATGTTACATTTATTACAAAGTACGCTATTTATAAACATTTGTCAAGTCTTTGTGGTAATGTGCACACACATATGGCGGTTTTCGGATAGAATCCGAGAATGAGCATATATATGGCTACAACAATAAAAGAAGAGAGGTTAAGATGGGTATTACCAATAATCAATAAGGAAGTAAAACTAGTTGATACAGCAAAGGTCTGTCCATACAGCAAACGGAGTTTAGAACGCTGGGTAGCCCTCTTTAAATACAAAAGAAGAATTATTTCACTCCCGGTTCCTCTGTTTGTGTATCATATGGTTTGCCACCAGATGTTGTTGCAACACCTCCTGCATCTTCACAGGCATTAACTGCATACTCAAATATTTGTGTCCAGCCCTCGGTATAATATCCCCAAGTAGTCGTATCATTAGTTCCGTTATTATCTGCATCACAAGCTACTACCCAAGTTTTATCGTTTACTTCGACAAATGTTTTTAATTGTGATGCAACGTCTCCTTTCTTTTTAGGACCTGTTTGACTAGATGTCGCTACACCACCAGCCCCTTCACATGCATTGATATAAAATGCCATATCTTGCACCCAGTTTCCTGTTTGTTCTCCACTAACGTACCACTCAGGTGTTCCATCATTATCTACATCGCAGGTTAACTCCCATTCTCCTTCATATATAGAAAGGACTGTCCTGTTTGTTTCACCACCTTTTTTGTTCCCTGGAAAACACTACCTTGAAGATTACTGTCAGGTTTTCCTGCTAATTTAAAGATACCAAAACCAACTGCACCAAGGATAACGATAACTAATAAAACCTTCATCGTATTATTTTCTGGATTATTCCAAAAACTCATAAATGTTTACTTTTTAAACTAATAATTTTCGACAAACACAGGATTATATATCCATATAAAGTATGGCATATATATATGCAAGTATAAGTGTATCCTTAGTGTTTCTTATTCATTTTTATTGTCCAAAAGTTACATGCTTTATACACCACGTATCACACCCAAACCGAGCAGTGCTAGAGTAGATAAAATTGTGTTGGGTCAGCATAATTTACAATGATAACTCCGCCATCCCCACTCTACGTTTTGCATATTTATGTTCGTGGTGTCGCTTTCGCTACTGAACTTCTGTGAGGTATATAACTTCGGCGCTCATCCTTTAG
>JAGOPB010000006.1 GCA_017992255.1 Minisyncoccota bacterium | reverse complement strand
CTGTCGTCTCCAAATTTTTCTTTTATATCAGACAATTCACCAGCAATGACAGCCAAAATCTTTTTCTCACTTGCGAGTAATGCTTCGCATTCTTTGATAAATTGTTGTTTTTCTTTTAGTTCCTCTTCGACTGCTTTTCTTTCCAAGCCTGCAAGTTTCTGCAATCTCATTTCCAAAATTGCGACAGCTTGTAGTTCAGAAAATTTAAATTCTTTGATAAGGTTTATCTTAGCTACGGTTGAGTCTTTTGATGCACGTATGATAGAAATTACTTTATCTATATGGTCTAGTGCCTTTTTGAGACCAAGTAAAATGTGTTCTCTCTCTTGTGCACGACGTAGGTCGTATTCAGTTCGTCGACGCACAACAACTTGTCGATGTGTAATAAATTCTTCAAGTATTGATTTGAGAGAAAGGGTTTGCGGTACACCATCGACTAATGCAACCATGTTGAAATGAAACATTTGCTCTAATTGAGTATGTTTGTAGAGATAATTTAAAATACGTTGTGGGTTGACGCCAGATTTCAAATCTATAACCACACGTATGTCTTTGGTGGATTCATCTCGAAGTCCTTTTATTCCATCGAGTTTTTTTTCACTTACCAGAGTTGCTATAGAAGATATTAGATCTGCTTTATTCACACGATACGGAATAGAAGTGATGATGATCTGTGCGAGTCCTGCTTTTTGTTCTCCTATTTCTGCTTCTCCTCGTACCGTAACCCCACCGCGTCCAGAAGCGTAAGCGTGTTCTAAATCGGCTTGTCCATATAAAACTCCTCCTGTTGGGAAATCCGGTCCCTGAACAAATTGCATCAAGTCTTTTGTTGTGGCATCACTACTTTCAATGAGGTGCAGTGTTGCATCGATAACCTCGTTCATGTTGTGTGGAGCAATATTTGTAGCCATTCCCACAGCAATTCCAAGAGTTCCATTGAGAAGCAGGTTTGGAACAACAGCAGGCAACACTACAGGTTCTTTTCGAGTATTGTCATAATTTGCTCGAAAATTTACAGTTTCTCTTTCGATATCCTGTAAAATAACCGTCGCGTATTTTGACATTTTTGCTTCTGTATAACGATGAGCAGCAGCTCCATCGCCGTCAATAGAACCGAAGTTTCCTTGTCCTATAATGAGTGGATACCTTAGTGAAAAATCTTGGACCATTCCAACCATAGAATCATATACGGCTACATCTCCATGAGGATGATACTTACCTAGCACTTCACCTACAACTGTTGCACTTTTTCGTGTTTTTGCAGACGAAGTGAGACCCATCTCATGCATTGCAAAAAGTATACGTCGGTGAACCGGCTTAAGTCCGTCTCGTACATCTGGTAGTGCTCTAGAAGTAATCACTGACATCGCATAGGATATATATGATTCTTTCATTTCCTCTACAATTCCTCGAGAAATCACTGATACGTGTGCTGTTGATGGAGATTTTTTTTCTGGAAAATCTTTTCCTTTTTCTTCTTTGTTATCGTTTTTTTTAGACATAGTTTAATGGTGTTACTTATTTTTTATTGAATCTACTACTTGTCGAATCGAATCTCCGAGAATAGAAAAGGGACTTTCTGCTCTTTTGGATCCTTTGAGTACTTCTTGCTCTCTCGAGCGAGCGTCTGATATGATTATCCACAACCCAACCAAAACAGCAAATGTAAAAAATGTAACAACAAACAACATTTGTTGTCGGACGTCTCGTGGTTTCTTTCTAATGTGGCGAATAATTTTTCTCATGTAACCTATTTACTTGGATTAATGACTATAACGTCACCATTTCGACCCACGCAATCTTTTTTCTTTATAGTAAGTTTATCAACTTCTTCATGGGATTCATTTTCTTTTAAGAATTGAGCTAGTGAGGAATCTCCCTTTCCAGTATGTGCAACGGGAATAATCAAAGAAGGTGCTAGAGAAACAGCAATTTTAGATGCAAATGAAGGCGAAAGATACTGTCCCAATGGCACAAACAACACATCGATATCTCCAGATTTTTCTCGGATTACCTCGATACTTTTATCGTTCTCTATACCACCTAAAACACAAACTCCAATATCATCTAGTTTAAAATAATAACTTGTATTTATGTATTCTTTCGAATCTATATGAGTCACTCCACCAATACCTACAATACTCATACCTCCTATTTCATATTCCCCTGCTCCTTGAACCACAAACGGAACGGTATCCCCATGTGTTACTTCTGTAATACCGTTCATGCTCGGATGAGCAGTGGAAACGAGAGCCACGTCTGCTCCAAACCGAGCAATAGCTCCGTTTTTTGCATTTTTTGATACGGGATTGATGGCAAGGGTAAATTCTCCTTTTGTAATTTTTAAAAATTGTTCTCCAAAAAATGTTATAACCATATAGATATTTTAGCATTTTTATTTGTTGCATGCTAGGATTCTATGTGTTTTAACTGTGTTAAGTAATCTTTTTTTTGATGTTAAAAATTGTTGCGACACTATCGGTCATTCTGTTAATAAAACTTGTTTAGTGGTTCTCTTGTCATCTTGCAAAAACATTGATTTCATGATAGTCTGTGCATGTTCATTATTAGCTGGCGATGAGGAATAACCCTTGTGTGTGTGCAAAAAAATCACAAGATACCTCACGGAAGGTTATCCTACCGCGCTACGTGTGCTGTAGGAATTTTTTATTATGACAACACAAGAAACAACCGAAACAGTCGTTGAGATAAGTCCTCTGCAACTCTATTTGGAAAATATCGTATCTATACCAGAAAAAGATTCTCTCGTTGAGGGTCCTGTTATTGCTATAGAAAAAAGTGCAGTATATATTGACCTTGCTCCGTACGGAACAGGAATTATTTTTGGTCGCGAATTTCTCAATGCTCGAGATATTATTAAAAAACTCAATATTGGAGACAGTATAAAAGTCAAAATAACTGAACGAGAAAACGAAGATGGATATATAGAACTTTCTTTGAAAGAAGCAAAGCAGGCGCTTATCTGGAGTGAAGCTGAAAAAGCTATAAAAGCTCACAGTGTCTTTGAATTGGAAGTAAAAGACGCGAACAAGGGTGGACTTATACTAGAATGGCAAGGAGTTGCCGGATTTCTCCCTTCATCTCAACTCAAAGCAGAACATTATCCTCGTGTAGAAGAAGGTGATAAAGATAAAATACAAAAAGAACTAAAAAAACTAGTTGGTGAAAAAATACAAGTTGCAATCATCGGCGTTATTCCAAAAGAAGGAAAACTCATCTTTTCAGAAAAAGAAAGCAATCCAGAAGAACGTAAAGAGCTCATCAGCGAATACGCTGTCGGCAACACTATCGAGTGTGAAGTTGCAGGTCTTGTAGATTTCGGTGTTTTTCTTAAGCTAAAAGATGGTGTCGAAGGTCTCGTACATATATCAGAATTAGACTGGGGACTTGTAGAAGATCCACGAAATCTCTACAAACTTGGTCAAATGGTAAAAGCAAAAATAATAGAAATCAAAGAAGGAAAAGTATCTTTGTCAGTAAAACAACTCAAAGAAAATCCTTGGAAAGAATTTGAAAATTCTCTTACAAAAGGTGACATTGTCAAAGGTGTCGTGATCAAACACAACAAACATGGAGCGCTTATCTCTATTAAACCAGGTGTTGCAGGACTCGTTCACAACTCGACTTTTGGTGGAGAAGAAAAACTTAGACAAATATTGGAACTTGGTAAAACATACCCATTCCAGATCACTTTGTTTGAGCCAAAGGATCAACGCATGACCTTGACTTTCCTCGACGAAAAAGCAAAGTAGATATGTGCTGAACATAAAAAATATTCACCATATGGTGAATATTTTTTATGTTTTAGAATGATGTTTTTGTGCAAGATCTTTTGTCAGACGCACTGTCGGTATATATGATGCAAATTTATCTAAAAAATCTGCAAGATAAATAGAGAGCACATGACCATAGTGATGATCTTTTATAAGATGTTTTTTAAACAAAGGATTGTCTATGATTTCTCTTCGCAAGACATGAGCGTCTTTGTGTTCAAGTGGACTGCCGTCTCCATGATCCACTAGTATTTCCATAAAATGACTTCTTTCATTTTTCAATTCAGTGTATGTTATTTCATCTGCTTCAGAAAAAAACTCATAACCGCACTTCAAAAAAAAATTTATGACTTTTCTCTGTCTTACTTCCAGATATATATCTTTTACATCTACTAAACCGTTTTTGTGTGCGAACTGTATATATTCTTCTGCTTTCGACAAGAAAGTGGTACCTGAAATTCCTTCTTGCTTTGTTGTTACCAATCTATGAGAAAGTTGAAAATATTGTTTATCATTCACCAAAAACTCATTTCTGTGAAAGTGGAGTTCTGCATGTCGTTCAAATTCGTTATTTTGTTTTACTAGAGAAAACGCCAACATTGTAGTTGGATTCTCTTTGCTGTGCATGCTGTTCAAATCATTCTTAGTAGCACCAACCTTATACCGCCAGACATCATCTAAGTCTTTTGCAAAAACTTCAAACATAGGGTTTTTTCGATCCGCATCGGATAGTGCTACAGATTTTTTTTCATTTTTTATCCATTCATCAACAATCATTTGTTCAGTAAAGGCAGACCGAAACGAATCTATGCGTTCCTTGAGTATTTGCGAGAGAATTGGTTTTTGTTGTGATTGTTTTTCTGGATTCATGAATTAGTTGTATTCATTCATTGCGCACTCTATACCATGCATAACAATAGCTTCTATCGCATTATTTACTTTTTCGAAAATAGTATCAAGATGTTTTTGTTCTTCTGGAGAAAAGTTTTTTAGCACGAAATTCGCAACAGCTTTTGTTTTAGAAGTAAACAATCCACCTTTTGGTTTTCTGATAGTACCTAGATCATCCACCATTCCCACTCCGATACGCACTCGAATAAAGTCCTCCATGCCAAGTTGCGACATGATAGATTTGAGTCCATTGTGTCCCCCACTTCCACGGTTTTTTGAGAGACGAATTTTTCCAAAAGGAAGATCAATATCATCGCATACAACGATAATGTGCTCGCCGGACAACAAGTGTTTTTTCACCTCATAACGAACAGAGATACCAGAATTATTCATAAATGTTTGCGGTTTCAAATATTCTACTTCATACTCTCCAATATTTTTTTGTGCATAGAAAGCTTGTGCTCGTGATGATTTTTGCCAACTCTCCTTATCTATTATACTGTCCATAACCAAAAAACCAACATTGTGGCGAGTCTGCGTATATTTTTCTCCAGGATTACCTAATCCAACAATTAGAAATTTCATGTACTTATAATAACACAAAAACATTTGAATCCTCCTTTATACATACGTGTTTTGTTTTCATAAATATATTACTATCAAAAACTGCAACTGAGTATACATACATGACAAAATCTTCTCAACACGTTTTACCCCTTTCTGTCAATAGCTTGTCTGTATTAGGATGTACTATATAGATACACAGACACTATATTAGGTATCTGTATGTAACTACGTCGTTTTTATTTATAATCGTATAATCTTGGTGGCATACTACCAGAACCAAACTATAGAATGGATACACACACTACAACATCTGAACACATTGAAAAAAAGAAAAACAGCGGAGGTATAGGAGAATTGATACGGTTCGCTGTTATTGCTTTACTGATTGTTATTCCTATCCGTGTATTTGTCGCACAGCCATTTATCGTTTCGGGAACCTCTATGGTACCTACATTTGAAAATAGGGACTACCTTATTGTCGACGAACTCTCTTACCGTTTTCATGATCCACACCGCGGAGATGTAGTGGTGTTTCGATATCCAAAAGATCCTTCCAAATTTTTTATCAAACGGATAATCGGTCTACCTGGTGAGACACTTTCGATTGACTCAGAAGGAATAGTGACTATCGTAAACGCTGAAACACCGGAAGGATTTATACTCGATGAACCCTATGTAAAAAACATACAAGCAGTATCGTATCCAGAAATACAACTGAGCGAAAACCAATATTTTACAATGGGTGACAACCGAAGCGGAAGTTCTGACTCACGTACATGGGGGACATTGCCAAAGAAAAATATTGTTGGTCAAGCATTTTTACGACTTATCCCCTTTAGTCATGCGTCAGTTCGACCGGGAGATCATGATTTTATTTACTAGATATACTTATTCTTAACACACTATTTTTCATGTCACAAAAAGAAAAAAATAAAAAAGAACCATTTACCGCACCGAAAGGTATGCGTGATATTATGGATGAAAAATATTATCAATACCAAGGTTTTTTTGAAAAAGCCCAAGAAGTAGCTGTATACTATGGATTTCGACCCATAGAGACACCGATACTTGAGAACGAGGAAGTATTTACTTCTTCTATTGGAGTGGGTACAGATATCGTCGACAAAGAAATGTATACATTAAAAACTAAAGGTGGAGACCATCTTGCCATGCGTCCCGAATTTACAGCCGGTATCATGCGAGCATACATTGAAAATGGAATGCATTCTCTTCCACAACCTGTATCATTGTATTCGTATGGACAAGTGTATAGACACGACAAACCTCAGCGTGGTCGCTACCGAGAAATACGACAATTCAACCTAGAAATGGTAGGTAACGAAAAAAGTATTTGCGATGCGATCATCATCCGTACAGCGTGTACAATTTTAGAAGAAGCAGGTGCTACAAATATTATTGTAGACATAAATTCTATTGGTGATAAAGAATGTCGTGGTGGTTACATAAAAGAACTCACCACCTACTATAAAAAGCATTTGAACGATCTTCCATCTATAGACCGAGAGAGATTGAAGACAAACCCTCTTCGTATATTGGACTCAAAAGAAGAAAAAACTATTAGTATAAACGAAAATGCACCTGACGCAACAAGTAGTCTTTGTCCTGCATGTAAAAAACACTTCAAAGAAGTTCTCGAGTACCTAGAAGAAATGCAAATTCCATTTCGAATAAATAAAAACCTTGTTCGTGGTTTGTCGTACTATACTCGAACCGTGTTTGAAATTGTGGAAGACGGAGCAGGAGAAGACGGATCTCCTTTGACCATTGCAGCAGGTGGTCGTTATGATTATCTTGCAAAATTTTTGAAAAGTAAAAAAGACATACCAGCTATGGGTATGGCGATGGGCGTAGATCGTATAGTAGAAAGTCCGTGGTACAAAAAACTCTCTCCTCGAATAATAAAAAAATCGAAAATTTATTTTATACAGTTGGGAGCAGATGCAAAATTAAAAAGTCTGAATGTTATAGAAATGCTTCGAAAAGCTCACATACCAATAATGCAATCGTTATCAAAAGATTCTCTCGGTCAACAACTAGCAATTGCGGAGAGAATGGATGTTCCCTATGCAATACTATTTGGGCAAAAAGAATCATTGGAAAACTCTGTAATAGTACGAGATATGCATACTCGCAGCCAGGCAACTGTGAAATTGGATAAACTACTTGAGTATCTCAAAAAAGTATAAATCACATAATACACAGTACTGTAGCGATACATATTTTATTTACACAAATCTTTACAACACAGTATGAAACCTATTGTACAAAACGGTGATCCTGTACTTCGAAAGATTGCAAAACCAATTTTAGTAAAAGACATCACCTCTCCTAAAATAGTAAAAATAATAAAAGAAATGCATCAGGCGCTGGAAAGTCAAAGCGATGGTGTAGCCATAGCAGCACCACAAATAGGATATTCTGTCCGTATATTTGTCGTGTCGGGAAAAATATTTGAAAAGAATTTTTCCCGAGGTGCGTCATTGCCAAAAGGTGAGAAACAAACTATACCTGATATGGTGTGTATCAATCCTGTTATTACAAAACTTTCAAAAAAGAAAGATTGGAAACAAGAAGGTTGCCTATCAGTGCGGCCACTCTGGGGCGAGGTCGAGCGAAGTTTAAACGCATCTATAGAGGCGTACGATGAACAAGGAAAAAAATTCACGCGGGGTGCGGGAGGACTCCTTGCTCACATATTTCAACATGAAACGGATCATTTGAATGGGATACTTTTTATTGATCATGCTCGTCATATAAAGACTTCATCTAGTAGAGAATTATACGAATAAATACTATGCACATTCCACCTTTTATTTTTTTTGGTACACCAGATGTAGCGAGTGAAACACTTGAAATCCTTTTTACGCACAAAATACTTCCCGCTCTCATAATCACAGCACCCGACCGACCTAGTGGCCGTGGAATGCATCTGACGCCTTCTCCAGTGAAAGTATGGGCTGTGTCGCACAATATTCCCGTTCTCACTCCTGAACAAATTGATTCTATATTTCTTTCCCGTCTTCAATCTGAAATTTTCATATTAGCGATTGTTGTTGCATACGGAAAAATTCTCCCTAGGGATTTGATAGAAAGCTTTCCTCTGGGTGTACTAAATATTCACTACTCTCTACTTCCCAAATATCGAGGTGCCTCTCCTGTAGAATCAGCACTTTTGCACGGTGACACCGAAACAGGTGTTGCTATTCAAAAAATGGTACACGAACTTGATGCAGGAGATATAGTTGCGATGGAAAAAGTAGACATACTGCCCACAGACACAACAACAACACTCCGTACTCGTATGATACACATCGGTGCACTGCTACTTATACGGATACTCCCAGAGTATGTAAGAGGTGCTCATGTATCAATTGCACAAGATCATTCACAGGCATCACGGTGCGGTAAAATAAAGAAACAAGATGGCGACCTGACACATGAAACATCAGATAGGGTAAAATGGAATAAATATCGAGCGTACAACCAATGGCCACGAACTTATTTTTTCCGAAACAATAAACGTATTGTTATTTCTAAAGCAACATTTGAAAACGACACGTTTACTATAAAAAAAATAATTCCTGAAGGAAAAAAAGAAACAGATTACTCAACCTTTAATCAATAGAAATTAATTTAGAAGACGAGTGATGTCCATTTACTATACGGATATTTTTTGTTTTAAAAAACTTTCCAATTAATTCTAAAACTCTTTTGTTTGCAGCATTTGCTTTTGCTTTTTCTCGTACCGAAATTGCAAAGTATGATGGCTTTGTTTCAACCAACCTTTCTAGCCGAGCACATGCTGTGACTTTTACATGTATATACATGTTTATAAAAATTGTTTATCTAAACTTATTGCAATCATGGTCATATCATCAGAAAGTTTTGCTTTATCCATTTTCCAATTTTTAAAATAATACCGACATTTTTCGTAGACAACAAAATTTTCTCCGATTCTTTCAAAGATCCAACAATCTTATTTGCAATCGATTCATTACTTACATCTGGAATCTGTCCTCCAAGACCTTTCAAAGTGTACTTCTCTTTCTGTATCTCTTTTGTATACTGAAAGATTTTTTTCTCTCCTTCATTTCTTGTATCTTTTTCTTCCATATTTATAGCCTGTCACACCTTACAAGTATCTCCTACAAAAATTCTTTACAGCCAATTTATCTGTTTTTTTCCAAAGTGTGTTTGCACGAATCCCCTCGAGAATTTGAGTTATCGTTCGATCAGCACCTGGGTGTGGATGCGTGTTCATAAACTTTTCAAAATCTCTTGCGTATTTCTCTTCGGAAAACAGTCCTGCTGGTTTGAGTATTCTTCCCAATGTATGTCCGCCCACACCATATCTCTTTAAAAGAATAGACCAATTTTTTTTCACAAACTGCCAGGCTAGTTCTCGCCCATCATGATTGCTCCACACCGACGCTATCATCGAGGGTGTATCCTGAGGTCGTACTACACTGGAAAGAGAAAACTCAAGTGTTTTTGCAAGAAGGTTCTTGTCTCTAAAATGTCCCAGCGCTCCACCGAGGCGATTTTTCTCTTCATGTAATGTTTCTGCCACATAGAGCTTTGTGAGTTTTGCATGTTCTCGAGCACCTCCATGACGAGCGTAGGTACTGTACACAAACCCACGTACATCAGGATGTACGTGTCGTGTATTAAATGCTTTTTTAGCATGATTGATAACTTTTTTTACTCCGTAGTGTGCAGCGCTCGAAAGTATTAGTGAGCGCAGTAAGGTTTCGCTGTGTGGCTCGTTGGGGCGTGAACTCAATCCTACTTTTTCAATCATACTTCCCAATAGCTCCCGAACAAACGATTCAAATCCCTGCATCCATATTTCATGGAAGTAAAGATTTCGTACACGAGAGAGTCCTGTAACAATCTCTGACCACACGATATACGAATCTTCATTTTTATAAGCAGTGAGAAACTCAAGTGTGTCTTTGGTAGAAAATTTTCCCGATTCCGCAAGCGCAAAAAGATCCCGCACGATTCCCAGACGATCTTCTGGTGTGAGCACTTTGTCCTCTATTGGACGGCGAAGTTCCATCAGAAGTTTTGCACTATACCTGACACGATAGACACCTTCTTCATTCATATTTATTTTTATCCAAGGATGATCTCCTCTATCAAAACGCATAGTTTTTTTATTGAACAAAAGTTTCATATAGGTCGACTCATCTCCCCCAAACATAGATAGCGGTATGGGCCAGACAGTCTTGTCTCTGGACTTTTTTTCAGACAAAGGACTTCTAAAAAACCTTGATTGACTCACTATCAATTTTCCATTTTTTTCCTCGACGGTTACCAAAGGATGACCGCTATTTCGTGTCCACCTGTGCATCATTTTTTTCACCGGTTTTTTAGAAACTTTTTCAAATGCTTCCCACAAATGCACCGTCGAAGTATTTTTGTAACTATGTTTTTTCAAATAATATGATAAGCCTTTTCGAAAATCTACTGCGCCTAAATATTCCGCAAGCATACGAATAGTAGCCGCTCCTTTTTGATACGATATTTCATCAAATATTTCAGTAATATCAGAAGGGTGATGTACATCTACTTCTATAGGATGAGTTGTCGCAAGTGAGTCGAGCCGAAGAGCTATCGAGTGGTCGATAGCGACAAACTGCTCCCAGAGTTTCCATTGAGGGAAAAGATGATCTGCGGCGAGATATTCTATATACGAAGCAAAACCTTCGTTGAGCCACAAATCCGTCCACCACTCCATTGTGACCAAATTGCCAAACCATTGATGAGCAAGTTCGTGACAAATCACAATCGCTGTCCACTGCTTTGTATTGAGCGAAGTGTGCTCATCGTCTACTAAGATACAACTTTCTCGATATGTAATTGCGCCCCAATTTTCCATTGCACCAGATTCAAAATCTGGAATAGCAATAGTATCGAGAGTGTTTAATGGATATTTGATACCAAAATATGATTCATAAAATTCTAAACAACGTACAGACACATCGAGCGCAAATTTTGCTTGCCCTTTTTTTCCTGGTGTCGTAAAAATACGCACTTTTACACCACTATTAGTTTTGCGTTCTATGTATTCAAAATGCCCAATCATGAAAGCTAACAGGTACGTCGACATTTTTGGTGTCGAGGCAAAATCGATTCTTTGGAAACCTGGTGAATGCTCTCGGGTCGCTATCGGCAGTGTGTTTGAGATAGCGGTTTTGCCAAAAGGAACAATGAGCGACACATCAAACACCGCTTTCTGAGCTGGCTCGTCAAAACAAGGAAATGCACGCCGAGCATCTGTTGCCTCGAATTGTGTAGTTGCGAGTATTTTTTCCTCGCCTTTATGTATATAATGACTCTTGTAAAATCCACGAAGTGAATCCGATAGTAGCCCTCTGAAAGATAGCACGAGCCTAGCTTTTCCTTTGGGTATTGACTTAATAAAACTAAAAGTCGCACTTTCTTTCTTATTATTATACGAAATTTTTTGTGCAAACTGAGTATTCTTTCCTACCACCACATGTACTGACTCTATATCGAGATCTATACTATGCAGTGTGATATTTTTTGTAGTTTTTTTTATCTCGATAGTGATAGTCTCATCACCCGCAAAAGTGTGAGCATCGAGATCTGGAGCAAGAGAGAGTTTATAATGAATAGGCACGACAGTATCAGTAAGACGAATACCCTTCTGGCGTAGCTGTTTTGCTTTGTGTGTATGTGATTGCATGTGTGTATTGTACCAAAAAAGTATTAAAAAAGCAGGCTTTGTGGCCTGCTTGATATACTATGTAAACAGTTGAAGTATTAACTCTTCATGTAAACCTGAGTAAATTTTAGGAATATACCCTGAATCTCTTGCTAAATCATAAATACTAATTTTTCTTTTGCGAATCGGCATTTTTTCTCTAGAAATTCCAAAAATTATTTTTGAAATTTTTGTCTGAAATATTACTGATGCACACATTGGACAAGGTTCTGCTGTAGAGTAAATAGTGCAATCTACCAAGCTTGTTCTATGTAAGAATTTGCACGCTTGTTCGACTGCAACAACCTCTGCGTGTCGTACTGGATTACAGGAAACATGATCCTCTGCTCTCCCTGTTCCAACAACATCACCCTGATAAACAACGATGGCCCCAATAGGCAGTTCAATTCTTGATGCTTTCTTTGCTTCTTCAATCGCAAGCATCATGTGAGCTTCGTCAATTTTTGAAAATTTGTTTTTTGTGAATACTCTTTTCATTATAATACATTTAATTGTGAAAGAATTTGTGAATAAAAAACGCGACCCGGCAAGGTCGCTTTCAAAGATTCAAATATGAAATTTGGTGAGAGTTAAATAGCCAAAAGCGACCTCAATATGATCTCGAGTGTGCGTCGTCGATTTTGTAAATTTTGGCTTTTACATACCATATTCCCAATATATCAGAAAATACATGTCTGTCAACTGAAAGCCACAGAGGATGTACTTTGTAAACTATTTCAAACCAAGGACATTGCGCACTGCTTGAACATCTTTTTCCATTTGGAGAACAAGGAGTTCAGGTGAAGAAAAGTTCTCAACACCACGGATATGTTTGACCGGTTCAAACACTATCTCTTGTCCTTCTGGTACATAAAAATTGAATTCATCAAGCAAGTAGAGCTCGAGTGATTTTTCTTTTTGCCCAAAAACAGGTACAGGACCTATGTAGAGTGCAGCTGGATATTTTTTTTCTTGTCTGTATACCCAAGCTGCATAAATACCGTCTGACAATTCAAAAGCAATATTTCCTCTTATTTCAAGGTTGATAGTAGGAAAACCAAGCGTTTTTCCTCGCCCGTGTCCACGGACAGAATGCGATTTAAATTGTAAGAGCATTGTTGTGTTTACTTATTTGATACATAACGAGAAGCAATAATCCTCCTGCAATATATTGCGTAGAATGAAGTACAGTGTCATAAAGAAAAATATCAATAACAACAGCAACTAACGGAAACATAAGTTCTAAAATAGTTGCTACTCGAACTGATGTGTTTTTGAGTCCACGATAGTATATAAGGAGCGCGACCATACCCGTGGAAAGAGCTATTACCACAAAACGCCATAATTCTCCAGATGTCGGTACTCGTATTTCGGGTGCATGTCCTAGTAGTAGTACGAGACCAAAAGCAAGTACCGTGGTGATAGCAAATCGTAATACTGTTATTACATGTGGATCATGTTTATTCAAAAGCATTTTTGAAAATGTAGTTGAAGAACCCCAACAGAGTGATGCCAAAAAAGCAAAGAGTGCTGCTGCCACAGTGCCTGATCCGGTATTAAAATCAATTTTTCCCAACGGGAATGTCAAAAAATACGCAGCCACCAACGCAAGAGAGGCATAGAGTACATACTTTTTGTGGAGTGGTTCTTTCAAGAAAATATGTGCTGTTCCTATTGCAAAAAGTGGTTGCAGTTTCTGTAAAAAAAATACAACAGAAAAAGAGATAAAAGCAGTCTTCAATAAAGCTGCAGTAAAAAAAAGTGTACCCAATACACCAGAAAACAATGCAACAAGTGTCAATATACCCCATTCTTTTTTTGAAAGTTTAACTCCTCGAGTACGACCGATTACAAATGGCAACAAAAGACATAACCCGAGTACATGTTCAAAAAAAATAATAACGGGTGGGTCGAAAGTATACAATCCTCGTCGTATCACGCCATCGAGCGCCCACAAAAGTGCTGCTATAATAATAAAAAGAGGACCATTCCAAAATGCCGATTTTTTCATTACTGTATTCCCTGATTAACAAATAAATCCTTTTTGCCTATATATGATAAAAGAATAAGTAGTACCAAAACTCCAAATCCCATGAGAGGTATTGTCACAAAACCAAATTCGTTCACATATAATCGATTGCAAAGTTCTAGATTGTCGCACACACCCAGATCAGACCCACCCCACGAAAGGTAGTTGTGATAGAGAGAAAAGAAAAACCCTAGTATAGAAAATATGAGCGTATACTGGAGGACAGATCTGTCTTTTTTTCTCAAAGCCATAGCAAACAACAGAGCTGTAGGATAAATAAAGATTCGCGCCCACCAGCACAGCGCACATGGTTCATAACCAATAATTTCCGAATAGAATAAACTTCCCAGTACAGCAGTTGTCGACACCACAAGCCCAAGTATGAGTACGTGTTTTGAAGCAAAAATACGAACGGTATTCAAAACATTATTTTTAAAAACGAGAGATATTGCCAATAAGACACTAAAGAGTAAAAAACCAATAGTTGCTATGCCTGCACCAAAATTTACAATTGAGAGTATTGTCTGCATACTGTATTTATTTAGTTTCCTCTGGTAAAGTGCACATAGTTTTTTCCGATAGTTCTGAAAGTTCTATCGTACCAGTAAGGCGTGAACCATCTATAAATTCCCATGTTGGAAATGACTCTATGTTGTTATCTGTACATATAGGTAGCTTATCTTTTCCGTCTGCAGTCGAACACTCTATATATGGCAACAGTTTAGCAGAAGTGCCAAACATCTTTTTTTGATCAGCACAATGAGGACACCAAAATGCTCCATAAAACTTCGTTCCTGAATCGGTGATACATTGAGCAAAATCATCGTATACACCAGGAATTTTGCTCTGAGAAACTCCCCATGTGACAATACCTCCAATCGCAACAACACTGACTACACCTGCTAAAATTGCTTTTTTCATATAATTTTGATTATAGCATTTTTTTCTACGAATGTGTATACTAAAAACGTACTAATTTACTATGCTACAAATATTTTTATTACTTGCTATCGCTACGTTTGTTGCCACCTATTTGGGAGGATTTTTTGCTCTTCGAACTACAGACAAATTACATCTAGTAACCGGTTTTTCCGCTGGAGCCGTTATTGGGGTTGCTTTTTTTGATTTACTTCCTGAAGCTTTCGAAATAATGGGTTTACAAAATATTCATAATACAACGACTATGGTAGCTTTTGGTTTTATATTGTACCTGATTATCGATCGCATGTTTATACTTCATGCACACAATCACGGAGAACACAGTTCTAGTGACAAACATATTCATTCATCACGCGGTAATGTTCGTGCAGGTAGTTTTTCATTGCATAGTCTCCTCGATGGAATAGCTATTGGCCTTTCATTTCAAGTTTCAATTTCTATAGGATTGGTAGTTGCTCTTGCAGTACTCGCGCATGATTTTTCTGATGGCATAAATACTGTTTCAGCAATCATGAAAGATGGAGGAACAAAAAAACAAGCATTTAAATGGCTTTTAATTGATGCTGTTGCACCAGTAGTCGGAATATTTTCAACTCTTTTTTTTACAGTAAAAGAATCTACATTGGGAATCATACTGGCCATTTTTTGTGGATTTTTCTTTTATATAGGCGCTTCAGATCTTGTTCCAGAAAGTTATCATGCTCATCCTACAAAATGGACAACCATAGCTACTATACTAGGAGTTCTTTTTATCTATTGTGCTATATCTCTTGCTGGATAGTATAGATATTTTTTTTACAAACAATGATTTTATCTTTTACTAAGGCCGAAAGAGCACGTGTTATTTTTTCTCCGGACACATCAATGTCGTGTGTCAATTCTTGTTCTGTCATGTCTCTTTGCAGTAAGGCTTTTATTATTGCCCCGCGTGTTTGCCTCAATGAGCCAGCAAAGATTTTGTATGTTGTGGACATGTTTTTACTTTTATTGTTATGTGAAATGCCTGATTTTTTCAACACAGCACCATAATCCATAAGAGCATTGTACCAATCTCTAAAATTCTCTTTGGGAAGTACCAACTGTATCAACTGCAATATTTCTTTATCTGAAATTTTTGTTTTTGAAGAACGAAAAAATTCTTCAATGAAAACAGTGCGAATATTGGTCTCTATTAAAATTTCAGGAGCATTGAATGCAAATACACGTATTGCTCCTGCTGTATACGTACCAATACCTGGAAGAGCTACTAAATCAGTCAAGCTGACAGGGATACATCCCCCGTATGTTTCTACTACTATTTTTGCTGTCCTACGCAAACGAAGAGCTCTGTTGTTGTATCCAAGACCACTCCACATGCGCAATACCTCTGTATTACTAGCGTTTGCAAGTACGTGTATAGTCGGAAATTTCTTGATAAATGCTGTGTATTTTGGCAAGACTCTCTCTGCTTGTGTTTGTTGCAACATTATTTCTGAAACCAAAATTTTATATGGATTTTTGGTCTTTCTCCATGACAAACTGCGCTTATATGAATTGTAAAATTTCCAAATTTTATTTTGGAAATCAAGAATTTCTTTTTTCAAAAGCACGCGATTCCTCATACTATAGTACAAACAACACTATACACTTTCCTCTTTCCACGATTTTACAAATATTCCTACTATACGAGACATAAGGTGAGTAGATCGTTTTGAAAGATTAAAAAGTATACCCATAGTAAAAAGAAACAATGCTACTTCTGTATTTCTAAATGCAATAAAGATCGCTACAAACGCACACAAGATAGGAAAAATTGTTCTCATATACGCGTGCCTTCTCTCGGTGTCTGTATATGGTGAATTGGCTATAGTCAAAGAACTCTCGGCATACGATCGCATCCACAACAGGCACAATCCTATCAAGATAAACTGAAGCGCAAAAACCCATATGGACACATAATAGGTACTATATGCTCCTAAAAAATGTGAAGTAAACGGTACAAGAGCTATCAGAAAGAAAAATATTCCATTTATATTTACCAAACGATGATCGACGTTGTGAACAAATACTGACATGATGAAATGGTGACTTCGCCAATAAGAAAAAAGTAATGTAAACGACAGTAAATAACTCAAAAAAAGAGGAATAAGTGGTTTGAGAGCAAAAAGTAGTTCTATATTGTTTCCATGAAGAGGGAGCACGGGAATATGTATTTCCAAAACAAGAAGTGTCATAACAATAGAAAATATACCGTCTGCAAGTTGTTCAAGTCGTTGCTGTTTCATAAGTACATATAGTATATCATAAACTATATTTCAAATACCGCAAATGCACGTGGAGCATACAATCCTATACCTTCTCGGAATTCTACTGAATCAAGTTCTTCAAGTGTGAGCCATCGCTACGATTTTATTTTTTCTCCCGAACAACAATACCACTACTCGCTTGGGTACAATATATCATAGATGCATAGGTATATGTATAGTAATCGGATACCTGTACTAACAATTGACGACACGAGCTCAGTAAAATCACCTCTGTGTATGTAGAGATGATTATTTCAACTCCACGGCGCGATATCGAATTTTACTTTTTCTTTTACTCATGAACTCTATTGCTCGGTCGGATCCGCGTCTAGTTCTATAGGTTTTCCATTAAAATGACATATTTTGTATGTATCATGCAAACACCAAATCACGATGTTTTCATATACAATAAATACCTCTACCATAAAATTTATTTTTTCATACCGATGCGACATAATTTTCACCATGCAATCCAGACCAGCGTCTATTCATCCATATACTCACATAGTGTTCAATATACATATTTTTTGCTATACTCCCCTCATGTCAAAAGAAACACACCATATACATCTCGATACATACCTTACGCCACATCAGATCAAAGAAGCTTGTGCAATATCAAATCCGGAAAATCTAACTGAACGTCAGGTGTGTACTATCAATCAAGAATTTCAGCAAGGCTTTAACTTATTTGAAAAATACAATAGTGAACTTGAAAAATCTGTTACTTTTTATGGTTCAGCTCGTTTTACACTAGACAATCCTACATATAAAAAAATATACACACTAGCTCGTCGTATAGGTGAAGAACTGGGATATGCAATCATCACTGGTGGCGCATCGGGAGTGATGGAAGCAGCAAACCATGGTGCTTTTGATGCAGGAGTACCCTCTATAGGTCTCACCATAGCACTTTCTCACGAACAATCAACAAACAAATATGTCACGCACGAAGTTCCATTTGATTTTTTTTTCACCAGAAAAACACTGCTAAAATTTTCAGCAGAAACTTATATTTTTTGTCCTGGAGGTTATGGAACACTTGATGAATTTTTTGATCTACTTACGCTTGTTCAAACAAAAAAAATCCCCCCTGTTCCTCTCATTCTCTACGGGGTAGAGTTTTGGACACCATTGGTAGAATTTTTCAAAAAAACTTTGATTGAAACATACAATACTGTTTCTTTTGATGAGACACCGTTCGTTGTTACCGATAATGACGATGAAATATTGGAAATCATAAAGAACTCACCAATTCGAACTAACGATAACTCATTTGCATAACAACGATCTGCACAATGACATCGTTATATACTCTGGAGATTTAATTTAATTCCGACTATAAGTCCTTTCCTTTGGATTTTTGTTCTTCTTCCGATTGTACTTTATATTTATATGATAGGTCGAACATCGACATTTCATTCGCAATTGCGTACAATTTTTCCTTATAATCTCCAACTATATTGCGCATTTTCCTACTGAGTTTCACCTTTCCGTGAGACATTTCATTATCTATATTCGTCATTATTTCTTTGATATGTATTACTAATGATGAAATGATATATTGTTCTAGTTTACAATTTACTGCATATACTATATCTACATCAGGATCTTTTATCTCTTTTTTTAACAACATACAATTGTCGTAGAAACTGTTTTTTAAAATTTCTAGTGTTCTGAGATATTTTTTCAATTTTTTTGGAGAAAAAAAATTTGATCTAATGCTTTAATTGTATAAGATACTATTTCATCTAGAATTAATTCTATTTCTTCCATGTATAATTCTATAGTTTCAAGATAATTAAATTCTTGTTCTTTCTCTTTTTCATGTATTTGTCTTTCTGAAATCAACGGTCAAACAACATTTTGACCCAAAAGTTCGTTTCTTCTTGATTGTTACTGGTGTTCAAAATTAAATTTCATACATATAGTATACCTGAAATACGTTCTGTAACACAAAAGCTCCGAAAGGAGCTTTTGTGTTATTTTTTCTTTTTTACTGGAGTCTTCTTTTTTTCCATTTTCTTTATTTCTTTTTTTACTGGTTTTTTACTCAAACTCTCTTTTTTAATAGAAACTAGTTTTTTTATTTTTTTTGGCACAAGATTCGTTTGTACATCTTGTACTGGTGAAACCATTCTTTTTTTTGTATTATCTATTGTATCTAGTAGTCTATCTATTTTTGCATGAAGTTCATCAACACGACGTTTGAGATCGTGTATACTGCTATTGTCTCCAGGTCGAGATTCTGGTCGTCGTTCTCCTCGATTGTGCTCTGTCTGGTTTGGTCCAAAGTCCTTTCGCTCTGGGCGCTGATATCCACCAGCTTCATTCCCACGGTGTTTTGCAAAACAGTTGTTGCAATACACAGGTTTGTCACCAGTTGGTCGGAATGGTACTTCGCATGTGTTTCCACAGTCACTACAAATAGCAGTATGCATATCTGGCCGTGATCCAAAATCCTTACGACCTTCATCTCTATTACTTTTAAAATGATGGTTACCGCCATTATCTCGCTTTGGATATCTGTCTCCTCCTCTATCACCTCCTTTCGGCCCTCCAAATCCTCCTTGTTTTCCTTTGTATTGTCCCATGTATATATTCTATAAATTTATTATTAAACTACTGTTCAAGCATAGTCTTTTCAACTATAAATAGCAAGAATAACTAGTTTGGTGATATGGCAATATTTTCATCCCCAAATTGTGGTAAATCAATTATTATATCTGGTGTATTTTTCATTTTATACAACGGATCCATTTCCAACAACTTCTTGCGTCTGTAAAAGTAATCATCGATTATTTTATAGCATATATTTTTGACGTCCTCTGTTAGTAATTTCACACTGTCTTCTTTGAATTTTTCCAATGTTTCCAATGTATGTGTCAAAATATCAATACCTCGTTGCAGTATGAATTGTTCAATCTTCACCTTATGTGATTCTTCTAGAGTTTTAGGAAACAATACCTCTTCTTCATATTCCTTCATTTCTACTTCTTCTATAAATATATGCAACTCTGAAATTATTTCTTTTAGAAAATAATCAAATTTTTTTTCATTAAAGAAAACATCTTTTTCTGATTCTGTTATCTTTCTTATCTCAGAAAGGATTTTACTAATAGGTAAAAATGTATTTGCTACAACACGTGAAAAAGTATCTTTATTTCTCACAGTAGCCATAACCTCTTTTATGACATGTAAATCTCGAGGATCATCATTATTGTTTGGCTGTGGAATTTTTCCGTCCGGTGTTTTCATATAGTTTGCAAAAACATTATATCCCTACTTCAAATTTCCATTTCATTGGTACAATGGTAATAGTTATTTTCTTTTTTCCATGCAATCAAACGAGTTTGCACATCAGTAAATAGTATTTCCAAATCAGAGATTATGTGTGCTGACATGTGCACAAATATTTCAATAGGGGCAATATTTACTTTTATATGTGACGCATTGGCGTAGACTGATACTTCAGGTATACCTGTTGCGACAGACACAATATCTTTTATTGCTTCAGCAAATAGTTGCATCTTCTTCTCCTGTACTGAGTTGTCATCATAATCAATTCGTATTATAGGCATATTGTGTAGTATATCGTATTTTCAAGTAAAACTATAGTTTGTTGATTCCTAAATACTTTTTCCGCTGTGTAGGTGAAAAATGTTCAATTGCATAACGCAGTGTGGTGCGTGACATAGTTTTGGCATACGAGTTTAAAAATACTATATGCAATGCTCGATCCCGCTTACCCACTTCGCGCAACATCCATCCGACGGCTTTATGTATCAAATCGTGAGAATGGGTGAGCAAATGTTCAGCTACATAGACAGCGAGTGTGCAATTACCTTTTCGAATCTCATAGAGTGTCGCGATCATAATGATCCTGTTTTCCCACATATTTTTACTTCGTATCATCTTATGTATATATACAAGACGTTCTACACCTGACATGTCGGACATGTATCGTCCCACAATATGCTCTGCTGTTGCATCGACTAAATCCCAATTATTTACATATTTCACATGACGCGTGTACCAATCAAATATTTTTTTACGTTCGCCTACACTATGTGCTTGTTTTGCTTTTAGAACAACAATCAACAATCCAGCAAGACGTATTTCATGAAATGGGTTTACTATCACTATCCTTAATTCCTTAAATGACATCTTCTGATGGTTTCTGATAATTGTTCGAATCCGTGGTACTGGGATACCTAGAAATATATCGTCTTGTCCGTATTCTCCTTTTCCAGTTTTAAAAAAACGTTTAGAACTGTTTGCTATTTTTTTATCAGAAAAAGACTTTACTGTATAAATAAGTTCTTGTGCGCTCATACTAACCATTCGCCTAAATTCCAATAACTCCAAAAATCTTTCCTATACTAAATGTGATAACCATCGCAAGCATTCCTCCTAGAACAACTCGAACTACCGCTACTCGTTTACTAGACCCACCTGTGTGTGCAGATAAAGCTCCTGTGATAGCTAATGCTATAACTACAGAAATAAATGTAGTAACCACGCGTATATGTTCCGGTGCAAAAATAACTGCTAAAATAGGGATAAGTGCGCCAGCAAAAAACGCCAATGCTGAAGCATACGCTGCATGAAATGGATTTGTGAGATTGTTTGGGTCTATGCCGAGTTCTGCGTCAACATGAGCAGCAAAAGCGTCGTGCGCAGTCAATTCAAGCGCTACCAAACGCGCTGTTTCTAGTGACATTCCTTTTCGTTCATAAATTGCAACCAATTCTTCGAGCTCTTGCTCCGGCATAGTCTCTAGTTCTTTGCGTTCTTTTTCAAGTAGAGCACGTTCGGTATCTCGTTGAGTGCTTACAGATATGTATTCCCCTGTTGCCATAGAAAGCGCTCCCGCGACAGTACCAGCAATACCCGCGGTCAATATAAAATGAATAGAGTTTGCAGCTCCTGCAACACCAACAATGATAGATGCAACTGACACGATACCATCGTTTGCACCAAGCACCGCAGCACGAAGCCAATTTAATTTGATACTATTATCCCTATCTTGTGTTTCAGAATAATGTGTTGATACATGTTGTGAAGACATAGTTACATTGTAACATTTATTTGTTCCTTGAAAAGGAGTTGCAAATACTGTATTCTTTGAAAACAGTGCCGGATCGTCTAATGGTAGGACACATCCCTCTGGAGGATGGTATCGGGGTTCGAGTCCCTGTCCGGCAGCAAGTAAGAGCTAGCTCGAAATACGTAGAAATCTATTAGCCTGTATTATGTATGATATAATTTAAAAATGAAAGTTACAAAAAAATCAGAGCGTTTGATGAATGTACTTTTTTTTGGACCGTGATGGAACGATCATACGAGATCCGAAAGACGAAAGAGTAGATACAGAAGAAAAAATATAATTATTTCCTGATACTATCTTAGCACTTACCTGTTTAGCAGAACATAATTTTTCTGTAGTACTTATAACAAATCAAGCGGGTATTTCTGAAGGTAGGATTTCTGAAGAAGATTTTGAAAGAATAAATAATAGGGTTATAGAATTATTGAAACCAAGTGGAATAAAAATTTTAAAAACATACATGTGTCCGCATTCTCCACAAGATACGTGTGAGTGTCGAAAACCGAAACCAACTATGATTTTACAAGCAATCAAAAACTTTCATTTGCACCCTACAGATGTTTATATGGTTGGTGATCGGGAGTCGGATATAGATGCCGGTATCAATGCTGGTATAAAAACAATTCTTGTTCAAACCGCAAACACCACAGTGGTTGCGAAGCGAGCAACCTATAGTGCCAGTACACTTTTTGATGCAGTGATGTATGTCATAAATAATTGATTTCTAAGTAGAATTTACTATTTCAATATACCACGTTTTAAATTAAAATTGACCATCTGTAACATTTGTACTACACTAACTATGAGTCGATATTATAAAATAGCTTTCTAGAGTATTATTAGAAATTAAATTTATAACATTATGCTTACTACAATTGCAGTTATCTTACTTATCTTATGGGTGCTGGGTATCGTTGGTGTATACACCATCGGATGGTTTATACACATACTTTTAGTTGTTGCTATTATCATGTTTTTAATCCGGATTATCCGCGGATAAACATTCAGATATTTTGCACCAATGAATGAAAAAAAATATTTCATTGTAGGAGTGTTGGGTATTGTAGTAGTACTCAGCTCGGTGGTTATATACAACTCTTCGCACAATCAATCACCTGCCTCAAAAGAAGCAGGTGATGTCACTACAGACTCTCTTTTAGGTTGTTATGCTTTTCAATCAAATAAAGACATATACACACTTGAAATAAGACACGAGCACACAGTCGAAGACCGCACTGATATATCTGGCGTTCTTTCGTATAGTAATTTTCAAAAAGATAGTTCTTCGGGTAGTTTCAATGGAACTTATTCAAATGAGGTAGTGGTGGGAAACTACTCTTTTGAATCAGAAGGTATGCATTCTGTACGACAAATTGCTTTTAAAAAAGTCGGTGATGCTTTTATTCCAGGGTATGGACCTTCATCCTCTATCCACGGCGTTGACACGTTTACTGATACCAAAAATATACAATATGAACCAGAGCAGGTTTTTGTAAAAACCACTATTTGTAATCAATTACGAACATTCACTGAACAAGACAGAATTTTTAGTTTTACATACAATCCCTTTTTTAGTGTATTCGAAGATGAAAAAACTCTTAGTAAAAACTGGAAGTTAAACGCAGAAGAAAATGGTGTACTTTTAGCTCGTCTCGATATACCACAATCATATTTTTCTGATACAAACTTTTCTGGAGCAATGTTGACTATAGGACAATCAAGTGCAGAAAAAGAAATACGAGAATGTTTGACAACGTCGCACCTAGGGCCCGATACTTCCGTGGATGCTACCATAGATAATTTTCCTGCAAAAAAATACCATTGGACCGATGCAGGTGCTGGAAATTTCTATGAAACAACAAGCTACCATACAATAGTTGACGGAGATTGTTTTGTGCTAGAGTATACTATTCATTCGACAAATATAGGAAATTATACTTCTGAGCAAAATATTCAGGAATTCAATAAAGAAAAAATAACTAAGGAGTTAGAAGAAATTATTAAAAATATTTCTTTTCACATTCAGAGCGATTAACATGTGCAGAGAAATCACCTCGTTAGTAAATACAAACATAGCCAAATTGCATTTAAAGTTTATTAATTATTAATTCAACAATCTATGAACAAAGAACTTTTCACCAGCATCCTTACCGTCATTATTTTTATAGTTGGATTTGTATATGTGCTCAAAATAGAGCCATCTTCATTGAACAAGGATCAAACATTTATCACTTCAGTTACCTACCATTGTGATAATGATAGAGAGATAACAGTGTCATGTTTTAATGGTCCCGAGAAACCAATTAGTCCAGGTGATACGCCCCAACCAACAGGTAGCGTCAACGTTTCATTTGACACAAACCCATCACAAACACTCAATCAAACGATTTCAGCAAGCGGTGTCCGCTATGCCAATTCTGACGAGTCGCTTATATTTTGGAATAAGGGAAACTCTGCACTTATCATGCGAAATAATACTATGGATCTGACATATTCCAATTGTCTTCAAACACAGTGATACACTATGTTATTTAAAAAACTCTACCAAGGGTAGAGTTTTTTAAATAGAATTCTATTTATGCTCGTTGCACGTTTGTAGCGTTGAGTCCTTTTGGAGATTCTTCAACCTCAAAGGAAAGTGTATCGCCTTCACGTAGTTCATCGAAAGAAACTCCAACAAGTGCGTTCGAATGAAAGAAAAGATCTTTCTCCATTCCGTCAGCACTGATGAAACCAAATCCTTTGTCAGAAACAAGCTTTTTGATTGTACCGGTTTTCATGTGATTATATAGTTAGTGATAATAACAAAATAAAATATAGAGAGCTCGACGTTTCTTTGTACTTTTTGCTTTTATTCAACTTTGTCATACGCCAATGCGTGAGTCAAAGTGTCCAGTGATATATGTTTACGAAACTTCAGTGTTTCGTGGTAACCAATCGATAAGTTTTTTTCTATGTTGATCAAGTGACCATATTTTTGTTCCTTTTTTGAAAAACGTTTTATGCGTGTCTTTGAACTTTTGAAGTAGTCCGGGAGTTACTTTTGGAAAACTCGAGGGCATGTTCTCATTGAAGGAGGCAAGAAACTCTTCTTGAGAAATCTGTATCTCATTCTCCTTTATAGGAGGGGCTGGCTTCTTCCATGTCTTCATATATATATTGTAGCACAATTGACAAAAAAATCAAGCTTTTGCGTACGGTGTCTATTCCCCACTTACTTTCCCTATATGGTCATGCTACAATAGAGGTATTATAAAATAGTAATCATATGCTATGGCAAAAGGAAACGAAAGTAGAAAAAAAGAAGCAAAGAAACCGAAAAAAGCAGTAAAGAAATAATCTTTCAATCACCCGCGTGTCGGGTGATTTTTTGTATTGTGTATACTGTGCGTGTAGATATATTATTTCTACAAAGTGTAGATTTTTATACAAACACAATTCCCAAAAATGAATTCAATGAATTTTTTGATGCGATTTTAGAAAAATTTTTAGTGATTTACTATACACATCTAACTATACCGAAGTTGAAATCCTGGTATAGTAATCTGTAACAACTGTCACGAAGTGCTATACTTTGTTCAAATATTTTCATCCTCTGGTGGTTATTGTACAAAAGCTTGACAAGATACTGAATACTTGCTATTATGTATTAGTAAGTTATCTCAATACGTTTTGTTCCTTTGGTGCCACTCGGTATACCAAATTTGGCTAGAAAAAATTGGCTTTGAATGAAACTGATAAGAGGCATCGCCTATCTTACACTTATTCAAGCTATGAAGCGCCAATAGTGCACGCTTCAACAAATACAAATATGTATAAAAAAGAGTATGGAAGCGGCTCACGTGGAGCTTCGTCTTCTCGAAATACACGACCAGCACCCAGCGGTACGTCCACTGTACGAAAGACTTCATCTGGTACCACACAAACACGTGGAGCAAGTTCGACCGGTCGAAGTTTTAGTTCATCAGCAAGTGCTCCAGTACGCCAGTACAGAGGCGCTACACCCTCTCGTAGCTATGGAAACGGAGGATCTCGTAGTTTCGTTGGTGCTCGAACTGGTGGCTACAAAGGTGGCTCACGAACCAGTAGCAACAGTGGTGGTGGTCGTAAAGGAGGATTCAAAGGTGCACGTATCGATGTTTCCAAATTTATCTGCAAAGCAGTTATTACTGAAGTAGCAGAGGTGTTCACACCAGAACATGCATTTTCTGATTTTCAAATTCA
>JAGOPB010000037.1 GCA_017992255.1 Minisyncoccota bacterium | reverse complement strand
CCCGTGCGTGGGTGATACACAGAGGTAGCACAGCGCCGGTAGCGGGCATGGCAATCCATACCGATTTCAAGGAAAAGTTTATTCGGGCTGAGGTGGTGTTTTGGAAAGAATTGCTGGACGCTGGCTCATACGGTGAAGCACGAGCACAGGGCAAAGTCCGTACAGAAGGAAAGGAGTATATAGTCAAAAATGGTGATGTCATAGAATTCAAGATATAACAACACCATCTTCTAGGACAAAAACCCGAAAAATGGCTTAAAACCTAACCCAACAATTAAATATTAAAGAAAACCTCGGTTAAAAGTAAGGATTTTTTATATCCCTGCACATGGAAAACATCAGATGATCCACTGTGTCAAAAACGTGTCTCTATAGGTATACACCCTTGCAATTTTCAAATTCTACGATTACTCGCACTTCCTTAATAAATGCTTTGAAATATGTTTTTTTTATGTGTATACTCGATATACGACATGCGAAAAAAACTACAACCATATAATGGAATATGTATTTTGCCAACAGATACTCTTTACGGTCTTTGTACCTCTGCATTGGATAAGAATGCAATAGAAAAAATATATGAGATGAAAGGGAGAGATGACACAAAACCTTTTATTATCCTCATCTCCAATATAAAAGATTTGGAAACATTTGGTGTGTCGTTGTCCTTGATTCGCAAGCACAGGCAACTATTGGATACTCTATGGCCAGGTAAAGTGAGTATCATTTTTCCATTGAAGCAAATTGCACAACAAAAGTATCGATATCTACATCGTGGTACGGGGACACTTGCGTTTCGTGTACCAAAAAAGAAATCTCTCGTAGCATTTTTGAAAACATCTGGTCCGCTGGTTGCACCATCTGCAAATCTACAAGGAAAAAAACCAGCAGAGACTATTTCTGAAGCCAAAAAATATTTCGGAAATGATGTGGACCATTATATCGGAGGTGGACGTTTACGAGGATCACCCTCGAGTATTGTTGAAATAGCAAACGATGGTACTGTCAATCTTGTGAGAGAGGGGTGTGTCAAACTACCATTGTCTGTTCGTATAGACTAGGATTATTTGTGTTTTTCTTTCAATTCTTTTATTTCATGCATGAGTTCGCTGAGACTGTTTTCTATCGTATCCATAAGTGCTTTGTCTCTGGCTAATTCTTCTTTTTCGTCTTCTTCCAAATCTTCTTCGATGTCTTCGATATCTTCTTGGAGTTCATCGACATCCTCTTGGATATCCTCCACATCTTCTTGAATGTACTCTATATCACGCGTTGCTTTGTTGACGCTCATTTGTATAAATATTGCCAAATAGATGGCTTCCAATGAAACTATTGTCGTCAGTACAAGTAATACGGAGTTGGTAGAAAATCCAAAAAATACCAAAACAAATGCTGCTGCAAAAAGCAATGTATGTACTATCAAAGAATCCACTGATCCTATCCATCGTGTTGCTTTTGAGGCTATTTGTTCTAATTTGTTGTCTTCTCGTATCTTTTTAGGCATAGCTTACAAAATATAGCATATTTTGTTATACTTGGATATATAAAATTAGTAAACAGTATATGGAGACAATTACAACAAATAACACAAATAACAAAGTAACACCGCATTTTTTCTTTATAACTTTGGGAATGGTAGTATCGCTCATGGTGACAGCTGTGGGTTTTCTTAATCTTATTTTTGAAACTCTTGATAATGCTTTTCCAGACGTTCTCAATGCTTCGTATCAATTTGGTTACAATACCTATCAATATGAAGGAGTTCGTTCTGCACTGGCTATTGTTATCATAGCGTTTCCTGTCTTTTTTATTTTGACTCGTCTATGGAGAAAACGTGTCAGAAAAGGTCTAGGGCACGGGGATGAAGTATTAAAAAAATGGGTAGTTTATGGACTTTTGTTTCTCATAACACTAACTGCATTTATAGACCTTATTATTTTGGTACAATATTTTGTTGCCGGAGAAATAACTCTTCGATTTGTATTGAAAGTGGTAGCGGTGATTGTGGTAGTAAAACTGCTCGGTCTGTACTATCTAGATGTGTTAAAAAAAATGAAGTGGAGTATTTCACAAATGATACCCGCTATTTCTATAGCGGTCGTACTAGCGGGTATTGTCTATAGCTTTGTTGTGATAGGAAGTCCACTCACACAGCGAGAACTTCGACTCGATCAAAAAAGATTGGAAGATTTGCAAAATATACAATCACAAGTACTGAATTATTGGCAAGAATATGAAAAGCTTCCTGATTCACTCAAAGCAATGATCGATCCGTTACAATCATGGCAACACATACCCGTTGATCCGGAATTTGAAAAGGGAGTACTGTATGAATACAGCATAACAGGAAAATTATCATTTGAACTCTGTGCAACCTTTTCACGACCGATTCCCGTCGGATGGCAAGAGTATTCTGCGTGGGATAAAGGATATCCTATGCGAGAAGATATAATAGGACCTGATAGTGCTATGACGAGCTCAAACATGATGGCTCCATACGGGGGTGGAATAACCAATGAATCGTGGGATCATCAAGTAGGTCGTACTTGTTTTCAAAGAACTATTGATCCAGAGCGTTATCAACCGTACAAAATATCTGAAAGATAAAAAAATATATGAATGAAGAAATAAATTTAAACAAAAAAATAAATGAAATGTCACAAAGCGAACAACTAGATTCTAAACTCTCAGAAAGTGAATTACCAGAAACTACATTACCGGAAAGCAATATGCCAGAAAGGATGACTGATGGTGATCCTGAGATAGAAAATAAAGAAGAAGCATTTCTTAAAGCGACGGGTGTTGTTTATTACGACGAAGAAGGAAATCAAATAAAAAAATCAGAAGAAGAAAAAGACAACACTATATACGACGACACACAGAAATAATCACGAACACTAATGAGCGAGTATTTATACAAAAAAATAGAAAAAAAATGGCAAGAAAAGTGGAAAGAAGACGGAACGTATTCTACTCATGATTCAACAAAGCCAAAACAATATATTCTCGACATGTTCCCGTATCCATCCGGAGAGGGTCTTCATGTGGGACATCCTCGTGGATATATAGCGACCGATGTATATAGTCGTTTCAAAAGAATGCAGGGATTTGAAGTCCTTCATCCGATGGGCTGGGATGGATTTGGTCTACCAGCAGAAAATTTTGCAATTCAAAACAAAGTTCATCCAAAAGTTGCTGTTGAAAAAAATATCGCTCGATTCAAAGAACAACTTTCCTTGATTGGCTTTGACTATGATTGGTCACGAGAAATAAACACAACGGATCCTGACTTTTACCGATGGACTCAGTGGATATTTCTCCAGATGTTCAATAAAGGATTGGCATATGAATCGTATGAACCTATCAATTGGTGTCCGTCGTGTCAGACAGGGCTTGCAAACGAAGACGTGGAAGCAGATGGCACTTGTGAGCGTTGTGGAACACTAATCGAGAAAAAACCAATGCGACAATGGGTGCTCAAAATAACTCAGTATGCAGATAGGCTTCTGTCTGATTTAGATAAACTTCCTAAATGGCCAGAAGGAGTAAAGGAAGCTCAAAGACATTGGATTGGAAAGTCAGAAGGCGCTGAAATAGATTTTTTTGTACCAAATCAAAATGAACATCCTATAAAAATATTCACAACAAGACCGGATACGATTTTTGGTGCAACCTATATCGGTGTGTCCGCTGGACTTGCTAAAAAGTGGATCAATATTGGATGGAAAGCTTCAGATGAAGTAGTAGATTATATTGAAGAAACCTTGAAGACAGAAGAAGTTAAAGATTTTAAAGAAAAAGAGAAGACAGGTATTTTTGCTGGATTTTCTGTTGTAAATCCCGCAACCAAAAAACAGATTCCGGTTTGGATTGCAAATTATGTAATGGGTGATGTTGGTACGGGTGCAATTATGGCAGTGCCCGCACATGATGAGAGGGATTTTGAATTTGCCAAGAAATATAATTTGCCGACAAAAGAAGTTGTCGGGTTTTTAGATGGAATGACAGGAAGTAGTGCAGTTAGAGATGGTGTTGAAACTTTAAAAAATCAGATAGTTGTTGCAATTATTGAAAATAGCAATGGTGAATTTTTACTAATCAAAGAAACATCGCCAGAAATTACTGATATTACATTTGTAGGAGGCGGGGTTGAAGAAGGTGAAGATGAACTTGATGCGCTTAGAAGAGAGATAATTGAAGAATCAGGATATAACGATTTTGAAATATTTAAAAAGATTCCTGGAAGATTCTTTGTTAAAGGATATCGTCATACTAAAGCAAAAAATTCAAGTACGTTCGGAAATGCTTTCTACGTTAAATTGCGGTCTGAAAATAGGGTTAAAAGTGAAATAGAAGAAGGAAAACACTCTATGCTTTGGGTTAAAAAAGATGCGGTAAGTAAAATGTTAACGTGGAACCATCACCAATATATTTGGCGATTGCTTTTAGAGGACAGAGAAATATTCACTGAAGATGGAGTACTAATTAATTCAGGCCATTTTGATGGATTAACTTCGGACGAAGCACGCACAAAAATCACTGAGTTTGTTGGTGGAAAAATGATAAGCACTTACAAGATTAAAGATTGGGTATTTTCTCGTCAACGATACTGGGGCGAACCTATTCCTATAATTCATTGTGAAAAATGTGGAGCTGTCGGTGTGCCAGAAAAAGATTTACCTGTTGTGTTACCTACTGTAGAATCATACGAACCGACAGGCACAGGGGAGAGTCCGCTTGCAAATATCGCAGAGTGGGTCAACACTACCTGTCCAGAGTGTGGAGCACCTGCGAAAAGAGAAACAAATACCATGCCTCAATGGGCAGGGTCATCATGGTACTATTTGCGTTTTATAGATCCAAACAATAAAGAAAGTTTGGTTGATACAGAAAAGGAAAAGCATTGGATGCCAGTTGATCTGTATGTGGGAGGGGACCATGCGACTAGACACCTTATCTATGCTCGTTTTTGGCATAAATTTCTTTTTGATATCGGTTCAGTTTCGACCGAAGAACCATTTCCACGACTTGAATTCTTGGGTTTTATTCTTGCAGAGGATGGACGTAAAATGAGTAAACGTTGGAAAAATGTAGTCAATCCAGACGAAGTGGTAAATCGTTTCGGAGCGGATGCTTTTCGACTCTACGAAATGTTTATTGGACCTTTCGAAAATACTGTTCGATGGAACACTGATGGTATGGTGGGAACGTATAGGTTTCTTGAACGGGTATGGAAACAAGCACAAAAAACATTTGCTATAGAAACAAACGATACACTTCGTCTGCTACTTCATAAGACAATAAAAAAAGTCTCAGATGACATAGCGGGTTTCAAATTCAACACTGCCGTTTCTGCAATGATGATTTTTGTCAATGAAATGGATAAACAAGAAATTTCTAAAGAGGATTTTAGAGTATTTTTGAAATTACTTGCTCCGTTTTCTCCTCATATCACAGAAGAACTATGGTACCAGAGTGAGCAAAAAGAAAGTATTCATACCAGTGCATGGCCTATGTTTGATCCTACCAAAATCATAGAAAAAAATATCATGATTGCCATACAAATAAATGGAAAAGTACGCGATCAGATAACAGTCACGTCCGATATTTCTGAAAAAGATGTACGCGAATTAGTGGAAAAGAGACCAAAAATAGTAGCACTTGTTGCAGGAAAAAAAATAGAAAAATTTATTTATGTACCGAACAGGATTATTTCACTCGTTGTTAATTGATTCATGGTAAAAAAAATATTACGATTGTTTAATAAAGATTTTGGAAACGTGCATCATGCAGCGATCTTGTTAGGGGTAGCTACACTGATATCGCAGATACTTGGTTTGGTTCGTGACCGTATATTGGCAAGTTCTATTGGTCCTAGTGTTACTCTCGATACATACTATGCAGCATTTCGAATACCAGATCTTATTTTTGTCACTGTCGCATCACTAGCGTCTGTGACTGCGGTTGCTCCCATACTCGCACGTTATTTTAAAGAAAATAAAGGAGAAAAAGAAATCAAAGAGGCGCGAATATTTTTAGGAGATTGTCTTGTCTTTTTTTCTTTGTTACTAATACTTTGTGGTGCATTAGTATATCTTCTCATGCCACAATTATCGTATTTGATAGCTCCGGGCTTTAGTGATTCAGCGAGACACACACTTATCGAAACTAGTCGGATTATGTTGCTCTCACCTATACTGTTAGGATTATCAAACCTGTTGGGTAGCGTGACGCAACTTTTTAGACGTTTTACCATCTACGCACTCTCTCCTATATTGTATAATATAGGAATTATTATCGGTGTTACCATTCTCTATCCTCATTTTGGAGTATATGGATTAGCATATGGAGTAGTCATAGGTGCTGTACTGCACGTGGCTATACAGATACC
>JAGOPB010000036.1 GCA_017992255.1 Minisyncoccota bacterium | reverse complement strand
CTCCTGAGCGCTGCCTCCACAAACCCCTTATTGGGCAATATCTCTGCTACCCCTTTGGAAAGCAATATCTGAATTTTCTCTTCTTTATCCATAAGATATAGGGATTGTAGCATTTCCATCCCTGTATTAAAAAAGAAGCAGGATTACTGCTTCTCATACTAGTTTTATTTTTTTGCGGGCGGTTTCCCTTTTCCTCTATTTAATAAGGCTATGATGATAGCTATAACAATAACTATCGGTAGCACTTTATTAACCAGGATATAGAATATGGCGTCAAAGAATGCTGACACTTGTTCCATATGGAAGCATCCCCAGATTACCAATAATCCTGCAATCGTTGCGAGGCAGCGTTGCGGGGTACCCAAGAAAAAACCTATAAAGTTGTTCATGAACTGTCGTTTTGATTTGTATATATTATATACCAAAATATTGATTTTGTCAATATTAAAAGCCGCTGGTTAGAACGGCTTTGGACTACTTTTTCTGAGCAACAATGATGAGATAGGTTGGGTAATTATCTCCTCCTATTTGTTCCGCAGCAGGAAACTCTGCACCTTCATTAATATCTATCAAGGAAAAATATTTAGAAAACCCTTTTCCAAGATACTCCATTAACGTGTGTGATGGTTCCTGTACAGTGATCGCTCCATCAAAAATAATGGAATCAACAATTTCCTTTTTGAAATAATCCTTACCTTGTTTTTTCTTTTCAAGAAATTGTCGAAGTGGATGTACTACCAGAAATACGAAGTATCCATTCTTCTTTAGAAGTCGTGAGGCCTCATTGTAGATCGGAGCAATTTCTTTTGAGGTCTGCATGGCCCATTTGGAAGTAATTAAATCAAATGAGTTACTTTCGAAAGAAGTGTTTGCAAAATCCTCACAACGAATGTCTGCATTGGTGCTTAACCTTGCTTTTTCAACCATTTCAGAAGAGCTATCTACGCCAGCACAAGTAATATTCTTTGATTTAAGATACTGAATCAT
This sequence comes from Minisyncoccota bacterium, assembly GCA_017992255.1. GTDB lineage: Bacteria > Patescibacteriota > Minisyncoccia > Phycocordibacterales > UBA9973 > JAGOPB01. The sequence continues at coordinate 5,720 of JAGOPB010000036.1, read as the reverse complement.
ATCCCCTAGTCCACTACCTAAATCAATAGCATTTTTGATCCTCTCTGTAAGTAGGGTTGCTAGAGCATTATTTAACGCAACAACACTTTTCTCATTCATTTTACCAAATACTTTTTCGAATTCGCCTGCTACATTATTGTATTGTTTACTTAAGATTTCCTTTTTCATATTTGTAATTTTTACTTGTTTTTAATTTATGTGACCGGCCGGTGCACACAAATCACTAAAACTATTTCAATGAACAATTTTCACTATCAGACCACCAATTACTTGATGGGCTGAATAATGTGGGCGATTTTACAATCAGGCTCGCCCATTTTCCTTATACCCAATAGAGGTCGGGACCAAACTAATGTTTGGATTTTTCTCAATCTACCTGCTCTCTCAGTTCAAACCAATTACTGTTGTGGGTATAGTGCATTTCTTCTCTGTTTTTTACGAATCCATAGAGCTGTAGTGCATTGCTGGGAAAAGCCGTCTCTCTTCCCATTTTAGTTATTTTTACATCAAAATTTTTTTTACCCTGAGCTGTGTCGAATGTAAACCGAACTAAGTATGGGTTCTCTTTTGGTGAGATGAGTGATTTAGCCATTTCTTCCTCGGAAGGAAGATTTATTTCTTCACTGCTCCATACTGCAGAACCGCCAAAAATTCCTCTTGATTGATATTTCATGTGTTTAAGTTTTATAAATGAACTAATCTAATTTCTGAGATCATCATAGCTCGTATTTGACAAACTGTCTGAAATATTGGATAAAATAATATTATAGTAAACTTTTGGTTTACTTACGCTATACTCCTCTTGTGCTATTGAGTACTAAGCCAGACATCAAAGAAACCATCATTTCCCTCCTCGCCAAAGGATCAGTGGACTCGACTGAGCTCCAAAAACAGATATCGGAACAGAAAAAGGTTACAAAACAAGGCTTTTATAAAGCTCTCCGAGAACTCATTGCCGAAGAAGTCGTCGCCAAGAACAAACAGTTCGTCGTTTTGAACAACTTCTGGGTCAACAAGATGCAAGCCTTCGTCTCCTCTATCGATCAAACCTACCAATCCGATGATTCATTTCTCGGACTTGAAGAGGGAGAAAGTCTCGTCTATCACTTCAAAAACCTCACCTCTTTAGATGTCCTCTGGATGCACTATTTCTATATCATTGCAAAAAAGGAGGCGTCGGAACCATTTCTCTTCTATAACTCCCATGAGTTTTGGTCACTCTTTCGCCATACTGAAGAAGCGGCAATGTATGAGTGGGTGCAAAAATCAGGACGTCCCTCGTATGGAGTCATTGGTGGCAATACCTCTATGGATCGATCTACGACTGAATACATCAAAGGGTACGGGTTTCAACTCTCATATGAAACACAAATGTCGCTTCCTAAGAATTACTTCACCTCAGTTATCGGCGACTACATCCTCGACACAATCCTCGACATGAACACTGCAAATGCTATTGATTTGCTCTACAAAAACAACGTGGGGTGGAATGATGGTGTTGCGAAACAGCTCTCGGCAATACTGTCCAACCTCAAGCGATCAAAAGTTGTGATTTATCGTAATAAAAAGAAGGCTGAAATGCTCCGCAAGAAACTGATGAAATACTTCGTTTTTTATAAATAACCCCCCAGTGTAATAAATACGTACCTGGTCGTCTTTAATAAACACCCTACTATTGCTATGATATCTACTATGCATAAGAAAAAAAGATCAATACAGCAATGGTTCAAAAACCTCAATTGGAAAAAGATCATATTTATCTGCCTTGCGGCATTTTTCGTCTTGATCGGTTCTGGGCTCATTTGGGCAGCGACCATCAAACTCCCTGACGTGTCGACCTTTGAAGCACGCAAGATCGCCAATTCCTCCAAGATTGTTGACCGTACTGGTGAAATAGTCCTCTATGACATCAACCAGGGTGTCCGTCGTACCGAAGTCCCTTTTGATCAAATGGGAGACAATATCAAAAACGCTGTTGTCGCTATTGAGGATGCACACTTCTACACTCACAAAGGTATTCGTCCAACGTCTATACTCCGTGCAATATTTGTAAACATTACAACCGGAAGTTTCTCTCAAGGAGGGTCAACGCTCACCCAACAAATCATCAAGAACACTCTTTTAAATACTGACAAAACGATTGTTCGTAAATTCAAAGAATGGGTCCTCGCAGTGAAACTCGAACGAGAATTTACCAAAGATCAAATCCTCCAGATATACCTCAATGATGCTCCGTTTGGAGGTACCATCTATGGTGTCGAAGAAGCGGCACGGGCGTTTTATACGGTACCCGCAAAAGAATTGACGGTCGCCCAATCTGCATATCTCGCCGCACTTATGCCGGCACCTACCTATTATTCACCTTTTGGGCAACATAAAGATAAGCTCGATGAGCGCAAAAATCTCGTTATCTCAAAGATGCAGGAATATGGGTATATCACCCCCGACCAATCTATCGCCGCAAAAGCTGAAGTAGTGACATTTAACAAATCAGCATCAAATAGTATCAAAGCTCCACACTTCACATTTTGGGTACTCGATTACCTTGAACAAAAATACGGAAGAGATGTGATGGAGAGTGGTGGTTTTACCATCACAACAACTCTTGATTATGCAATGCAGGAAAAAGCAGAAGCAGCCATCGCACAATATGCAGAATCAAATCTCAAGAAATATAACGCCTCAAATGAAGCACTGGTGGCGATTGACCCTACCACTGGTCAGATACTCTCTATGGTTGGTTCAAAGGATTATTTTAGTAAAGAAATCGATGGTGCATACAATATCGCTACTGCAAAACGTCAACCAGGGTCATCGTTTAAACCGTTTGCGTACGTAACTGCATTTGCAAAAGGATATACTCCAGAAACAATACTCTTTGATGTGCCGACCGAATTCTCAACGAACTGTCAACCTATAACCCAACCCACACCAAACACAAACCCGGACTGTTACCACCCTCAGAACTTTGATGGTAAGTTCAAAGGCCCTATATCACTTCGAAGTGCACTCGCTGAATCACGAAACATTCCTTCAGTAAAAACACTCTACCTTGCTGGTATCGATGAAGTAGTAGCGACCGCACATGCACTCGGTATCAGTACACTCCGAGACCCAAAACAGATTGGACTCTCTCTTGTACTTGGTGGAGGTGAAGTCAGTCTCCTTGATATGACGAGTGCCTACAGCGTATTTGCGAACAGTGGCTTGCGCAACCCTACTGTCGGCATCCTCTCAATCACTGATCATTCTGGAAAGGTTCTCGAAGAATTTCAACCAGATACCCGACAGGTCATGGATAAAAACGTCGTCCTCACTCTCAATGATGTACTCAGTGATACAGCGGCACGAACACCAACATTTGGTGGTGCAATCACGATTCCAGGTGTGGCAGTAAAGACTGGTACCACCAACGATGAGCGTGACGCGTGGATTATCGGCTACACACCAAGCCTCGCTGTTGGTGTATGGTCAGGTAACAACGACAACACATCGATGCGTAGTGGTGGAAGTGCGGTCTCTGGTCCAATATGGAAAACGTTTATGGAAGAAATCCTCAAAGACACTCCTGCGCCAGCATTTGAAAAACCAGCCACTGATCCTGACTACGATACACTCAAACCAATCCTTCGTGGAGAGTGGATGAGTACCAATACGGTTGAAATAGATACAACAACTGGTCTTCGTGCAACAGATGACACTCCATCACACTACCGTACTGAGAAAACAATCACTGATGTTCAGTCTATCCTCTACTGGGTAGATAAAAAAGATCCTCGTGGTCCAGCGCCAAGTAATCCAAACAATGATCCTCAATTTCGTCTCTGGAATCCCTCTGTACAAACATGGTGGCAAACCAATGCATCAAAATATACAACCATACCAGTACCTCCCACAGATGAACCCCCTACATCAGAAAACCAAAAAATAACTATTTCAGGTGTTGATGATCCTCTCCCTCAAAACACTTCTACTATACTCTCTGTGGCAACGACTGGGGAGTATCCTCTCACAAGTGTTGATCTTTTTATCAATAACACCTATCTCACCACACTTTCTTCTCCATTTCGACTCGTATTTAATCCAACAGAGTATGGCTACAGTACAGGAACATACATATTAAAAGCGATAGGAACGACAAGCTCTCTCTCAAAAACTACTCTTGAAAAAACACTAACTATCATCTAATTGATGACACCGTAATCCCGTTTTTGAGAAGAGTCTCTATAATCATTTCTTTCTTAAGGAGTATTGCCATTTTTATCGCAGGATTTGTTTTAAGTGTGAGGATACTGTTTTTGAGGATAATATCGTCTTTTGAAAGTGCTACAGGTACTATTGAGGTGATACTTGTGAGTACCTTTTCAGTGTAACTCTGCTCTGTATCCATTTTTTTCTGTATACCATGGAGGATACTTGTAAATAGAGACATATTATCGATTGGTTGGCATTAGGAGATAGAGAAAGCTTGTATCATGAACACCAGTAATAACGATTGGTTTTGTTGGTTTTGTAAACGAAAGTGAAATACTATCTCCTGAGAGTGCTTGAAATACATCGAGGAAATATTTCAAATTACAAACAACCTCAATAGGTTCTCCGGTAACAACTGCATCAACTATAGAGAGTGCTGAACCAACATCACTGTTTTTAGAGCTTATAGTGACTTGTTTTGTTTCAGGTGAAATACTAAATACAACTTGAAAGAATTTATCCGCAAATATCGTCGAGAGTTTCAATGTGTTTAGTAAATCTTGTTTCATAACGACCACTTTAGTCGTTTCTTCTTTTGGAATAATGACTTGGTATGGTGGAAAACCCCCATCAATGAGTCGTGAGGTAAAATATATACCATTTCCAGTACATGAAATCTGGTTACGACTATAGGTGATGTGTACCTGTTCACCACACACCTCGAGTACTCGAGAGAGATCTTGGATATTTTTAAACGGAATAAGTATTTTTGAAATATCAGGGATGTTTTTTATCGTTATTTTTTTCTCTGCGAGACGAAATGAGTCGGTTGCCACAATATATAGTACTCCTTCTTCACTATAGAGGTATATACTTGCAATTTCTGGTTTTATTTCACTTGTTGCAGCCGCAAAAGAAACAGATTTAATACCCTCTTGGAGAATGTTGCTTTGTATAGTAAATGATTCCCCTTCTACTGTAGGGAGTGCAGGGAATTCTTCGGGTGGGAGAGATTTGATGATTGTTGTTATTTTATGTGCAGTAATAGTGAGATTATCGTGCTCAAGGGTTAGAGTGACATCACTTGTAGTAGGGAGGTTCGCACAAACATTGGCGAGAACATCTCCCTTAATCACTACTACACCTTCTGTTTCAACCTGAGCTGGTATCTCTATTTCAATACCAACAGTAAGATTTGTCGATCTGATTTTTATACTTTTTCCACTCACAATAAGGAGAATCGAATGGAGGATAGGGAGTGTGAGGTTCTTCCCAGTCATGCGATCTGCAAGAGTGACTGCGTTTTTTAATTTTTCTACTGAACAAGTGGTTTTCATAATACTGTACGTTAGGCTAATGATAGGGTGTGGATTGTGGATAGGGTTATTTTTATCTTGATATATAAGTCTTTATATATAAAACAGTGTGTGGGTAACTCGAGGGTATAGTACGAGTATGTTTTTCTATAAAAAGTTTTACAGAGAGTACACACACGCTGTTCTATTGATATCCACATCATTTAAACA
>JAGOPB010000035.1 GCA_017992255.1 Minisyncoccota bacterium | reverse complement strand
GCTATCACTAGTATAGCATGCTGAGTCATTTACGCCATTGGCCTCACCTATACCTACAATCATAGACGCCATAGTAGGGTCTGCAAACATGCCACCTGCACAATCGCCATCTTCTATTGCTGTACCATAGTCGCCATGATCAGTAAAATATATTGCTGCTTGTGATCGCATGTTGCCAAGGTTTGATTTTATTTTTGTGTTTTCTGCTTTTCCACGACCTTTGGAAACTGCCCCTATGACAATAGAAGCCAGAGATCCGATAATAGCTATGACGACCAAAAGTTCAACAAGAGTAAAACCTTGATTTCTTTTCATAATCGAATTATACAATACCTTAATAAAAAACACCACAATTATGTGGTGTTTTTTAAAGTTATTTCATGCTAACACTTAAAAATTCCTGCTGTAGTAACCTGGATTGCTGCATTTTCTTCAGAAACTCCAGTTGAATCTACACAGTAGTAAGATACTGTTGTACCCTTCAAAGGCATTTCTGCTACCCACGCAGTAGCACTATCATTACAAGTAGCTGATGTTGCAGTAGTTGCTGCAAGATTAGAAACAAGTCCATCTGAATCAGCACTTTGGGCTGCTGCTCCTGCGAGAATTGTTCCAATACCTCCTGATCCAGTACAAACTGATGCATATGAGTTTGAAGTATCATCATAATACAATTCTGCTTGCGCTCGAGAGTTTGCCATACCTGCTTTTACAGCAGCAGCAGCTCCTTTGTTTCGAGCACTGTTGAGTGATGCAAGAACAACAGATGCTAGAATACCGATAATTGCGATAACCACCAAGAGTTCGATAAGGGTGAAACCGCGTTGTGATGTTTTGATTGACATAATATGTCTCAAACATTTTTTCTCTATCTTCGAAAAATAGAGAAAGATGCTTTTTATAATTATATAATTAACGTAATAATTTTCTAGAAGACGACTCCTCTAGATCGCACATGATAAACCTTTTCAGGTATGTTTATTATACCATGAAAAAATAAGGTATTTTGCAAATGGGTAGTTGTGGATAACTTTTTGGTGTAGTTTTAGCTGATTCCACCCGCAACATTGTAAATAGGAATGAGCACCGATGCGAGCAAGACTCCGACACCCAGACCGAGCGCCACGATCATGATAGGCTCGATGAGTCCGACAAGTGTATCGATCGCATCGTCTACTTCGCGTTTATAAAACTTTGCGAGCGTTTTCAATATCGTTGCGAGTGATCCTGTTTCTTCTCCCACTTTTATCATCTGTACCAACAGCGCAGGAATATATTCATGTCGGTCCAAAGATCCTGAAAGTGTGGAGCCAGCTTTCACCGCTTCTTTTGCTTCAAGCATTATTTTTTCATAGGCTTTGTTGCCCACGACTTCACCAGTGATTTCTATACAACGCACAATAGGAATACCAGAGGATAGTGTCGTGTCGAGATTGTCTGCAATACGCGCCAAATAGAGTTTGCGATAGAGGTTGCCGATTGCGGGAAATGAAAGTTTGAGAGAGTCGAGATACGTTTTTCCACTATCTGATTGAGTGAGTCTCCATACATAGAGTCCAGCTATCACAAAGAAAATGAGTACAAATATACCGTAGTGAACGAAAAAGTCCGACATCGCGATCACCACTTTGGTGTAGACAGGGACGTCTTGTCCACTCTCTGTGATTATCTGTGAGAGTTTTGGGATCACGAGAGTAAACATGAGTCCCATCACCACAAAAAAGGTAAACACAACGAAAATCGGATAGATAAGTGCGTTTTTTGTTTTCTTGGTGAGTTCATATTGACGATCGAGATAGTCTGCAAGGTAATTGAACGACTGCGTTAGTTTTCCAGACTCTTCTCCGGCTTTGACCATGTTGACATAAAAATTGGAAAACACATCGGAATGTTTACTCATCGCTCCCGAAATAGAAAATCCTGCCTGCAAATCATCGACGACTTGTGTCAGTTTGCGAGACAAAAGACGGTTGTCTACATTGGTAGCAAGTAGAGAAAATGCTTTGAGTGCAGAAACTTGTGCTTCAAAGAGCGTGGCTATCTGACGCGACATGATGACAATGTCTTTTGTAGGAACTTTTTCAAAAATGCTTTTTTCCAAAAACTTTTTTTCTTCTGCGTTTTTGATAGACGCAACAATAAGACCGCGTCTCTGCAATGCTGCTATGGCGAGATCTTTGTTGACAGCTTCGATACCGCCTTGTTTTGATTGCCCTGATTGATCTATTGCTTGGTAGTTAAATAACATGAAATGAAATATTTAAAAGTTATAAAATTCTTTGTTGTCTACAGTGGTTGTTGGTATTGTCTATGACTTCTATTATCTGCACACTGCTATACAAGCCGTTCAAGTGCTTTCGGGTTGATAGAATGCGCAAATGCTTTTTCCATAGTTATCTCTCCTCTTCGGACCAAGTCCAACAAACTTCTATTCATATCTATCATACCATCTCCAAATCCAGTTTCTATCACTACTCCTATCTCATGTGTCCTTCGTTCTCGAATCAAATTGGCGACAGCGGCGTTGTTTATCAAAAGCTCATACGCAGGTACGAGACCCCCTGTTGTTTTAGGAATGAGGCGTTGTGAAAAGATGCCGATCAGTGACGATGCGAGTTGAACACGTATTTGATCTTGTTGGTTTCCGGGAAATGCGTCTATGATACGGTCGATAGTTTGTGCTGCGTTGTTGGTGTGAAGAGTAGAAATCACCAAGTGACCTGTTTCAGCTGCCGTAACTGCAGTAGCAATAGTTTCAGCACTACGCATTTCACCTATCAATATAACATTCACGTCCTCTCTAAAAACTGATTTGAGTGCAGATTCAAAACTTTTTGAGTCGATACCGACTTCTCGTTGGTCGATAATAGAACGTTTTGGTTCATGTAAATATTCTATGGGGTCTTCGATAGTGACTATATGCTCTGCTCGCTCGGTATTTATATGGTCTACCATTGCCGCCATCGTGGTGGACTTACCTTGACCTACTGGACCAACTACTAAAAAGAATCCTTGTCGACGACTCGCAAATTCATTCAAAATAGCAGGCAACGCAAGATCTTCTAGCGTTCTAACTTTTGGAATAATACGAAGCGCAATACTGATATTTCCTTTGGTAAAAAAAGCGTTACCTCGAAGTCGCACCTTGCCTTCATAGTCAAATGAAAAGTCCACTTCTTGTTCAGATAAAAAAGCATTTATTTTTGTTTCATTGTGTAGTAGTAGTTCTGAAAGAATACCAAGCACCATTTCTTTGGTATGGGGAGTGTGTTTTACCAATTGCACTAGTTCGCCAGTCACACGCAAAGACGGATATCGTCCGACACCAATATGAATATCTGATCCATCTTGTTGGACGGCTGTTTCAATCAGTGAATTTAATTCTTGTTTTGGATCCATATGGTTATAGTGTCTAAAATTTTATAAAAAATATATGTCTACTCTATAGTATAGTCTACCATGTTTGACACGGTCTCACTGCACCTATCGAATTATGCAGGTCGATGCTCGGCTTCTATTTGAAATACTTTTTCCATGAGTTCTTGTGGGGTCATCGTTGCTTTGATGAGATACTCTACCGCTCCTAGACTTTTTACTTTTTCCATTTGCTCTTGTTCGTTTTGATTTGAAAGAGCAATAAAAATAGCTTGTGGCGCATAAGCTTTTTCTCGAACCATTCCCAAAAACTCAGGTCCATCCATGCTCGGCATTGCTATATCAAAAAGTACTACATCAGGGATAAAACCGTTTTCTAGTTTAGCAAGCGCTTCTGCCCCACCGAGCCCTGTCTGTACTTCAAAATCATTTTTTTCAAACTTCACCGAATACATATCGAGAAGAAATTTGTCATCGTCAACTATAAGTATTTTCTTTTTTTGTTTGTTTGTTTCTGTAGGTGTATCCATGATGTATTTTTATTAGTGATAATGGTATGACTATATTGTCAGTATACTATGTATGCTAAAAATTGTATATTTCTTGGAGTGGTACTTCTCCTTGCATGGATTTGAAAATAGCATCTTCGCGCATTGTTATCATTCCTTTGGAGCGTGCATGTGCGTATATATCTTGCTCAATAGGATTTTTGAGAATAATTGATTTCATTGTTTCATCAACTGAAAAAACTTCCATTACAGCACTTCGTCCTGAGATTCCCGATGGACATTCGGCAGAAGGTACAGCTTCGTACACGGTGCTGGTAAATTCTAATGTATCACGAAGTTCTGGAGGAAAATCTGAAAACTGTTCGTCTATATATTTTTGTAAGGATTCATCTATAGGAATTTCTTTTTTACAATTGGGACCTATCTTGCGTGCAAGTCGTTGTGCCATGGATAACACAAGCGTCGGGGCTATTAGATACGGATCAACTCCCATGTCAACAAGACGAGGAATAGCTCCGACAGCGGAGTTGGTGTGAAGTGTCGAGAGCACAAGGTGACCAGTAAGTGCGGCTTGGATAGCAAGTTGCGCAGTTTCTTTGTCACGGATTTCTCCAACGAAAATGATGTTTGGGTCCTGTCGCAAAATAGAACGAAGCCCTGTAGCAAACGTGTATCCTATCTCTGGCATAACCTGTGATTGAGCGACATCAGCGATGTGATACTCGACAGGGTCTTCGAGAGAAACAACATTTTGTTTCTCTCGGTCGAGTTCATTGAGCATAGAATATATCGTCGTGGATTTTCCACTTCCCGTAGGACCTGTGACAAGGATCAATCCGTAAGGTCGTTTGAGAGCTTCACGTATCATGGTTATGTTGCGTTTTGAAATACCGATATTATCCAAAGTTTTGAGTCCATGATCCGGGTCCAGTATACGAATAACCACTTTTTCACCAAAATATGTCGGCAATGTAGAGACACGAAAATCAATCTTTCTACCTTCTATTTTTGCAGAAAATCCACCATCTTGCGGTTTTCTTTTTTCATCAAGTTTTAGTTTTGAAAGTATTTTAATACGAGCTATGACACCCGGATATACATTTAATGGCAACCAAAGAGATGTTTTGAGTTCACCATCAACTCGAAAACGAACTTTTACTTTTTCTCCCGTTGATTCAATGTGTATGTCCGATGCGTTTCCGTCAGTTGCGTATCGCAATATCACCGCCACAACTTTTATGACTGGAGCATCTTCGACTATTTTCTTTTGATCTTTTGATGTAGGATTTTTTTCTTTAGAATTTTGGATGATGGCATCATCAGAATTCACTTCGGCCAAATCTAGAGGTATGTCAGTTTCATTTAGTTCAGCAAGCGCAGTATCCACTTCACCACCCATGCTTTTATAATTGTTGTATATATTTTGAAAATTTGTTGGTGTGATGAGAGTCAGCGTAAAACCAATATTTGCTTTTGCTGCTAAAAATTGCAAAGCATCCATTGCACTCATGTCCGAAGGATCGATAATACCTACTTCGAGTATTGTGTCTTTTAGTTGCAATGGTATGAATTTGTAATGCATAGCTGAGTCTTCAGGTATGTATTTGAGCGTATCAAAAGTCACCGACTTTGGATCAACTGTTCGTGCAGGAATACCAAACAATTCACTTTTCACTTGTAAAAGAGTATCTTCGGTAACTCCAAATTCGGGAAGTGCTTGAGACAAATCCCCTGCATATTTTTCTCGAGCTAATCGAAAAATCTCGGAGACTTGTGCCTCAGATATGAGACTTCGTTTCACCAATTCTTCTATAATATTCATAGTTACTCTTCTATTGTATTTTCCACCTCAGTGTCGATTGTTGTCGACGAAGGAGTAAAACCAACAGGGGTAAAGGGATTGGATCGACCTACGGTCTGCGGTGTGAGTTGCACGGTGTAGTCTACCAGTGATGCAAACCGTGCATCAGAAAAAATAGCGTCATCTAGTGTGATGGTGTGGAGGTTTATGAGAGTATTTAAAAACTCATCAGCCACTACAGACTGTTCTGTACTCAACAGACTCGTGTCTACAGTACCAGAAGAACTAGTGAGAGATTCTGAGCTGTCTTTTTTTCCACTCACCATACTCCACACCACGACGATACATATAAACACAACTACGAATATGATAATTTTTTTAAGTATGCCTTTCATAATATTTTAGCGGTTTCTCAACCAATATGTTGATAGATCGACATGAAATGAAAAATTTCCTGTTTTTCCGATAGGTGCTGCATTAAACGTAAGTGACTCCACTTCTACCAAACGTAAACTTTGTTCAAGATCACGCAAGAAATTTTGGAAATTTTCATACTTCCCTTCTACAGTAAATCCTATATTTGAAGTTTCATAATTTTTTGTTTCAAATATGAGGTCAGTTGGTGTTTTTTGTCCGTCAGTAGCTGTGTTGCTATCGAATTTTGTATCTCTAAAAATAAGCCCCCTGGTTTGTGCCATATCATCTAGGTCTATAATGAGCTGAACAGTATCTACAGTATCAGGAAGCATCGTTTTTATTTTACTTATATCAGTAGGTGAAAATGAGTTGTATTTTGAAGTCAATTCATCCCGAATGGATTGCAATTCTTTTGCATTTTTTAATGCTTCGTCATATGCTGAAGACCGAGCTTTGATATCGTCTATCGTGCTATATACTGGTTTTGTGAACATAAAAAACAATCCGCCAGCTATTACAAGTATTATTGTTGGTATGATGAATTTAAACATACAATTATGAAGGCATGTCACCTGAAGAGTCTACGGATACTTCAGGTGATGGTGATTCTGGTAATGTCGGTTGTATAATACTCGTGGTGTCACTGTTCGGCAAAATAGTGGTTGTGGTGTTTGACGCTGTGTAATCTAGGAAAGAATCATCAATAGAAAAATGAACATTAAACGTCACTTGACCTTTGAGACCAAGTGCTATGTTTGAAAATACCGGATTGACAATAAATCTGTTTGAAGCAAATGCCACCTCTTCTAGTCCCACTGTTTTGTATCCAGGAGCAACACCTATCAAATCAACAGATAGTACGTCGCCTGCCTTTTCTGGTGCTTTGAATTTAAAGTCTGAAAATTGTACAG
>JAGOPB010000034.1 GCA_017992255.1 Minisyncoccota bacterium | reverse complement strand
CGATGAGCGGAGCACCGTTGTTTGTAAAAAAAGCACAGGCGGTCGGAACTCTCAACAACATTATTCCATCGAGCACCTCTGTCGCACTCTTGCAGTGTGCAAACCAAAACGGAGTTATCACTGACGCACTCGGCAGTGTGTTTGATGGACTTGGGGGTGTATTCGCTGGTGGCACAGCTGCGGGTTCTTCTAACCAAACAAGTGGCACTTTTAATGATTCTGGCTTGGGTGGAATTGGTGAAGGAGTGGGCGATTCTTTAGGTATTTTCGGAGATTTAGGAGCTACTCTTGTAACCAAAGACGGTACAACAGGTTCTGGTGGTGCAGATGCTTTCGGGTCAAGTACTGTTGAAGCGGGTGCGACTTTTCGTTCTCAAAACCAACAATTAGTAAGCGCAGTTGAAAAAAACACAGAGAGCGCACGGCACAGCGAATGCATGAAAAGTCTCGGCACTGCTGCGTTACACGACCTACTTGCTGCATCCACGCAGTCAATAGTAAACTGGATCAATACTGGTTTTGACGGCGATCCACTTTTTATCCAAAACCCACGACTCTTTTTCAAAGGAATTGAAAACCAACAAGTTTACAGTTTTGTTGCAGAACTCAACAACCCAGAAAAATATCCTTTTGGTCCAGAAATAGGAGCAAGTATTGCCACGATGTACAATTGTGACAAATACACCGACAGCGACAACAACTGTTTCAATAATACGGCAGTATTCACCCTCGGCGCAGAGATAGGAGAAAACTGGCAAGACTTTTATTCAGATTTCAATGTAGGAGGATGGGGAGGATGGCTTGCTGCCACACAAAACCCCGCAAACAACCCTTTTGATTTTCAGTTTATGGCATCAAAAGAAATACAAGCACGTATCGATTTGCAACAACAAACAGTGAAAGATGAAATACTTCAAAACGGAGGGTTTTTATCATTACGCAAATGTGTTCTGTACGATGATGGCACTCATGCCGAAGATGAACAAGGTGGTACGTATGTAGATACCGGCACCAGCGCTGGTGGCACCTACGATGCATCTTCTTTCAATTACGAATATTCATATTTTGGAGAGATAGACAACTGCAAACAATACGCCGTCACTACTCCTGGATCTCTCGTCGCCGACCAGCTCAACATCCACCTCGGAGCAAGTGCAAACGCTGTTGCTATGGGAGACGAAGTAAACACCTCTATTGCTGCTATTTTTGACTCTCTTACCAATCAGCTCATCGATCAAGGGCTCGCAAGTCTCGACAATCAGACAGTCATCACCCAACAAACAGGTGGCTACGGAACAAACTATTTTGGTACCAACAGTATCGGTTCGTCATGGTATACCGATCCGTACGCGCCAGCAAATCTCCACACACTTTTGAAATGTGTCACGGCAGACACTGGGACCGCGATAGAGAACTGTAAAACACAAATTGAAATGACTGAAGAATATCTCGGCGTGCTATATGAAGCTCGTGACTATCTCAACCGTCAACTCATTCCTGCGTTGTACAATCTCGACAAACATATGCCCGAACCAGATATCGGATGGCAATCTCGCATGCAACAAGAACTTATCCAAAAAACAACTGACATAAACAATCAAACAAAAGCGGTCGACATTGTGGGTCTTATTGGCCCTGCAGTCGCAACTGTTGCAACGGTTCTTGCTACTCTGCCTGGAGTTGGTGCTGTAGCCGATGCTATTTTGTTAGCTGGCGCAGCGGTAGTAGGTGTCGTGATGGACTTCTTTGTAAATTCAGATGATAAAATAGCTACGTATAAACAACAAGCAGTTGGTGCCCTCAATGATCGCTACCAAGTCGAGCTCAAACGCATCCAATGGGATATCGACAACAACAACCTACCCAGCGCATTCGATGCTCGTTTGCAACGCGATAAAATACCTGGATACGAAAAAACTCGCGATGCGTATGTGACCACCATCACCCAACAAGTACAGGTATTGCAACTCCTCAAGCAAATAGCATCAGGACTCGGTTCTACAGAAGCAACCACCGACGGAACAGGGGGTACAAGAAAAATCGACGCTCTAAGGTCGTCTTACGCGGGTATCTCTGGCAAAATAGTTTCCCAAGGCACTATCGATAGTATCAATAGCAATCAAGATGTTTTGGAAACAGATTTGTTGACCACACAAGAAGCTGACACACAAATACTTGAAGAGCTAACTATCGAACCGTTTGGAGGACTTGATTACACTATTCCTGACAATATCTATCATTTTTGGACTGAGGCATCGCTCATAGCCGACATTTCGTTTGCTATCGGACATTGTACATTGGCGAACAAAGACCAAAAGGGGTACTGCCCGGTACCGGGTTTGGAATACTACGATCCGAAACAAGACGAGTATCATCTGGTTGACTTGTATGCTCCTTTGTTTGGTAGCGCAAAAGGTGTTTCTCTCACCGCTCCAGATGGCCATGCTTATACTCTAGCAGAGCAAATAGAACACGCACAGACAACCGCTGCATTTTTGCGACTGTATCCGTCGGGATTTACTGTTTCATCTCTTCGTCAAAATCCGTACTCTGTCTTTTATCCATTTCCTGTACCTCCGCTAAAAAATGGTGATCCGTGGCGATATGAAAAATTGATACAACACAAAAGCGGAAATACTGATCTTTCTCTCAAACCAATAGACTTGCCCTACAGTACAAGTGCAGTACCCGATCCGCTCCTTATCTACACCCGACTGAATCCGACAGCATTCAATACGTTTGACCATCTCGAAACTAGTGATGAAAAATCTCTCGATAGCGAGCTCTATCTCAACTATTTTATCAACTCCTATCGTAACCCAAATTATAGCTACCAGAGATGAAACGCTTGAAACACATCTTCACACTCACTCTTTGTCTACTTATGTTTGTCATTGGTAGTGGCTCTGTGTTTCCCGTGCCTGTATTTGCTGTCGAAGCATCTAGAGATATCATCTCCGTAAGTATTTCGCCAGAATTTCCACGTTATGGAGAGACGGTCACTATCACTCTTTCCAGTTATGGAACGGATCTAACTCGATCAATGGTGACATGGAAAGAGGGGGGAAACACTACAAGCTCTGGTTTCGGCATTGTGAAATATACAACAAAAGCTCCCAATACGTCTGGCACAAAAAACATTGAAGCAACTATCAGGCTGGTATCTGGAGAAACAGTAACTAAATTCGTAAAGATCAGTCCTGCGGATGTAGACCTCTTGGTAGAGTCGATCGATAGCTATACTCCGCCTTTTTATAAAGGTCGGTCTCTTCCTGTTCGTGAAGGGTTGGTCAAAGTATCTGCAATTGCGCATCTAACAGGCACTGCTGACACGAGCGCTCTCGTGTATACCTGGAAACAAAATTTCAAGTCTCGTCTTGATTTTTCAGGATTTAGTAAAAGATATTTTGTGTATAAAAATGCATTCTTGGATACCACTGACACGATAGATGTGGTTGCTTCCACTCAGACAGGATCCAGTGCAGCTTCTGCAACAAAAACCATCAATCTCTATACTCCAAAAGTGCTCCTCTACGAGGATCATCCGAGTGAAGGACTACTTTTGGGAAAAGCACTTACGGGAACTTTTGCAATGTCAAAAAATGAAACAACCGTTGTAGCAATACCGTACTTTATGAGCGCATCTGCCTACGGCGATGCTTTGTCTGACAATCTTTCCTACGTATGGAAAATAAATGGATCCATCACCTCGCCATCAGAGAAAAATAAAATAACACTTCGTCGTCCAGAAGGCGGAAACGGTAACGCCGAGCTCTATGTTTCCCTTACAAACAAAACACATTTGTTTCAAAAAGTAGACGCGACCTCCGTCGACATCAGTTTCTAACATTTACCCTCATCCACTTTGAAATCAATTGTTTGTTTGTACACACCTTTTTATAAATATCCTATATAAATTGATACAAATAATGGTATACTGACACTATCTATGACACCCTGGTCACTGAAAAAAAAGGGTATATTTTTAGCGATAATTATTTTTGTTGCGAGTTTTTTTTCTCCACTAGACTCTAGTGTATCGCTACGTTTTGCTCAAGCCGAAACATATACTACTACAGGATATTCGGAAGGTTTAGGTGGAAGTTTAGACGAATTGAATTACACCAATGGAACCACTGGTCTGAATCGCTTTGTGTGTGATTTCCTAAAAAAAGACTGCGATCTAGTTTCAACACTATTTATTAAAGGATTTGGCACATCTATCTATGACGAACTTACAGCATACATTCCACCCTCTTCTTTTACTCAAGCTGTAAAAAGTTCCTTAAAATATGGAGAAGATTTTACTACAGTAAACGAAGATTCTCAACCCGGAGTAGACGTCGTAATAAACACCACAACATCAGAAACCTCATCTCTATCAGGAACCGTTGCTACAGAGGGTTATAGTTATGTAGGTATCAAAATTGAACTAAAACCACTTTTATCATTGCCGGAAAAATCTCCACTTACAAATTTTGATGAAGGAAATTTATTTCTATTTTATAAGTTGCACGACGACCCATTGAATAAAATCCAATCAACTCCTTATTATTGGAAAAAAACAGAAGCTCCCGTGGGAGATTATTATACTGTTTTATACCCAGACATGTTGGTGGCTTCTGGAAAAAAATGGGATTTTTATCTTGTTGGTATATATTACTATAATGGTGATGACGACATTGTTCCTGACGGAAGAATCCCTCCTTTTTCTTTTACGGTTGATACTCCTCCAAGTACTACAGGTGTTGTGATCTCCGATGAAGATGCCTCAGCAGGAGGTGTAGTTTCCACGGGCACAGCCGTTGGTTCGGGTGATCTATCAACATATTGTGTAAAAGGTCTCATTAATATTAGCCTTGCTGGATGTTTTGCAGAATTTTTTAGAAGTGTCACCTACCCTATAGCATCTGGTATTGTATACGTTGCTGGAAAATTTTTGGATATAGTTGCAAATTTTTCTATAGGAAGTGAAGCATATAGCGAACCAACATTTATTACCTCAGGATGGACACTGGTTAGGGATTTTTCAAACATCCTTTTTATAGTTGCTCTTGTCTATTTAGCTTTCGGTGTTATTTTTGATCTACACAACATACATGTCAAAAAATCTATTGCAGCAATCGTTATCATGGCACTGATGGTAAATTTCAGTCTGTTTTTTACAAAAGTTGTTATTGATGCTTCAAATATTTTGGCTCGAATATTTTATTCACAAATCGAAGTAACTGGTACAAAAGATGTAGTTCTCACAAAAAGTAAGCTTGCTGAACAAAACATATCAAGAGGTATCATCTCGGCTTTTAATCCCCAAAAGATGGTTAGCTTAGAAACGCAAATAAAACTACAATCAGAACTAAGCCAATACGACTACAATAGAACTATCATGATAATGTATCTCATGGGTACTCTGATGCTTTTAGTTGCAACGTGGGTATTTTTTGTTACTGGACTCAACTTTGTACAACGCACAATATCACTGTGGCTTTCAATGATTTTTGCGCCGTTTGCATTTGTTTCTGCAGCATTTCCTTTTGGGTTGAAAGGTTTGAAAAAGATTGGTTGGACTTCATGGCTAAAAGATCTTTTGTGTTGGTGTTTTTACGCACCACTATTCTTTTTTTTCATCTACCTTATAATTTCATTTGCCCAATCGGGATGGCTGGATGGTTTTGCATCCAACGCAAGTACTTATGGCATTTTTGAATTCTTGGTTTTTCTTTTGTTCCCGTTTGTTGTACTAATAACACTTCTTATGTATGCAAAAAATCTTGCAAAATCTCTCGGTTGTGACGGTGCAGATGCTTTGGTTGGTGCCGGCACAAAACTTCTAGCAGGTGCTGCTGGAGCAGGTATTATGGTTGCAAGTGGAGGTGCGTCTGTTATAGCAAGAAGAACATTGGGTGCAAGTGCCACAACTCGTTTAGAGAAAGATGACTTACTGAAAAAAGCCGCAGCAGGCGACAAGATGGCTTTACAAACACTTGCTAAAGGTGATGCATCTAAAGGCATGAAAGCTCGAAGTGGATATGCAAATCTTTCTGAAGTTGCTGCGGAAAAGAAGGCACGTTTGGAAGTAGAAAAATTACAAAAAAAATCATCAAATTCATATGATTTCCGTCAATCAAAAATAGGAAATGCCATGAGTGGCGCACTTGGAATAAACATGAATACTGGATCCGGAGCAATGAACTGGGCAACAGGTGGAAAAATTGGTTTTAACACAGAAGAAACAGCTGGAGGATACGTTGGAGAAGTAGACAGAAGAACAAAAGAAAAACAAGAATTTATCAAAAGTCTTGGTGTTGACCATCACGAAATTGAAAAACAAGAAGACATTATAAAGAAAAACAAAGAAGGTGATGGTAGTTCAAACATGTCTGGAAAAGCTTTTGAAGAAATTAAAGATGAGCGAGATGTACTGGAAGCAAAAGCAGCTAGAGCAAAAAATGGTGGTACTAAACTTACACCAATTGAACGCGATAACCTTTTATCACTTCAAACTGAATCAAGTCGAAGAAATAAAGAAATTGAAAAAGCAGAGAGAGAGAAAGGAAAAGCTGAAAAAGGGTATACAAAAACATACGCTGAATTCCTAGAAAGAAACAAAAACTACAACTCTGATTTGAACACGCAAGGCCAAGATGCTGTGGCTGCTTATACCAATCCTACCTTGGGTCGATTCACTAATGGATTCAAACAAGGAGTAGCAGGCTTTTTAGCAGGAACGGTAGCTTTGGGTCCAATTGGCGGTGCTCTTGGGACACTTACGGGCGCCATCAACGGACTAACTGATGGTGGTTTTCTCAGAAGTCTTAAAAACGTAGTAAGAACAAACTGGGCACCAGAGCATCTTGATAGTGGAAACAATGCATTCTCACGTTTAGGTGATCCGAATGCTGTAGTTGAAAACCACAAAAAACTGAGAAATGTTGATCAATTTATTACAGATATTAGTGGCGCGGGTATGACATCACGTATCGCATCAAATTTGAAAGATTCTCATTACCATCCAGGGCAATACAAAGATACTTACAAACCTGCAATGAAAGAATTTTTCAAGTTCTTTGAAAATCTTGCAAAAGGTGGAATTGAAATAAAAGGAGGAAATGATCACAACAGTGGAGGTGCAAAAAAAAGTAGCGGTGATCATACCGGAGGAAGAACAGCAACACACCATTAAAAAATATTTGAACGTCGTGTTGTTTCAAAATAAACACACCTCGTGACAAAATACAAAAATTATTAGATAATATAAATAGTAAATAAGTATATGGACCCAAACACACTCAACCTAAAAAATACACAACAAACCCCAGAAGCAATACCTAGTGTGCAAAGTGCTACTATG
>JAGOPB010000033.1 GCA_017992255.1 Minisyncoccota bacterium | reverse complement strand
AGAGCCAAAAAAGCAAAAAACTTAAAAAATTACAAACTGCACTAGAAAGACGACAAGTGAAAATGGCAGATCTTGCAACAAAAGATCCGCAAGCATTTTTGAACAATGCAATTCCAGAAAATGTTCTCGCTCGACTACCGATAGAAATTCAAGACAAGATTGAAAAGAAAATAAGTGTGCAAGGAGAAATAGAAGGTGTGCATATAGACAATACAGACGAATCAAAAACAGAGGATAGATATTATCTCTACAACAAATCAGCAAATAAACGATATCGTATCCAATCGCTAGAGAAAAATAATCTTTCCTCCATAGGTGCAGGAACGGTACAGGTACATGCTATAAGTGCCGGCGTTGATGCGACCACAGGAGAGGACGTGCTCGTGCTTCCATATTTGGATGAAACAAATGTTCAAACGGTAGCAGTTGCACCTACCAATATGGAAGGTGGTAAAGTTGCTGGAGTCAGCACTGAAAAGAATGTTGTTGTTATGAAAATAAATTTTGCTGACTCCCTTGGTATACCATATTCAGATACAGACTTATCAAACGTGTTGATAAACGATACTGATTCTGTCAAAAACTACATGTTAGAGAACTCACTTGGAGGTGTAAACGTGAATGCTACTATTGTCCCAGAAACATTTACGCTTACCTATCCGTATATATCAAACCAGGTGTGTGACCTCATGGGTTGGGCGGACCAAGCCGACTCGATGGCAAAAAAAGCAGGTATTGTTTTCCCATCCAATGTCATAAAAGTATATATCTTTGGATATTCTCCATGTGGCTGTTCTGGAGCCGCAACTATAGCCCTCGGCAACGGAGCAATGTCTACAACTCCAACACGCGTATGGATAAACGATGTACAACCAAAAAGTGTATGGGATCATGAATTCGGACATACTGTTGGAGCAGAACACTCGGGAAGTATTTCTTGTGGCGGTGTTGCGTTAGATCCAACCTATGCTACGTGTACCGTGAACACTTATGGAGACAAGTACGATGTCATGGCTCTGGCAAACAATGTTTCTCCTGTTAATCATATGAATGTATATCATAAAAATGAGATTGGTATATTCGATAGTACCAATATACAAACAGTGACCACCTCGGGAACATATACGATCTCACCACTTGAAACCGGCAGTACCGGTACCAAAGCACTCAAAATCTATAAATCAAATACCGATGACTATTATTGGGTTGATTTTAGAAAAGCTTTTGGATTCGATGCAAATCTACCCATTGCGTATACAAGCGGAGCAAGTCTCTTTATAGAAGATCACGATGCTCTCAATAGACTAAACTTATTTGGAAATCCGTCGTTACGTATTGACCTCACGCCTGGTGACAATACCTTATCCAATGCTCCTTTTACCGATGGACAGGTATTCAACGATACTGTCAATGGTATTTCTATTAAGCAAATATCACATACTCTAGACAGTGTTACTATTGAAGTAAATTTTTACGATGCGCAAAGCTCTTGTTTCAGAATCGCTCCAACATGGACTGCTGTAGGTTCTACGCCATCATTCCAAAATAATGATACAACTCCTTGTGGAACATCATCATTTAGCGTTTCTGCAAATGCACCTTCAGGATGGAATGTGAATTTTCCAAATTCAAATCCTTCGCTAACATCAGGAGGCAATGCATCACTTGGTATGATACAAATCACTCCAAAATCAAACACAAGTGATGGTGTGTATCCAATCTCAGTCGTTGTGACAAACACTGCCGATACTTCTTCGAGTGCATCGTATACATACAATTATATTGTTTTGGAAGGATCCAGTAGTGCTGTGGCGCCTGCAGTGAGCTTCACTTCACCTGCAAATGGGGCAACGATTACCTCCGGTACTGTTTCTGGTGGAAGTGTCGTATCGACTGGAGAAACGGTATCTGTATCTGTGAATGTGGTAAGTGATAGCACTATTGAAAAAGTAGAATTTTATAGAGATCTTCTGTCTGATACATTCAATCCATTTATGTTCAATACTGATACTGTTGCTCCATATAGTACTTCATGGGATACATCATCAATGGGAGCAGGTAGTTGGATCCTTACAGCAAAAGCATACGATGTGTATGGCAATGTAGGAACAGCGGAAATCTCAGTCACACTTTCTCCTGTAGCGATCAACGACTCAGCAAGTCCGACTGTTTCTATTATTGTTCCTGTTTCAGGAGCAATAGTTTCTGGTTATAATACGCTTATCCAAGCAGTTGCGACAGACAATATAAAGGTCGCCGGTGTAACTTTCAAAGTAGATGGCGTGGCAATTGGCTCTGAAGATACTTCATATCCATATACAAAAACATTTTGGGATACTACCGTGTATACTCCAGGAAGCCAACATGTTTTGACTGCTGTTGCTAGAGATAATGCAGGAAACTCGACGGTTTCTGCACCTGTTACCTTTACAGTAGATGATTCCGGTCCGACCGTGACATTGACGTCTCCTACCGCAAACAGTGTTGTACAGGCCGGTCAAATTGTCACACTCGGAGCTTCAGTAACAGGTGACAATATAAAAGAAGTAAAATTTTTCCGACAAGCAGTAGGAAAAACAAAGTTTGGACTCATTACTGATGTGAAAAAACCATACCAATTTGATTGGAACACTACTGGATTTGTTTCTGGTGACTATGTACTTTCAGCAATTGCTTATGACGTAAATGGTAATGCATCTCCTGAGGCATCGGTAACCATATCACTTAATGGTGTGACTGCTCCGACTACTCCTACACCGCCCGCAACTCCTACGGTACCTAAAGGAGGATCATCTGCTCCGACTATCACACTGACATCTCCTACAAATGGTACGGTGGTAACAGGTTTGGTAACTATCACCGCAAATGCATCGGACGATGTGGCAATATCAAAAGTGAAGTTTTATAAAAAATTCAATGATTTTGCAACGTTCGGATTTGGTTCTGACGACACTGTTGCTCCGTATACGACCACATTGGATATGACGACGTTTGCTAGTGGCACATATGTATTTACTGCAGAAGCATATGACGGTGATGGAAATATGACAAAGTCACAAGAAGTGACGGTCACAAAATAACCATAAATTCTATGGATTTCTAGTAAAAATACGCACGTATGTGCGTATTTTTACTAGAATAAAAAAGGCAACATATGCATTGCGAAGTCAATTTATTTTCTACAGATCGTTTGGTATCATACATGATATGAAAATAATACAAAAAGTTCTCTCCAACGGCCTTCGTTCGGTGATAGTTCCACTGAAAGATAATTCTACAGTAACCGTGATGGTACTGGTGGAAACTGGTTCAAAATACGAATCTGACAAAGAGATAGGATTGTCTCATTTTCTCGAGCATATGTGTTTCAAAGGTACAGATAAACGACCACACGCTATGGATATTTCTCGTGAACTTGATGGACTCGGCGCACAATCAAATGCTTTTACATCTCATGAGTATACTGGATATTACGCAAAAGGAGAGGGAAGACATTTCAAAAAACTTATAGATATTATTTCTGACGTGTATTTAAATTCTACATTTCCTGAAATAGAAATAGAAAAAGAAAAAGGAGTTATTGTTGAGGAGATAAATATGTATGAAGATATGCCACAGAGACATGTACAGGATTTATTTATGAGTTTGTTGTATCCAGATCAACCAGCTGGAAAAAATATTGCTGGATCTCGTGAGAGTGTCAGAAGTTTTTCACGCAACGATTTTGTTTCCTATCACAAAAAACATTATGTACCCAAAGCAACTCTTGTAGTTGTTTCTGGTGGCATTGATCCACAGAAAGTGGAAAACGAAGTAAAAAGGATTTTTGGTACAATTGCCCCATCAAAAAAAATTGGAAAAAAG
This sequence comes from Minisyncoccota bacterium, assembly GCA_017992255.1. Lineage (GTDB taxonomy): Bacteria > Patescibacteriota > Minisyncoccia > Phycocordibacterales > UBA9973 > JAGOPB01. The sequence continues at coordinate 3,585 of JAGOPB010000033.1, read as the reverse complement.
AAAATATTTGACAAACAAACAGAGCCAGCGGTCAAAATAAAGGAAAAAAAGACCGACCAAACGCACCTCGTTCTTGGATTTAGAACATTTTCTGTTAAAAATGAAAAAAGAAATCCTGCGATCTCTGTACTCAGTACTATTTTGGCGGGAGGTATGTCTTCACGACTATTTGAAAAATTAAGAGAAGAAATGGGTGTTTGTTATTATGTAAGAGCAAGTAATGATATATATACAGACCATGGGTACTTTGAAATATCTGTAGGATGTGACACAAAACGCGTACAAGAAGTTATCGGGGTCATTCTTTCAGAATGTATCAAAATGAAAACACACCGGATAACAGAGCAGGAATTGTCTAAAGTAAAAGAATACATGTTGGGCAATATGTTATTGGAGCTAGAATCATCGGATGCATACGCAAACTTTTATGGTAGTCAGGCTATACTTAGACGTACACTGAGAAATCCGAAAGAAGTAGAAAGGATCGTTCGCAACGTTACAGCGAAAGAAATACAACAAGTTGCAAAACAAATATTCAAAGACAATCGACTAAACCTTGCCATGATCGGTCCGTTCACAAAATCTGAAGAAAAAGCTTTCAAAAAACTATTACACGTCTAATGTATGAGGTTCGACCTCGAACAAGAAATTGTTTGTAATATAAGAGTTTTTTTGGTGTCATACTAAAGAGATACTTATCATTATTTTGTAAAATAGTGGTATAATGAGTATACTATTTTTATGAACAATAATAACAGAACTACTATAGATATATCTTCTAAATCGATCATTCGAGTGATTCTTTTTGGTTCTTTGGTTGTTGCATTTATTTATCTACGTGATTTGATACTAGTGCTTCTTACTGCGATAGTTATAGCGTCTTTTGTAGAGTCCGGCGTACGTTTTTTGGGAAAAAGAAAAGTTGGACGGACACTTTCAGTTGTGATTATATATATAGTATCTTTGGCTATACTTTCTGGAATTTTTTACTTGTTTATACCGGTTGTAGTAAGCCAAATAGATCAGCTATCAAAGATAGTCACGCATTATTTGCCACAGATTCAACAGTTTCAAAATGCTGGCAATTTCAATATCTCACAGATAAGTGAACAAGGAACGACGATTGAACATATAGCAAGTACTTTCAAAAACATTACACAAGGAACGGGTGGAGGATTTTTTACAACTTTAGTTGCGGTATTCGGTGGGATAGCAAACTTGGTTTTGATAGTTGTAATATCGTTTTATTTATCTATAGAAGAAAAGGGTATAGAAAAATTTTTACGTATCATAACTCCGGCAAATCAAGAAGCATATGTGCTTTCATTGTGGGAGAGAACTAGAAAAAAGATTTCCAGATGGATTCAAGGTCAGATGTTTTTAGGCTTAGTAATAGGAGTTTTAGCGTTTATTGGATTGTCATTGCTTCATATACAATATGCATTGGTCATAGCTCTGGTCGCTGGACTATTTGAGCTTGTACCTTTTGGAATGATTTTAGCAACTGTTCCTGCTGTTCTTCTAGGATACGCAAGCGGTGGAACCACTACAGGGCTTATGACACTTGGTTTTTTTGTTGTTTTGCAACAAATTGAAAATTATATACTCGTTCCTCTTATTATAAAAAGAGCAACAGGTGTTCCATCGCTCATAGTTATACTTTCACTGCTTATAGGATTAAAATTGGCTGGTTTTTGGGGTATTATTTTAGCAATGCCAGTTGCGGTTTTTCTATTGGAACTTTTTGCAGACATAGAACAAAAGAAGATTTTTGAAAAAGAAAATACGGACAATGTCTAAATCATTTTATATTACAACCACACTTCCGTATGTGAATGCCGAACTTCACATGGGACATGCGCTAGAGTTTATACGAGCAGACACGATTGCTCGTTATCACACACTGCAAGGTGAAGACGTATTTTTCAATACAGGTACCGACGAACATGGGAGTAAGATATATAAAAAAGCTCTTGAGTTGGGTATTTCTCCAGAAACATTTGTCGATAACAATGTTGATAAGTTTTATGAAAGTATAGCTTCTTTTGGACTTATAGACGACGTCCACTTTGTTCGTACGAGTGATCCGAGACATATCGCAGCTTCTCAAGCACTTTGGAAAAGAGTAGAGAAAAATGGATTCATCTACAAAAAAAACTACCAGACAAAGTATTGTGTAGGATGCGAAAGTGAAAAAACAGACAGCGAACTCGTAGATGGAAAATGTCCTGATCACGGTACTGAACCCGAACTCATTGATGAAGAAAATTATTTTTTTAAATATTCAGAATGTGGTGAAAAACTTCTGGATTTTTACGAGAAAAATCCAAACTTTATAATTCCAGATTTTCGATACAATGAAATAAAAGCCTTTGTAAAAAGAGGTCTTCAGGATTTTTCGATATCACGATTGAAAAGTAAAATGCCATGGGGAATAGAGGTTCCTGGGGATCCTGAACAAGTTATGTATGTATGGTTCGATGCATTGACCAATTATGTATCTACTCTTGGCTGGCCTGAAGAAACAGATATGTTCACTACATATTGGAAAAACGGTACTCCTACGCAATATTGTGGTAAGGACAATACACGTTTCCAAGGTGCTATGTGGCAAGCAATGTTGATGTCGGCAGGACTTCCAAATTCAAACAAAATAGTAGTAAATGGTTTTATAACAGGCGCAGGCGGTATAAAAATGTCTAAAACAATAGGAAATGTAGTTGATCCAAAAAAGATAGCCGGAGAGTATGGTATAGACGCACTCAGGTATTTTCTCCTAAGAGAAATTTCTAGTTTTGAAGATAGTCCTTTTACTATGGATCGTTTTATCGAGAGTTATAACGCTAGTCTAGCAAATGGGATTGGCAATCTTACTTCTCGTATTATGAAAATGTCATCTACACATCTTTTGCGCACACCAGAAAATTTAGAAAGTAAACTTTTAGATGAGTACACAAACTCAATGCAAGTGTTTGATATAAAACGAGCAATGGATGTAGTGTTTGAGGAAGCTAAAAAGATGGATGAACATATAACCGAAACCGAACCTTTCAAGTTGGTAAAAAAAGATACAGAAGCGGGTTGTATCATAATATCTGAACTTGTGATTCGTCTTTATACAGTGGCTCGTATGCTCGAGCCGCTAATGCCCGAAACTTCAAAAAAAATACAAGAAACAATACTTGCAAACAAAATGCCATCTCAACCTTTGTTTGAAAGAAGGTAACATTTGACAAAATAGTGATCTCTAGGTAGTGTAGTCATAATTAAAACATTTAAAATGGAAAAATATGATGTACAACAAGAACACGAAATCGAAACTTTACTTCAAAACATTCAAAACTCAAATGAGAAAAAACAACTGGTATTTCTTGCGAAAGAAATCCCAACAAACGAGGTAGATGCATCTACATTGCAAATACGATGGGCTAATGTGCTCGATAAAATAAATATATAAATTCAACCCTGTATTAGGACACCCTTTTAATAACTCGATGCTTCACTGCGACTTCAGTGGCAGTCATGTAACCTAATAGCTTCCTTGGTTTGTTGTTTATAATAAACACAATACGATTAACTTCTTCT
>JAGOPB010000005.1 GCA_017992255.1 Minisyncoccota bacterium | reverse complement strand
TATTGGTGGGCTGTCTACTCATGTTGAGAGGAAAAGTAGGTTGTTGGTGGTACAGAAAGTTAATAATCTTTCATCTTTAGAAAAACAAAAAACACTTGTACCGTTAGTACAAGATTACAATGTGAAGTGGAAGGTACCCCATTCTTCGGACACAAAACTTAAGACCTTAAATATACCACAGACCTGTCTTGTGCAGCAAACTGCCGTGGTGCCATAGAGAGAGCAGAGTGTATTCGTTTGGTGTTGTAGTAGTGGAGCGTCAAATATATCTCTGCTACAAGTTCACCAAGCGTCTCAAAACGGTTAGGGTCACCGAGCTCAACTTTAAACCCTTTGTAGAACGATTCCTGGTATCCATTCTCCCAAGGACATCCAGGGTGCGACATGGATTGTATGATGCCAACAGTATGTAGTAGTGTTGTGTAGTCAGATGAAGCATATTCACTTCCTTGATCTGAGTGAATGATGCGTGGTGGTGGCTTTGCATGGAGCGCTGATAGAAGCGTATTCATGACCAACTGTGCACCGTGGGTTGTCTGTACAGCAACACCAATGACTTCTCTCGTATATACGTCGAGCACGGTACCAACATACACCCAGATACCTTTCCATTTGATATACGTGAAGTCACTCGCATATATGTCACCTGGACCCATAGGTGTCTTATGGATGAGGAGGTTTGGCACAATACTGTCTTTTGTCTTTGTAACAAAGCGTTTCTTGACTGTTCGTTTGTATGGCTTGATACTATATATTTTCATTACCCGGAGTATTCTTTTCTTGTTCAGGTGCAAGTGTAGTGCGAGACGTTTGTGTCCATAGCTTGGATGCATCTGGAGTGCCTCTTCAATGAGTTGCTTGGTGTGCCAGTCTTTCACCAATTGTTTTGAGTGATAGTAGAGGGTGCTCCGTGCGACACATGCTACTGGTGCCATTCTCTGTTTGTTTTGTTGCATCAAGAACCCTTTTTTTCCTGACTAGAGAGTTTGTATGTCAGTTCACCGATGAGCGCTTTAAGGAGAGTGTTCTCTTTGAGTACCTTGTTGTGTTCAAGTATACTCACTGAACTTTTTGCTGTTGTTCCGAGCCATGAGTAGATACTCACTGTACTGACGCCATGGTCTTGTGCTGCTTGAGAGACGCTGACACCTTCATTCTTGATGCGGTTGATAATCTGCTCCTTGATTTCAGGAGCTATACGAAATGCTTTTTTTGCCATATACATCTATTCTATATTACTTAGTAATGCTTAAGAATAGTGTCCGACGTTTGGGGTACCCTACATAGGCTGTATGATGGTATTGAGGAAATGCTTGAAGTAGAAGATGTAGGTAAGATTGTTCCTGGTTATGACAAAAGCGGTCTATCTGCTTTATTGCATAAATTCTATCCGCCAGAAAAAGAAACACTTGGTGTTGTAGTTTTTGAAATTGTTCCATTAATAAATTAAATTTATGTTGATTAGACTAAAGAAGGAATACTTCCTTCAAATGAAAAGAGGAGTTAAAAAACTCGAAATCAGAGTTGCTTATGCTAACTTAAGGGGTATTCGTGCAGGGCAAATTGTTACATTTGAATGTGGACGTGATCGATTATCTGTAAAGATGAAAGATGTTCGTAAATACAAAACTTTTGTTTCAATGCTCGAAAAAGAAGATTATACATTAATCGCTGAAGGTAAAACAAAACAAGAAATTTTGCAAATTTGCCAGTCGATTTATCCTCCGCACAAAGAAGCCCTTGGTGTTCTTGTTTTTGAAGTTGAAGTCATTGACTAGCCTTCAAATTATCCAATTAAAAGCTGAATCTTTACAGGTTCAGCTTTTTTGATTATTATTAATAAATATGCAAACAATACAGCTAAATGTACAAGAACCATATTTATCTTTTATTCTAAATGGGCAGAAAACTATTGAAGGTAGGTTAAATAAAGGAAAATTTAAAGATCTAAAAACTGGTGATGTTTTATTAGTTGGACCAGAGGAAAAGAAGTTTTTAATAGAAATGACCACTATATATAAAAGTTTCAGAGAGATGATAGAAAAAGAAGGAATAGAAAATGTTATCCCAGATAAAGATAATATATATGAAGCAGAATCTGTATATTATGGATTTTATACAAAAGAACAAGAAAAAGAATTTGGGGTATTGGCTATCAAAATAAAAGAATTATGAAAAAAATTGGAATTATAAATGAACATAATTTTTCTATTAAGAAAATAGAGAAACTTCCAATTCGTAAAAAAGTTAGAGGATTAATTTTCAAGAATAAAAATACCTTAGTTTGTATAGAAGAAAATGGTTATGGTGTAAAACATTTATTAAAATTACCTGGCGGAAGTATAGAAAAGAATGAGAGTAACATTAAGGCAATAAAACGTGAAATTTTGGAAGAAACTGGCTATGAGATTGATGGCATAAAATGTCTTGGTTTTGTTGAAAACATAAGAAAGGAATATGCTATTCACATAATATATTATATAGCAAAAACTAAAGGTAAAAAGAGAAAGCTAGAACTTACAGACGAAGAATTAAAAGTGGAAACAAGGCCAATTGAAATAGATATAGAAGTTGCCAAGAAAAGATTCAAGGATGAATACAATAAAGCAAAGAATGATAGTTCGTTAAGAGATATTATGGTTTTCAATGAATTAAAGAAATTATGAACATAATAGAAAAAATTAAAGAATTAAATTTTCCTAAAGGACAATATGTCGTTGTTGGTAGTGGTATTTTAGATGTGTTAGGAATTAGAAAATCGAACGATATAGATATTGCAGTTACAGAAAGTTTACATAAGAAATTAAAAGAATCTGGAGAATGGGAAGAACATAAAAGGTATGAAATGATTCGTGTTTTTCTTAAAAAAGATGTATATGAAATTATTCCTCAACTAAATTGGGAAGATTATGACACGACCACAGAAGAAGCCATATCTAGTGCCACAATAATAGAAGATATACCTTTTATGAATTTAAATGAACTTATTAAATTTAAAACTGCATTAGGACGAGAGAAGGATTTTAAAGACATAGAATTGATTAAAGAATATCAAAAAAACAATTCCAAATCATAAAAAATAGCTAATATATAGTGTTTAAGGGTGTAGGGTAAAATTACATTAATCTCCTTGTTTTATAACATCTCGGACATTCTCCCAAGTTCGGAGCCAGATAGAAAAAATAGGCGAAAACAGGCCTGTTTTTTCATTTAATCCTTTCTATTTTAATGTATTTGAGAGATGAAAATTAAGTGTAGTTATGGTATAATATGTATATGTCAAACATAGATGAAGCAAGTAAAGAGCGAGCATGTAAACTCTTTGGTAGTGTTGAAATTGAAAGTTTTGGAGTTGGTACCACTCGTGGCTTGCAACAAATTCATGCTTACCTTTTTGATGGCTTGTATGATTTCGCTGGTGTTATTCGTCATGTTGATATAAGTAAAGGTGGATTTCGTTTTGCCTCACATTTATATTTAGAGAATGTTTTAAAAGAAATTGAAAAAATGTCGGAGAAAAATTTTGAAGAAATTGTAAAAAAATATGTGGAAATGAATATTGCGCATCCATTTCGTGAAGGGAATGGAAGAAGTATGCGCATATGGCTTGATTTAATTTTAAAGAAAAATCTAAAAAAATGCATTGATTGGCATAAGATAGACAAGTTGGACTATTTAAATGCTATGCAAAGAAGTCCTGTAAATGATTTAGAAATTCGTGAACTTTTGCGTAGTGCCTTAACTGATAAAATACATGATCGCGAGTTATACATGAAAGGTATCGAGCAATCATATTATTATGAAGAAGAGGATTTATATAAATAAAATCATTATTAAAATGATTCCATATTATTTTTTTAGAAGTTAGAACCTAGAGTATAATTAATGCATGCAAGAAATTTATAAAAATAAAATAGAAGAAAATCCAATAATTATTAATGATATTATCATATAGGGGAAAAATTTCTTTAAATCACGTATAAAGGTGTCAAGCATAAAGTTGGTTTGCTTGTATTAAATAACTGACATAATAGGCCATTTTTAATATGGCCTATTATTATATCCGTTCGAACATCATCCCGCGCTCGGAGTTAGTATTATAATATTATTCAGAAAATGATTTTTTGATACACTTGTAGGCTTTAGAACTTCTATACTAAAAAAAGTCCAAGCATATAAATGCTCGGACTTTTATTTCTTGTAAAATCAAAATGGTAAATCATCAGGGTCTTCATTTTCAGGATAACCCTCATAATCTATTGTTAAATTTTTTTAGCCATCATTTTTCTAAGTTTGATTTGTCATACTATATCACAATTTTTTGTAGATACATGATATATTCTGATTATATGTTGAGTTCAGCAGAATACTATGTTGACAAAACTGGCCAATAGAACATACTGAGAAAAAACAGATCATGAAAAACTTAATATTTCTATTATGTATATGTATTTCAAATGAAAATACATATACAACAATATTACCTCCAGCAAAACCTGGAACGATAGAAGAGAAGTGGGAAAATTTCTGCAAACATAGGATGGATACCCTGGAAAAAAATATGGAATTTTGTTTTCTGAACACTGGGAACCAAGAATTAAATTTGAAAGACCGTCATATATCACGTCTGGTGACTTTTCAGGTTGTTATGATCAAGCAAGCCACGCTATATGGATTAGTAGTTTCTATAAATATATAAAATGGGAAAGTACTGATACCATTCAAATAGCACCAGTTTGGGCACGTGAGTTGATCGATCATGAATTGGGACACGCTCTATGTGACCAAATAAGTGTCTTAAATTTTGGAAAAACATGGCCGGATACGTTGACTTGGATAGAGCGTTCTTTTGAAGAAAAAGTAGCACTAAAAATTCTAACTGAAGGGGTAGCAGAATATTTTTCTAATAGTAACACCACTACAGAAATCTCATTTCAACTATTTCCTGATAATAAAAAAAATACTATCTGGAAAAATAATGAGTGGACATATTCTGCAGGATACATTCTTGTAAAACCGATAGTAACTGAATTTGGTGAAAAAGGTTTGAAATATATAATTCAAAATAGTTTCACATACAAAGATGGTGATGTTAGAACCGCAGCAAAAGCATATCAAAAAACCGCCTTGGAGGAGCTTTCTAAACGGTAAAATGTATAGAAAGTCCGAGTGCATTGCACGCGGACTTTTTTTATTGAGCTTAGTCAAAAGATTATTTAATTATAAAAATCTTACAAAAAAACGCGCTGGTGCAGGTTCTATTGTACTCGTCCATTTAAGATTCTAGATATTGTGGTTGGAGAAACATTATATCTTTTCGCCAACTCTGCACCTGAGAATTCAGCGGAAAGGTCTATAATTTTTAATCTATCATTTTTTGATAACATTTTATAACTTACCCTAGTAGGAAGGCTTAATCGTTTTCTTACTCTATAGATTGCCTGCGGATGGACATCTATACTTAGATTTTTAGCAATCCAAGGGTATGACCTTTCTTGTTTCAAATATTTTTTAACTTTAGTAAGATCTTTTCCTATTATTATTAAATTCTTTCCTTTCAAATCTTTTACTAAGTGCGGGAATTTTTTCTTAATTCTTTCGCCCACTTTGTTTTGTTTTGGTACAATTAATATATTACTTAGACTTACCCTCTTTCTATTATTTTTCAATACAATATCACCCATGTCTCTATACTCCTGAAGTGTCATTGATGATGTATTTTTTTTTAGAATAAGAGGATAGATATAGCAAAAAAATAATATCCTATGGGAATATATGGTTACTTTTTTACTAGTATTCGAAACAACATCAAAAGTACGAATTCTAGTATCTAAAAAGGGTCGTCCTTTAAGTTTGTTCATTTTTCGATAAACATTTGATATTATCTCACCTTGCGGTGTTACATAATATTCCTTTTCACTAAAAGGAATCCGTATTAAGTTTTCTTGTTCCATTTTTTTAATTTTGAATCACTTTAGCATACCTTTTTATATATGTAAATAATTAACTAGGTTATCCAATCCTTTGATTCATACTTTGTACGTAAAGGGGACGTGGATATACAGTGGCATATGTATGTCGCACAACTCTCCCAGATGCCAACAATACAAATAAGTCCTTCCGAAGTTTTTTTACTTGTGTATCCAGTTCAATAGCTTTTTTAAAATCTGTTGGAATACTATGGATACTTTTGGAAGTTCGTGATTTTTCTGCCATAGAATAAGTATAGCAAACTGTTGATGGTATTAGAAAATCTACTTTGAATACATGCCAGATTTTAATATTTCTCGTAAGTACGCTATACTAGAGGTGATTATCAAATAACTTACATTCTTATGTCACGAATAACCATAAAAGCAACAAATGTAGAGCTTACTCAGAATATAAAAGAATATGTGGAAAAACGCACAAACAGTCTCGAAAAATATTTAAGTGGAGATGATATTGTATATGTCGAGGTAGAACAAAAAACAAAGCACAAACAAGGAGATATATTTCGGGCAGAAATCCGCTTTGTATATCAAGGAAAGAGTTTGTATGCAGAATCCACAAAATCCGATATTATGAGTGCTATAGATGAAGCAACCAACGATATAGAACGCAGAACAAATTCGTTGCGTACACGACTACTTCACAGTGTACGAAAAGGAGCTCAACGAATCAAGGATATGACTAAATCGTGGTATACACCACATGACAATCAATAAGTAATAAAATGTTATATGAGTACACTAGACCAAGATAAAAAAGATTTGAAAGAATGGGAAGACAAACTTCGTATTGCTGACATTGCAAATAAAACAAATATCAGACAAAATTTTCCTATTGAACAAAAATATAAACAACTAGATTTGGAAATAAAAGATAAGAATGACGAAAAAAAGAAATTGAAAATGAGTATTGATCGACTCAAAAATGAAGTACTTGAAAAGGAAACAAGTTTGCGCAAACTGGATAACGATGTACGACAAAAAGAAACTGAGTTTGCTCGAGCAAAAAGACAGTGGCAAGATCATCAGATATCAGTACAAAATGTACAAAAAAATCTTGATGAAGCAAAATGGCAGGTGGGTAACTGGAAAGCGAAAGTTGGTAGATCTGAAATCTTGGATAGAACAGAAAAAGCAAAAACTAACAATCAACAAAGAGTTAGAGGTTTTTGATTGTCTATAGAGATGATTATACGATACCTAATCGTTTGAGAAATTCGGCACGCTCTTCACCGAGAAGTTCTCTTGTTTCACCAGATTGCATATCTCCAAGCTCTATGTTTTCTATTCGAAATCGTACCAGAGAGCGGACATTGTATCCAAAAGCCTTTACCATACGTCGAACTTGACGATTTTGTCCTTCAGTGAGAATAATGTCGATGGTATGTTCATCGTATTTACGCACTTGTGCAGGACGTGCTTTGAATGCGCCTACATGCAACCCACTTTTTAGTCCACGAAGCAGTGTATTGTTTATAGCATGGTCGAGCTCTGCGCGATATTCTTTTTCGTGGTAGAAACGAGGATGTAAAAGTCTCTCTGTGACTCGTCCGTCGTTTGTCATAATAATGAGTCCTTCTGAGTCTTTATCTAATCGTCCGACAGGAAATACACGAACAGGGAAGGTGGTTACTTTGAGTATGTCCTGCGAATTCTCTTCTTTTGTTGTTGTGATACCTCGTGCTTTGTAATAGGCAAAATACCGCAGTGTTTCTCTTTTTATCGTACCATCTTTTCCGAGACCAACAATGTCAGACTTTTTTACTTGAGTGCCTAGTTCAGCTTTGACGCCGTTGACGTATATCTTTCCTTTTTCTATCAACTCATCTGCTTCGCGTCGGCTAGCTATACCCATATGAGCTATATATTTATTTATGCGCATAGGATATAGCGGTTTCTTGCCCCCAATAACAGAGGAAGGACTTTTTTTTACTACCCGTGGTTTTTTTTCAGTACGATTTGTTTTTTTATATATTTTTTTATTTTGTATCATGGATGTATCGGCTTACGAGTGCACCTATCATTAATAAAAGAGCAAGTATGCTATACAGTACAGTATAACCTCCAATTGGTAAAAGAATAATAGCAACTGACATGCCTACTATGTATGCTAAGGGAGAGATACTGCGAAATAAACTGATAAGGCCAGGTTCTTGTTCTCCAATTATCTTAAAGAAATATGTTTCACTCATGACTTCTACCATTGCAGCGCCGATACGTGTACAAAACAATATAAGAGCAAATGACCATAGTTGATTGTGATTGTTGAAGGCAAAAATAAGAGTAGAGAGAGACATAATGACGAAACCGACACTCATAATTTCTTTTTCGCCATACCGCCTGTCTGCCATTATACCAAGAGGTAATTGAAGTAGAATAAAAGGAAGAAGCATTATACTAAAAACAATACCAAGAGAAGCATAAGAAAAACCTCGTATAGAAATGAGATACAATGGTGTATATACTATCATCCATGCATAAAAAAGCTGGAGAAAAAATTGTACAATAATAATAACTCGTAAATCAAAACGCGCCCACACCTCTTTGGTACTTTTAAAAAAAGATCGATGTGAATATGAAGCCTCTGAAAAATTTGAAACATTCCCAAGTGCAAAGACGCACACTCCGGAGAGTATCAGTGCTGCAAGGGTGTACAAAGTGAGAAACCCTTTATTTCCTATAATCCACCACGATAAAAAAGGAGAGACAATCCATGCTGTATTGATAACAAGCAAAAATAGACCTCGGCTTTTACCCATAGCAGTAACAGGACTATAATGTTTTATAAATACGTCAATGGAAAATAGTATGACTGTATTTGCAGCAAGAAACAGGATAAAACCAATAGCCATACTCACTGGCGACACGTTTCCATGTAGTAAAAACAGTCCGAGCACTGAAAAAAAAGAAGCAATAAAAAATGTATTTTTATTGCCTATGTGTTTGATAAGTGTTGGTACTGTATCAAGCAAGACAATCGCAAAGACTGCTTCTATGATAAACAAAATACTAATCGTAGTCTCAGAAAAAGACGTTGCTAAGTATGAAGAGTTTACATATGCAGTTAGGGAAATGCATAACGTAAAGAAAAAACTAAGTATGTAGATGCGTGAAAGCGGTCCTTTCATATAATAGCTAAATACACAAAAGAACGGGGATAATAAGTGGACGTTTTGCTGTTTTTTGAAACAAAAACCGTTCTAGATTGTCCACAAGCTCTTCTTTGATTGCGTCAAAGTTTATAGGCCTTACTTGACCAGCAGCGCCACCCTCCACTGTTTTTTTAATTATCCCTCTCGCTTCATGGAGTAATTCTTGGGATTCTTTTAAGTACACAAAACCTCGTGAGATTATGTCAGGAGATTTACGTAGTTTTCCGGTATCCGCTGCGACGGTTGCTACTATGACAAACATTCCGTCTTCGGCAAGCATTTGTCTGTCCCGAATCACGACCTCTTGTTCGTCTCCAACGGTAAATCCATCAACCATCATAACAGCAGAAGGAGCTTTTTCTTTTCGTAATGATATTTTTTCACCATCAGCCGAAATCTCGATAATACTACCATTATCCGGAACAATAACATTCTCTGGTTTCATCCCCATTTCTACTACAAAGTCTTTGTGCAATTGCAATCTATAATGGTTTCCGTGAATTGGGATAAAGAATTTTTCATTCATTTTTTTATGAAGCCAGCGTACATCCTCTTTATTGCCGTGTCCTGTTGCGTGAACAAAGTCTTCTCCTGGAGTCCGATACGTTATGATATGAACTCCTTGTCTTGCTAAACCGTCTTTCATTCGTTCGACTGCTCGTTCATTCCCAGGAACGACAGAAGCTGACAAAATGATAGTATCACCTTTTTGCAATGCAAATTTTTTATGTGTTTTGTTTGCTGCTCTGTTTAGTGCAGCAAATTCTTCTCCCTGTGCTCCTGTCATAAGTGCAATCACTCGATCAGGTGGATAGTTCTTTATTTCTTCGAGAGAAATAAGTGTTCCTTTTTTTGGTTTGATAAGACCAGCTTCTATAGCTACTTCTATATTGGTTTTCATGGAGCGACCCTCTAGAACAACTTTTTTATTGAGTTCCTCTGCTATTTCTACTACGCGCATAAGGCGAGTAATGTGTGAAGCAAACGCAGCAATAATAGTGCGACCTTTTATTTTTTTTATCAGGTTTTCCAATCCTTGATGTACTTTTATTTCAGGTAATGAAAATCCTTCATTTTCAATATTTGTCGAGTCAGTCATGAGAAGTAGGACTTTTGCTGTATCAAATTTTTTATATTCTTCTTCTTCACTGTCTGAAACAATTCCATCAATTTGATCGAGTTTGTAATCACCAGGGTTTACAATCCAACCATGTTTTGTTTCTATTATAACTCCCATAGAGTCAGGAATAGTATGCGTGACTCCCCAGAAACGAACTTTGATATCACCACACATAATAGTTTCATCTTTTTCTACGACAACAGCATTTAAAGGTGGTAAGTGAGGGAATTCTGATTGACGTTTTTTTAACATCAACACCGTTAGATTTCGAGAATATACTGGTGGATTGCCTATACGCGAAAGCACTAATGGTACACCACCTATGTGGTCCAGGTGGCCGTGAGTTACGATGAGTGCTCGAATGCGACTTTTATTTTCTTCTAGATAGCGAGTGTTGGGAATAACATAATCAATACCTGGAGTTTCCTCCGTCGAGAAATGCATACCAGCATCTATGACGATAATATCATTTCCTATTTCTATAGCAGTCATATTTTTACCGATCTCCTCTACGCCACCGAGAGGGATGATGCGTATGACCCCCGGTGCTACAGGAGGAATGATATCCTTTTTGTTTTTCACAATACGAGGATGAGACATACGTCGAGGCATTGGTCGTCGTGCCTTTTGTTGAGGAAGTACCGTCTTTGTTGGTGTGTTTTGCCCTTGTGCCTGAGTAAGCACTTTTCGTAATTCGATATTTACACTAGGTGTTATTGTCGTACGTTGAGTGTTTTGTTGTGGTATTGAAGGACGTAAAAATACTCTCGTTTGCGAGTTTTGTGTATGTTTGTTTTGAGAATTACCTTTATATGTTCCCGCATAGGGACGTTGTTGGGGTTTTTTGAAATACGAAGTCGACCTTGTTTGTTGCGGTCGATTGTTTCCATGTGGTGTGGGTTGTTGCGAATTATTGTTATTTGATGTGTTCATTGTAGAATGTATATAGTGTGCACATGTGGGTGCGGTTATAAAGTGTTGTTATTGATTGTGTGTAAAGATAGGCCATAAACTTTGTTTGTCTATATACCATGACGTCACCGTGTTAAAACGTTTTGAAGCGGAACTTATTGCACTTGGTTCTAGTCCTTTCACTGTTTTGTTTGATATATAAATATAATCAGGTGAATAGAGAAATATAGCTGGTTTGTCGTTGTTGATTTCTTTGATAAAAGAGGCATAGTTGGTTTTTCGTATGTCGGGATCTTTTTCGCGGGCATTCTTTTCTAAAATAGAGTCTACTGTCTTGTTCACGTAATTTGAAATATTTAGACCAGGATCATTTCGTTGTGATGAATGCCAAAATGCAAATAAATCATTCTCCTTTCCTACCACTTTTCCAAAAAGTAATGCATCATAGTCTCGAGAGCGTATTATTTGTTGATTGAGAGTGCCACTATCGTATACTTTTATATCAACTAGAATACCAACATGTGAAAGATCATCTCGTATTAGTTCTGCTGTTTTTTTTAGTTCAGGAGTGTCTGATGTTGAAATAGAAAAACGAAGAGGAGTATCTTTTTTATCGATTACTTTACTTCGAAACCCATCGTCACCCAGTTTCCAGCCGTTCTTTTCCAATGTAGCTATTGCTCCATCAAAGTCTTGTGCTTCTACCGCCGGTAATTCCAATCCCGCAACAAGGTTTGGTGGTATAGGGGAGGTTATAGCGATTCCATAACCCAAAAGTGCTTCTTGGACGATAGTCTCTCGGTTGATTGATTTTTCAACCGCTGTTTTTATACCTGTTTGTGCCAAGACTGTTGATTTGTTTTGGTTAAAATATATTCCGAAAACTCGTGGCAACACAGAGGTCGTAATTTCCATATCACGAAGGACAAACTGTTCTACATCTTCTGGTGCGACTCCACCCGCTTGATCTATCACACCACTTTTGAGAGCAGCGAGCCGTGCATCTTCATTGGGGTAGAAACGAAGTACAAACTTGTCTATAAAAGGTTCTCCGGTAGAAGATTGGTCAAAGGAACGCAAGGTGATTGAATTGGGGACACCGGTGGCTTTTTTGGAAACACTTGCGACTTGAAATGGTCCTGATCCCACAGGATACATATTGAAATCACTAAACGCAAATTCATTAATAGGTACATTTTCCCATTTATGTTTTGGTAAAATACCTACTGAGGTATTGTCTAGAAAACCTATAAATGGTTGTTTGAGTGTGAAGACAATAGTACGAGAGTCTGTTGCTTCAACAACAACACCCTCCCATTTGATACGAAGAGGACTTTTGAGAATCGAATTCTGTATTGTCTCTATAGTGTAGACTATATCTTCAGCAGTAACTGGTTCACCATCTTGAAATACAACGTTATCTTTTAGTGTAAACGTGTACACAAGTCCTGATTCGTCAATAGTCCACGATTCTGCTAAATCCGGTATTATATCACCGTCTTTGTTTTCTTTGGTCAACCCACTGTAGACCAGGGAGGTAATATCGCGGTCCGCGTCTGTTAGAGCTATGACTGGATTTATATACCGAGGTGTACCTAGTATTCCTTCAACAAGCGTTCCTCCGTGTGCAGGTGCAATGACCTCGAATTTGTTTGAAAGAGTAAATAGAACAAACAATGTACTACATATAAAGAGCCCGCAAAGAAACAAAAAAAGATACCATTCTTTTTTGGTGAATGATAAAAAAATAGTGTTCCAGTCAGTGCGAGATGTCGCACGAAACAAAGGTGTATGCATTTTCATGAATTAAATTAAAATATGGAGATCTTGTTTTATCGAAGTGCAATGTGAACAATAGTAACTGCGACGAAAAGAATTGCTACGACAATAGAAAAAACAAAGAGAAATTTCTCGAAACCTCGGCGTTTGTGATAGGTAATACTACCATCTCCACCGCCTAGAGCTCCACCAATACCTGCACTGCGCTCTTGCAAAAGAACTCCTACGATAAGGAGAATTGCGAGTGCTATTTGTGCAAAAGGGAGTATTGAGAGAAAAGCTACCATACAAAAAGAGTCTACCATGTATATAAATTTTAAGCAATATCTCTCATGAATGTTTTTTTTGTTTACACATAGCCCTTTGCACTATATAATAGATTCACAGAGTTCTCTTGTTTCATGACAATGTGCTCGCGCAAATGCTATTACGTTGTCAGGATTAAAAACATTTGTGTATTCTATTTTTATGGACGTACCCTACAATAAAGAAATAACCTACATTGCAAAAACACATTTTCGAAACAATGAAAAAGTTTTTGGAATTAAAAAAAAGGACAGACGTCAGCATATGTATGTGTTGGGAAAATCAGGTACAGGAAAGTCTGCACTTTTATATAACATGATTATTCAAAATATCGCCAACGGAGAAGGTGTGTGCGTTGTCGATCCTCACGGTGAGCTCGTAGAAGATGTATTGAGAGCAATTCCTGCAGATCGCATCAAAGACGTCATATATTTCAACCCAGCAGATGTTGACTTTCATATTGGTTTCAATGTTCTAGAACTTCCAGATCCTCAATACAAACACCTAGTCGCATCAGGACTTATGAGTATCTTTACAAAAATGTGGGCAAACACATGGAGTGCGCGTATGGAATACATTTTAAATAATGCGATTCTGGCACTTTTAGATACACCAGGAACGACACTTCTGGGTATCCCGAGACTTTTGGTAGACAAAGACTACCGTCAACAGATAGTTTCAAACTTGAAAGATCCAGTCGTGAAAACATTTTGGATTCACGAATATGAAGCGTGGCAAGATAAGTTTCGAAATGAAGCTATAGCGCCTATTCAAAACAAGGTAGGGCAATTTCTTTCTACATCTATTATTAGAAATGTGGTAGGACAGTCAAAGTCTACGATGGATATCTTTGACATCATGAACTCAGGAAAGATTTTTCTTGTGAACGTATCAAAAGGACGTATCGGTGAAGATAACTCCTCATTGCTCGGTGGGATGCTCATCACCAAAATACAACTTGCTGCAATGGAGAGAGTTCGGATTCCTGAACCAGAACGAAGAGACTTTTATCTATATGTCGACGAATTCCAAAACTTTGTTACCGATTCTTTTGCGTCCATTCTTTCTGAAGCTAGAAAATACAGATTGAACCTTATCATTGCCCACCAATATACAGCACAATTAAAAACACAAAGTGGCGACGTTGTGCGTGACGCTGTCTTTGGTAACGTGGGAACGATGATCGTGTTTCGTGTAGGTGCAGAAGATGCAGATTTTCTTGAAAAAGAATTCATGCCAGAATTCTTGCCCGAAGATATTGTCGCGCAACCAAACTACCATGTGTATCTGAAACTGATGGTTGATGGTATCACGTCGAGACCTTTTTCTGCATACACGTTGCCACCTATGCGTATTGATGCAGACGTTGATAGTAAGGAGAAAGTTATTATAAACTCACGAGAAATGTATGCAAAACCGAAAGAAGAAATAGAACAAGAGATAAACGACTGGAGCGGTCTCATGGGAGGACGTGATTCAAAAGCGCCGGAAGGCAAATGGAAAGCGACATGTTCTGCATGTGGAAAAGAAGTTTCTGTACCGTTTGAACCGCAGGAAGGACGTTCAGTGTATTGTAAAGAAGATATGCAAAAAATAAAAGACGGTACACTGAAACCAGTCAAGAATTTCAAGATTAATCCGCGAAAACAAATAGAAGCCAACGACGCTCTGGCATCTCTCGGAATTGAGTTTCAACAACAAAACAGTTCTCCGGAACGTGTCGACCTTCGAGGACAAAAAACAACACCTCAACGTCCTGCTCAAGATGTACAAATATCAAAATCTCCATCATTTTCAAGTAGCAGAAAATCTGATGAAGAGAAAGAAGAACAACCTAAGGAAATTTTGAAACCTAGTATCAAACGGAAACCTTCAGAAAAATATATTCACACAAAACGAAAAAGTCCGGATTATGAAGATCTGGGTAAGGTGCTGACAGAAGCTCTCCAAACAGCAGGCAAGCAATTTCCTGCAAAACATATAGAACCAGTTGGGGTAGAGAAACCAAAACAAGAACGAGTCTCCTTGTCTATGCTTAAATCCACTACACCAACACCACGGTCTGGTTTTTCTCAGAAAGAACAATCTAATGAAAATAAAGATGAATTACGTAAAGTTCTCGCTAGTATAACAAGCAAAAAATATATAGACACACAAAAAAAAATACATGAACACACTGACTCACCGATACAAGAGCAGGCAATTCTAAAAGTTATCGAATTAGAAGATCAAGCATTTCATGATGGAGACGGTGATACGCTAGAAGAGATACATGAACATATAGATAAAGAACAAGAACGCCAGGAAGTACAAGCACGAGCAGAAAAAGAGCAAAAAGAAAATAAAGAATATTTAGAAAAACAAAAAAAAGAAAAAGAAGACATAGAGCGTCTAGAAAAAGAAAAAAAATTAAAACAACAAACTGAAACACAAGCTCAGGCTGAAAGAGATACCTCAGAGAACGCGAAAAAACTAGAACAAGAAAAGTTGCTACAAGAAAAACAAAAAGAACAAGAAGAAAAGTTGTTGAAAAAAGATAACGAACGAAAAGAGGCAGAGAGTTGGCTTGCAAACCAAAAAGAACGCCGTGTTGGCGCTGGAGCTGTTGTTTCACAGTTGGATCAAACAGGAAACGAAAACGATGAAGAATCGGCATCCACACTATCAGCACAATCAAATAAAAAAAAGAAAGAAGTTCCTGAGGATTTGCTACGACAGATATTGAAATAAGACTGACGTGCTTGTGAGTACAATAAAAAGTAGACTAGTGGTACATGAATCCTGAAACTCGTATCTGCCAAAATTGTAAACTAGATGTATTAAAATAATCCAAACACTTTACACTAGTGACCGTGCCGAGGTTGTGTATTCTACAGAGAGTTATCAACGAGTGGTGTTGTGAGTATTTTGAAATTTTTTTCACTTAGTGTACTATATTTACATGATTGAAAATTTAAGTGGCGAACAATCGCATTCAGATAGTCACCCAGTAGAAAAAAAAAATTATGGAGTACACGTCGATGCACGTCTTGTTCAATTTGATACAAAAAAAGTATTTGATACACTTCCTGAAATAGTCAAGGAAAGTGATATTGGTCACGCAATTGCTAAAGCTCTAGATGAACTTAAAAAAAGCGAGGAAGGCTTTGATTTAATGCTTTTATCAGATTGCATACAACGCATTGCACACTACTTTGATACTGTACAAAAAAATGATCCAGAAACTATCACTATTGAAACAACTTTTGTACTCGGAGGTGTGATAAACAATGGCAAGGGTGCATTTCTAGCGCCTATAGACGCATACCACCCTAGTGACATGGTTTTTTATACTGATTATAATCAAATTGATGAAAGTATAAAAGACGCCAATGAGAATAAAGATAAAAAGACAAAGTATATTCGATATGACATGAGTGAAGACGGCAAGAAAATAGTAAACGATATATTTCACAGTATGGCATCTGGTCACGTGTCACTCGGACAAGAAGCTGTCTATAACGAGGAGCTTGCAACGGTGAAAACCTCTCAGGAAAATACGCATGCTTTCTACACTGTGGTTAGGATATCCGAAGAGAAAATAAAAGATTTTATAGACGACCTCCATAGCTTGTAAAAGTGGAATAGTGAGTTGCAAAAAATTGAAATATTTTATACTGTTATGGTATGAAAAAAGAATATACAGTCCTATTTTTTGGTCTTGTTCTATTCGTTTTAGCAAAGACTGCTTTTGCCTCTATTGTCATATCTGAGATTATGTATGACCCTGATGGGTCAGATACCAATCGTGAATGGTTGGAGCTGTACAACAACGGTAGTTCTGATGTTGATATATCTGGATGGAAGCTGTTTGAAGCAGATACCAACCATGGGCTAAGTTCGTACAGTGGAGGAACATCCATAGCGTCTGATGGGTATGTTGTCATAACAGTCGACCCGGCAACTTTTTTGAGTGAATGGTCGACAAGTGTTCCGCTATTTGACTCTAGTTTTTCACTTATAAACTCAGGAGGAGAAACACTTTCTATAAAAAACTCTTCTCTTTCTGTAGTAGACACTGTGACCTACGATCCTACTGTTGGTGCAAACAATGATGGAAAGAGTTTGCAACTAGTATCTGGATCGTGGGTTGCTGCAAACGCTACACCAGGAGCAATCAACACAAACACTTCTACAACCACCCCTGTGACGACTGATACATCAGAAGATGAAATAAATGAAACTACCGATCAGCAAACTACAACTACCGATGCTGATGGAAATGTCACTACAACAGAAACAGTAAAAAAAGAAACCATGTGGAGTGTAGATATCACAGCACCCGCTTATGGCACTGCGGGAGTTCCTGTTACATTCAATGCGATGGCGTATACGAACGAAGGCAACGAGGTGCATCCTGGTTTGTTCAAGTGGAATATGGGGGATGGTTCTTCATATGATCAACGGGATAGTGGTGACTTAATCCATACGTATATGTATGCAGGAACATATGTGGTTACTCTAGAATATTATCGATATGGTTCATTTATGTCATTGCCTGGTGAAGTATTTACCAGAATAAATTTTACAGTGCATCCTGATAGTTTTGAAATAAAACCTGCTCGCACAGTAAACGGTTTGTTGGATGTTTCTATAAATAACAAAGGCAGTACTGAGGTTATTATGGATGGCTGGACACTGCGAGGAAAAATACATACCTATACTTTTCCCAAATGGAGTATTGCTCTCGGTGGAAACACTATAACCGTAACAGGGTATACGTCTGGTTTTACCGAGAATGATACACAGACGCTTTCTCTTATTGATCCAAGTGGAACGGTAATTGCTTCGTATCCAGCAGTTGTACTTATGCCTTCACAGAAAAAAACCTCATACGCAAGTGCTGTAGCCACCACTTCGACATCAAAAAATCAAACTATACAAAATAATCAAAGCGATACCAATGAAAAAAATGTAGAAAATGATTTTTCTAATAACTTAAACGCAGAGGTGTCTCGAGCCCATACATCCATATCCATGTGGTGGGTGACTGCCATTGCGTTGATACTACTTGGTATGGGGTCTGTATTGTATATACACCGTGAAAAGAAACAGCAAGATGATGACGGAGAATTTGAGGTAACGGTACTAGAATAAACAGTAGTGTCGTTCGTGATCACAAGAACAGTATTGTCACACGATGTATTGTTTGTTTTGATTATTTTTTTTCAATTTTCCTTACATAACTGGGAATTTTCTTGAAATCTTTATACAAACTTTTTTTCAGACTACCATTGTATAGAGTAGCGGCAGGGTGATAGAGGGGTAAAAAATAGTGCGTAGAAATGTCGGGAATAGTCGCATGAAGTAGTTTTCCGTGAACACGAGATATAGTGAGATCTGAAAAAAAATTATTCATTGCATGACGACCTAACAATACTATTAGTAGCGGTTGTATAGAATTGAGTTCTTCGTGGAGCCATGCCCGACATGCTAGTTTTTCTGCAGGTAGAGGATCTCGATTGTTTGGAGGACGATATTTGACTATATTTGTTATATATACATCTTCTCGCTTCATCCGTATACTAGAAAGCAATTCGTCTAAAATCCTCCCAGCAGAACCAACAAACGGTATACCTGTTTCGTCTTCCTTTTTTCCAGGAGCTTCTCCAATAAAAACTATCAATGAGTGTTCATTTCCATTGCCGGTTACTGCGCGAAGGGCTGTGTTTCGTAACTCACAGGTACACTTTTTGATCCATTTTTTATGTATTGTGGTGAGAGAACTTTTTTGTTTCATACTTCCATTATAGCGTTTTTTTTGCTAGAATAGGTATATGGGATTTAAATCATTTATTACAAAAACCGCATTACGAGCAAAAGGTGTATCAAAAGAAGAAGCAGAACGCATAGCAAAAGAATTAGAAGCTCATCCAGAAATTGCAGACGCAATGAAGAAATTGGAAGATAACAAGGAGGTGAAGGCACTTCTAGAGAAAATTCAGAGCGAAATAAAAGAGAAAACAAAGTCAGGTATGAATGAAATGTATGCATCAACACTCGTGATGGGGAAATATAAATCGGAGATGATGAAATATCGTGAAGAGCTTGCACCGATAATGCAGTTGATGATGAAAAAATAATATATCCAAACTACGTCACTGTATGTTTTGCAATCAGATACAATCGTTTAGTTGTATAAAAAAAATCATTACGAAGGTAATGATTTTTTTTATACAATGTACAGGATTCTATGACACAGAAGTTAGAACCTGTATGACTACACGATAGGATTATACTTTTGTTTTAGATTTCGATTCTGTACTTGAAGATACCTCGTCAGCACTTTTAAATGCACCAGTAATGTGACGAATGGCTTCTACTAAACTTTTTGCAAGTTCTGGAATTTTTTTTGATCCAAACAGAAGGATTGCAATAACAGCGATTATTATGAGTTCTTTTGTTCCAAGTCCAAACATGTTTTTTATCGTTATACTAATTTATAAAATGCGACTGCAGATAACCGAACCAATACACTTATAGTAAACTAAAAAACAGTACAAGTAAAGGTCTATATACTCTGTATCGTGTCTTTGTGATGTCTGTTGATAAATACAGTAATCTCATACAGCAAAATGAGTGGAGTAGCCATTGCAATAAGCGATAATCCATCTGTTGGTGGTAGTATTGATACAATAATAAATACCATGAACCAAGCAAAACGCCTCTTTTTTTTCAAGGTAGACAATTTCAACAATCGCAATCGAAGTAGACCGGTAATAATCAATGGAAACTCAAACAGTAAACCTAACAGCGAAGAGGTAATAAATATTTCTGACAAGTAGGAGCCTATACTCCAAATATTCTGAATACCAAGATTTTGGTTTATGGTAGCTAAAAGTTTGAATGCATAAAACAATATACTTGCTCCAAACATGAAACCTATCAAAAACAACAGGATGCATATAGGTATAGAAGACAACAGCATCGTTTTTTCTTTTTTATTTAATCCGGGAAATATAAAAAAATATAACTGGAATATTGTTAAAGGGATGGTGACGATAAGTGCAGCAAAAATACCCAAACTAACAGCAAGATCGGTAAGTTGGAATGGGGAAGTTGTAGCAATAATGACTCCAGTTATAGCAAACGTGCTGACAAAAAATTTTAATACAAATGGAGTAGAAAAGAAGCCGACAATAAAAATTATCGCAAAAATAACTGCAGTGTAGTAAAGCTTGTGACGCAAGTCTTCTACATACGGTAAGAATTTTTTGATATTGTCTTGCACAATAGTATGGAAAATTTAAGCATTGATACCTAGGCTTTTTGCGATCTTCTTTTTTGTATAAGCTACTATGGTTTCTTTTATTGTTGAAAGTTCATCGACTGGTGGTGCAATAGGATTAGCAACTGGTTCAGGAAGAGGAATAGGGTCTACTACTGGCTCTGGGGCTGGCGTAGGAGTTGGTGTCTCTACGGGTTCAACAACAGGTTCTACAACAGAGATTGGGTCCGGTACTGTTTCAGGAATAGGACCCGGAATAGGATCAGGAATGGGTTCTGGAATCGGTTCTGCTAGAGGAATAGGCTCTGATTCTGGGGTTGGCTTAGGAGTTGGTTCTGTTGTGACAGCGTTTACTGTTACTGTTCGTGTCACTTCTGTCGCTCTGTTGCCTGAGGCATCTGTAGCGTTGTATCGGATAGTATACGTTCCTACAGTAGTCATATCTACTGTTCCGCTTGTAACCATAGTTACTGTTTTATCTTCATCATCTTTTGCTGTTGCTCCCAAGTCTGTGTAAATATCACCAACATGTAGAGTTATCGATGAATTTCCATTTAAAGTAATTATTGGCGGAATCGAGTCAGTAGCTGGTATTACAATAGGCGCACTGGTATCGCGATGATTGTTGAGCCATTTGGCTATCGCTTCTACACCTTCCTCCCAAGATTTAAAAGTCTTAGTAGCACCAGTGTCGTTGTTACCGATGTTACCAGGATTGAGTGTTCTCACGGCTACACCAAGAGTTCCAAAACGAGAATCTTGTTCCATCAAGGCTATCATCAAACGAGCATCGACAGCGTACTTTTTTGCAGAATCCAAAATCATTTGACCAGTTACAGGACTGTCAGTCGCTTTGGCTTTTATGTAAACATCTATATCTGTCGCACTATTCATATTACTCATTTGGAGCAAGATCTCAGCGATCTTTTGTTCATGAAGGGGATCTGTCGCATATGAAGATATATCGTATCCATTTATAATACCAATAGAATTTACGCCCAAAACATCTGCAATATTTTTTTCAGTACTTAAAGCGGTAGCGGAAGCATCGATTACTAAATTTAATTTGTAGAGAGTATCTTTAATTCCGTTAATCTCAATATCAATTTCATTTACTCTCTCCAGGTCACCGTTCATAAGAGCGTAGTCTTTTGAAAGAGTAAAGCTGTTGAGTCTATTATCTAGTAATTGAACTAAATCTTCTATTTTCATATTCTTAGTATACTACATTACTATAGTTAAGATAAATTATTTCAACCCCAAAAACTTAACTACTGTTAAATCATCTACAAGTTTTTTTCCTGTAGTTCCTGGTGCTGTCAAGGTTGAAGTATCCACTGCCCATATATCATTTGGGTTTATACCTGTGGCAATCATCGGAGATATAGGTTGTCCTGTAGCCCACAAGTCCATACCACCCAAACTCAAAGCCACTCCTGCTGGGTATAGTACACCCATGTCATCCCAATATACATATGCATCAGATCCAACTTGATCTGTTTCAGAAGTCATAACTACTCTTATCTGTCCAAAAGTTGTAGCAGGTGTAAAAGGCAAAGAAAGAAGCTGCCAACCTGTTGTAGATGTAGCTGTTGCGATAACTGTAGTTATGTCATCATAAGTTACTTTTAGCTTTGGTAGTTCATATACTCCAGAATAATAGTTAGCGGTATTTATATTGCACCATACGTTTATTGTCATAGTTTTACCTGATATATTTCCAGTTGGGATTATTTGTGTATATGCTAATTCAACAACATTTGATTCAAATCTCAAAGCAAATCCTCCTGTAGTTCTAACTGTCGTATCAGCAAGTCCAGTACCTGTTTTTGTGTAAAAACCCTCTGTGAGTACAGAACGAGAATTGTTTGGTACTCCGTTTTCATTTGTAAATCCTACTCGAGTTCCAGTAATTGTGTCAGATATATATGTTTGATCTCCATTTATCAATCCTATGGTATCAGAAAAATAAAGTTTAGCGTAAGTACCTGCTACATAAGTCAAGTCAGATGTGTTTGCTACCTCTTGCCCAAAAGAGTCACCATTACTTGTTGCGTCTACAGTAAAACCTCCTGCATACCAAGATATTGCAACAACATTATTATCAAAAGTATTTCCTGATATTACTGCGTTTAGAGAAAGTGTACCAAACGACAAAGCTCCAGTAACACAAGAGGCACCAAATAATACATTGTTAGTCAGTGTAGAACCTTGTCCGTTCATTGTTACAAAAGGTGCAGTAGTTGCATTTGTCCATATATTGTTATTTATATTCAATTTCACATTTGTTGTACCAACAGCACCAACAGCTTGACCTACAGACTGTATAGAAAGAGCAACATTGTCCTCAATATCTAAAGTACCTGATTTGAAAGAAGCTGAATAACTTGCACCAATGACACCTGCAAAATTTGCTTTCACACAATGATTTCGTTTTATACTTCCACCTAGTCTTGGTATTATATCTGTACCATATAAATATCCTGTTTGTGTGTTCTGTGTGTACTCCAATAAATTATCTTCTACAACAGTTCTTTCTTGTTGAGTATCTACTCCATATTGATATGACACATACATAGCTAAAGCCGAAAGATTTACATCCCTAAAATACACACCACTAACATGTAAAAATATTGGTTTTGAATTATACATAAGACCACGAGAGGTTGTAGCACCTGTTGTAGAGTGTCTTAGCATAATTCCATACCCCCTAGACATATTTATAACCTTACCCCCAGCATATCTTTTATATGTAACTAAGTTTGTATTCAAGGTTATTTGAGTACCTGATATTGCATTGATTGTATGTACTGTTAATAGTCCTACACTTTTTATGTTTTGTTTTCCTATAAATATCCTATCTCCAATTTGCCAATCCGAACTAAAATCCTCCACTAATGTCAATTTATCTTGAGCTGTTTCAGCGTCTACTGCGAGTGTAGCAATTCTAGCTGTTGGTATTTCTCCATATGCAATAAAAGAACCTCTACCGAGTGGTCTACTTAATGAAGATCCTCCAAAACATGTCACATAAGAAATAAGTGTACCTACTGTATTTGGTAAGAATTCCAAAACTGCTTGATTGGCGTAAGATATAGGATTTGTACTTGAACCTATCTGTATTCCTGCCCACGAACCAACCAAGACCGTTCCGTCTACACCGAGAACATTTGAACTTGTTGGTGTTTCATCCCACAACAGATTTGATATTCCATTTTCTGTAATATCTAAACTTCTACAAACTATAGTAGCAATAGCATTATCTGTTCTACCTGTCGGCAATATTCCTTTTACTGTTACAGAAGTATCTAGGGTTACTCTTTTTGTACAAACCAAAGTATCATCGTTTGTGAAAGATACTACATTGTCGCACCAAATAAGGTAGGCAGAATCTGTAGCAACAACACTCGAAGAAGGCCAGTTAAAGTTTCCAGTTGTGCCACCTGTTTGAACCATATATATTCTCCATTTTGAAACTGTTGTATCTATTGCATATGGTGTTGTGAATTCGAGTGGTATTACAGTAAACCACAGCCCAGTATATGTTCCAGTTGGTATTATTTGATTTGTTGTATAAGTATCAGATGTTCGTGTTATCCAAAGTGTGTGTACTCCTGATTGTGAACCAGAAGTTGAAACTACAGCTGTATCAGAAGGATTTGTTACTAAACAAAAAGTATTAACATTTTGTTCATGCAGATGTAGTTCGTATATATAAACATAAGCACCCCCATTACTTGCAGATACATTTAGTCTGTAATACCTATACGCTGTAGTGTTAGAAAAAGAATAAGTATAAGTACCTGTTGAAGACATTTGTATACCTGTTCTAGTGTCCAATATATCCCAACTAGAGTCGTCATTACTACCCTCTAGTGTCCAGTCTTTTGGGTTTTGAGCTGAACCCGCGCTTGCAGTATATATACTGTAATCAGTTACTTTATATGTACTGCTCATATCTAATTTTAACCAACCTGAACTTGTAACATTTGTTCTCCATAGAGAAATACTTCCATCAAATGCTTTGTATGGTTCGTAACCAGCACCACTGTAGCTACTAGCAGAAACAACAAAAGGAGATGGCGAACTATCTGTTGTCATATTTCTAGGACTTACTTCTGTAGGATATATATAATAACGAATAGTGTCTTTTGTTATTCCTGTTGGTAGTGATCCTGTGGTTGTTAATATAACTTCATCTCCAACAGAAAAACCATGAGAAGTCATTGTGAAAATTGCTGGACTTGCTATCGTTGTTGTAAAAGTTCCTTTTTTTTCCTGAAGCCCAAGTACTAGAGATCTGTCTAATATTGTGTTCGTACAAAACAAAGGCATGGCTACTCCTTTTACATTACCTGCGTTTGAAAAAGTTACTTCTTTTGAACACACAGTAGATAAAGCTAAACTTGTAGAATATAGGTTAGTCGGCATATTGTACGACTCGACACGATAAAAAGCACTCGGCGTGCTAATGTTTGTGTCTGTTATTGGTACTACTACTGCCATACTATTCTATAATTAATTCTGCTACTAATTCTAGTCGTTTTGCTTCTAGTTCGTCAAACTCTGTACATCTTTCTGTTACTTTATCTCGTATTTCTTGTGCAGTTACTTCGCTAGTGAAAGTATAGTATTCTTCTACTTCGTTACTATATGATACAAAAACTCTAAAGAGTTCTTTGTCCAATGATATGTTTGTTATTCTTCCTGTAGTTGTTGTCATGTTGTTATTGTATTATGAATAGTTTCTAAAATTTATTATGAGTAACTTAAAGAAGGATAATTATCCCACACCTGATCAAACGTTCCAGTTCCAGCCCATGTTATCACAATTCCAGAAGTAGTATCTATTCTTCTCACGCGCCACACCGCAGAAGCAGTTGTAGATCCTATGGTTGCTTCTCCGATATAATCAAAATTTCCAACCGTGGACATACGTAGGGCATATTTCGTTCCACCGAAAGCAATCGTTTGCAAAGTTGTTTCTGTAGAAGCTGAGGTTGGCAAAGTCGAACTCAAGACATCAACTTGTACGTGTCTATCTCCATCTACGAGAGCACTTTGCGCAACATCTCCAGAATCACTGAAACTATCAGATCCACCAGCAGAAGACGATTGGATATTTACATTTAGATATCCCGATCCATCAAAGTCTAAATCAGTTGGTTTCAACAATGTGGATAAAGTATCTTCTGTTGCGGGATTGATGCGAGTATTTGCATCATTTTTTACCCCAACCACGCTCGACGTTGGCGTACTCCCGACCACATAAGCATCAGCTTTTTTTGAAAACAAAGTTGTAGCTGCAAGACCTAAACCCGCTACTCCCAACACTTTCAAAAAAGCACGTTTATCATTGTCTTGAACGTTTAAAATTAGCTCCTCCACATCGGCGGTATGTACTACTTCATGCGCAGTTAATTTCTTTGTAGAAACTAAAGTGAAAGAATGTTTGTTGTGGTGTAAATGTTTCATTAAAAGATAACTCAATTTTATCACAGAAAATGTTGCATTCAAAGCAATTTCTGACGTTTGAGCCTATACATTTTTCATTATTTACTATACAATTAAAAGACGCACATGAATATGAAAAATAAACTTCCACTTTCTATTTTTTTACAATTTTTTTTTATTTTTATATTTTCCACTCCCACTTTTTTTGTTCATGCACAGAATTATCAACAGATTTCTCTCGGTGAGACAATTCGACTAGGAGAATTTGTCTATAATGATGACTATACAGCATCGACTACTCCATGTACGGTGACGATTTTTGATTCTGCTGGAGCATCCAAAATAGCTTCAGGATCTATGACAGCTGATGCAAATGGATGGCATTATTATGACTATGCTGTAGGAGGTGGAGAAGCACTGGGAAACTGGCCTACATCGATGTCGTGTGGAAGTAGTGCGGGAGGTGATTTGATTATAGTTGATAAGACATTTACGGTTATTCCAACAAGTATAACTACAAATTCTGACATTGCTAATTCTGTTTGGAATGCGAGTTCAAGAACGCTAACCTCCTTTGGAACTCTGGGCAGTGACGTGACTGCTATCAAAAATAAAACTGATACAATACTTTGGACAGATATCGACACTATTAAATCAAATGTCGCTACATTGATAACAGAAGTTGGCACCGGAAATATCACCGGTATCAAAACCAAGACTGACAGTATCACATGGGGAGATATAACAGGATTGGTCACAAGTACAGGAGACATAAAAACAAAAACAGACACTATCGCCTGGAGCGATGTGAGTGGAATAAAAACTGCTACAGATACAATCGACTGGTCCGATGTCACAGCGATAAAAGTCAAAACAGATACTATTGTCTGGGGAGATGTATCGACAATAAAAACTAATGTAGCAACGCTAATCACAGAAGTCGGAACAGGAAACATATCAGGTATAAAAACAAAAACTGATACAATCGATTGGTCCGATGTCACAGGAATCGTCACTTCGACTGGAGATATACAAGCAAAAACCGATACTATCGCATGGGGTGATGTATCTGCAATAAAAACCAAGACTGATACAATTGATTGGAATGATGTAACAGGAATAAAAACAAAAACTGATACTATAGTATGGGGAGATATCACCGGACTTATTTCGACAGCAAGTGATATCAAAACAAAAACTGACACTATCGTCTGGGCGGACATATCGTCTTTACCTGCAAATATCTGGGCTTATTCTGGTAGAACACTAACCTCTTTTGGAACGCTCGTGGCAGATGTGTGGAGTAATGCGACGAGAACTCTTTCATCGTTTGGAAGTGTCGGTACTGACCTCGCAGATATAAAAACAAAAACAGATACTATTGTATGGGGAGATGTTTCAAACATTAAAACAAATGTTGCGAGTCTGGTATCCGAAATCGGTACAGGAAATATCTCAGGTATAAAAACCAAGACTGATACAATCGATTGGTCCGATGTCACAGGAATTGTCACTTCGACTGGAGATATACAAGCAAAAACCGATACTATCGCATGGGGTGATGTGACTGATATCAAAACAAAAACTGATACAATTGATTGGAATGATGTGACAGGAATAAAAACAAAAACTGACACAATTGTATGGGGAGATATTACAACAGTAAAAACAAACATAGCAACGCTAATCACAGAAGTCGGAACAGGAAACATATCAGGTATAAAAACAAAAACTGATACAATCGATTGGTCCGATGTCACAGGAATCGTCACTTCGATTGGAGATATACAAGCAAAAACCGATACTATCGCATGGGGTGATGTATCTGCAATAAAAACCAAGACTGATACTATCGATTGGTCTGATGTGACAGGAATTGAAACAAAAACAAATACCATAGTGTGGAGCGATGTGACTGGACTGGTGTCGACAGCTGTAGCAATAAAAACAAAAACAGATACTATCGATTGGTCGGACATAACAGCATTGCCATCAAACGTGTGGACCGTCGTGACGAGAACTCTCACTTCAACTTCCTCTTCTACTTATTGGAGTTTGAGAATGTCTGATTTTAGTTCTATCAATGCTGGCGATACTTATCGAGCTACAGTCACCACTGTATTCGATGGGACACTTACTGATTCTTTAACAACCCCTACAATAACGCTCTATGATTCAAATAGAAATGTAGTAGTCTCTGGAGTTAGTATGACGCACGCGAGTACTGGAACATATACCTATAGTTATGTGACTTCTTCTGGAGCAACCGGAGGAGTATGGGAAAGTGCAGTTTCTGCAAATGTAGATACAGGTAAAGATTTGTTTGCAACTGATTATTGGAACATAACTTCTGCACCAGCTCAGGTGTTGATATCGAGCATGGGTACACTGATTGTGCCAAACATTACGGCGAATGCACGAATCACCAACGAAGGTTCTGTAGCATATGAATACCAATATGAATGGTGTGTTGTTTCTTCTCTGGGTAATCCTTGTGGAGGCGGAGATGATGTGTATTATGCATCAGCAGCTAAATTGATACAGCCAGGTGCTGACTTTGACACAGTACTTTCTGCAACCGTTTCGACAGCGGGAAGCTACTATTTCAAAGTTGTAGCATATTTTGATACCGAATCTTCTGGAGCAAGTCGATCCTTTACAGCAACGACCGCATCAACTGGCGGCGGTGGTGGAGGTGGTGGGGGAACAGTTTCTACTCCTCCTACAAATCCAGGGAACACTGGAGGAAGTTGTAGTGGAGCTGATTTCAACCTCGATACCAAAGTTAGTTCTATTGATTTCTCGATCTTGCTTTCTTTCTGGAAAACTAATCCACCTTTTACCAATCCATGTGTCGATATCAACAATGATGCAAAAGTTAATTCCGTCGATTTCTCTATTT
Source organism: Minisyncoccota bacterium (assembly GCA_017992255.1). Lineage (GTDB taxonomy): Bacteria > Patescibacteriota > Minisyncoccia > Phycocordibacterales > UBA9973 > JAGOPB01. Next base: position 3,396 of record JAGOPB010000005.1, on the reverse strand, counting down.
TACTTTCACAATGGGGAAGATAAACATATTTATTATGAAAACAAACATACTAAAACTTATTCCATTCGTGTTTCTCTTCTTTTTTTTACAAGCTCACCTTGCAGATGCTCTCGTGATGTATGTAGAACGTCCAGATACAAATCTCGTTGTTGGCGATACATCACAATTCAAAGTATATGTAGATACTGAAGGCGTGGAAATAAACGTGCTAGAGGGTGTGGTTAAAGTTTCAGACGATGTCGATATAAAATCTATAAACAAGAGTGGCTCTATATTTGACTTGTGGCCAGAAGAGCTGGATTTGAAAGAAGGAAATGAAATTTATTTTGTTGCTGGAACGCCAGGGGGTGTTTTTGGAAAGCATTTGCACGTTTTCAATATGGATATTGTTCCTCAGAATACAGAAACCATACAAATAGAATATAGAGATATTGTAGGATATTTGAACGATGGTGTAGGTACAAAAGTGGAAAGTCAGAGTAGTAACGTTTTTGAAATACAAGCTATTAGTAAAAAAGAAAATGCTGAGATGTCGTCACCAGTCGGTATGGAGCGCTATAATATTTTTGGCAAGATAGTCATGTACAGTGGAGTGTTTGTACTTATGTACATTATACTGTTTTTCATTTCCAAAATTATTTCGAGATGGTATAGAAAGAAAAAAAAATGAAAAGAATAGCACCTCTCATTATTATAGTAATAGTATTTATTTCTTGCGCTCTATCTGCGAGTATGGTGTTTGCAGCTGACGCTCGTGTTACGCTCGACAAGAGCACGGTAGAAGAAAATCAGACTTTTACTGTAACCATTTTTACTGACACGAAAGGAGTCTCTATAAACAATATTGAAGGAAATCTTTCTTTTCCAAACCATTTGGTAAGCGTAGAGTCTGTCAGTACGAGCTCGTCAATATTTTCTTTGTGGGTGGAACAGCCAACTTTTTCAAATGCAAACGGTACTATTTCTTTCAACGGTGGAATTCCTACCCCGGGATACAATGGAAGTAATGGAAAAGTGATCAGTATCGTTTTTAAAGCAAAAAAAGCTGGAGTTGCACAACTCGCTTTTTATTCTTTGAACATTTATGCCAATGATGGACTTGGTACCAATGTGACCTCACTCAGTAGCGGTAATAGTATTACTATTACGGCGCATCAGATACCAGAGACAGAGACTGTGGTCTCTGGTGATCTCCCTCCATTACCGATCGTATCATCAATCGATAGCCAGGATCTCGAACGGTGGTACACACTCCACAGCGCTCTTTTTTCTTGGAACGTACCAACGCAAGTGACCTCTGTGCAATTATCGTTCAACACTTCATCCGAATCGACACCCACCGTCACCTATACGCCACCGATAAACCAAAAAGAGATTACTGATATACAGGATGGAGTACACTATTTTCATGTTCGATACCAAAATGCTTTTGGTTGGGGAAAAATTGCCCACCGAAAAATAATGGTGGACAAAACAGCGCCGTCGCGTGTACATTTTGAAAGTTCTATTACACCGAACAGTCTGATGTCGTTGAATATTTTAAGTGAAGACAAAACATCTGGTGTCAGCACCTATACGATTTCAGTAGATGGAGTGTTGGCAGTAGAAATACCAGCAGAAAATGGTTCAACTACTATTGTATTGCCACCACTACCACAAGGCGAGCACACTGTGAGTGTCACTGCATACGACCGAGCTGGCAATCACACCGAGTATGCTGACACTCTTTCATTTCCAAAAATTAAAACGCCCACTATTCTCGCGTATCCAGAATCCATCACCAAAGGCGAGTCGATTGCCATCGAAGGAACGTCATACCCAGATACTGATGTGAGAATATGGATTCAATACGAAAATGAAGAAGCAAAGAGTTATAGTGTGAGAGCTTTGCATGATGCAACATTCTCTTTTACCAGTGAACCGATAGGCAAAGACGGTCTTGTCTCTTTGTGGGTAGAGAATATTATTGGTGGACAGATAGCAGGAGAATCATCTCAGAAATATTTTGTTATTGTGGAAAAAACAGCTGTTGCAAAAGCGAGTATGTGGGCTACCCAAGTATTGTCTTTAGCAATACCTGTACTCATCTTGTTGCTTGTACTTATCTATCTTGCTTTGCATGGATATTATAGAATCCATCGGTTGAGGAAGAGACTCAAACTCGATCTCGCAGATACCAACGCTGGCACGCACAAAGGATTTAGAATACTTGCAGAAGATGCAAAAAACATAACTCGCATTTTTGATAGACAAGAAATCAAAAGTAAGCTACAAAAGGAAGATACTGAGACGATAGAATTGCTCACAAAAGATATAGAAGAAGCAGAAAAATATTTCTTAGCACGACTTAAAAGTATTGAAAAAGAAGATTTATAACACAACGGTATATGACAAATAACACTAGAATATTTTTTATAGCAACACTACTTATCGGAGCTACTGGAGCTTTTGGATACCATGCATATCAATCTTTCAATTCAACCCTAGATGAACTGCTGGTTTCATACAGCGTTGCTCAGGTGGCAAGAAGTATTACCACGACTGCACCTATTTCATATACTATAGAAAAAATAGATGAGAATACTAGTGTGCAAGAAATTCCCACAGAGGAATCAAATACTGTATCATCGGATATGGACATGCACTTTTTGTTTCCTATAAAAAACAGTGATCTGTATCAAGGTTGCACGTATACTGTATCATACGAATCGGATACCAATGCAAACACAGCACAGGTATCTTTGGTCGACTCGGGTACTTTCAAAGAGTCTGGTCCGGTGGCTAGTGGATTGGGTTCGACAATACAGATAATAGAAAATTCACACTATTTTTGGAAGATAGGTACCGTGTGGCCAGGAAAATATTATCTCTATACCTTAAAAGTAGACAATGTGGATACTCAGATAAAAAGTAATTCTTTTCAGATACACAGCATGCCCTCTGGCATAGGAAAATCAGAAAAACAAAGTTTGTGCGAAAGTTCTGGAGGTAGATTGGAATAGGTTCATAGAAGAAATTATTGGTTTAACCTTGTATACCAAAAGAGGAATTGCCTAGATAATTCCTCTACTCTTTCTTCTCCTTAAAACATATGTTTTCTCGGATTGACACAGTGGTTTTCGATAGCTATGTATTGGCATTGCACTAACGACTCACAAACACTGGAATGTTGTTTCTCAGTCTCCTAATTATTCTATGACATAATTATCTATTAAGTTGAACTTGTTTGTGGATTCGAACTACTACATTCTTACGAACAAGATAAAGAGCAAATTATCTATAAATATATATGAATATATAAAAATGAAATGTTAAATTTCCATTATAATTACAAAAAATCATCCTTTGAAAAGGATGATTTTTTTGCTATATTTTAGGGATGTCACTATCAATAGG
>JAGOPB010000032.1 GCA_017992255.1 Minisyncoccota bacterium | reverse complement strand
CGAAAATCTCTGAAGATAATATAAGCGATACTAAAACTTTCATACTTTTTCATACTGGTAGATTAGTCAGCTTTGCTCTTTTGGGTGGAGTTTTAGGACTTATAGGTAATGCTATTGGTATAAGTTTTACGTTTTCAGCAATACTAGGCATTGTGGCTTCACTGGTTATGCTACTACTTGGCTTAAACTTAGTAGGAGTTTTTAAAAAGAGTAAAGTTACTCTACCTTCAGGTGTCTTTAATTTCTTTAGAAAGGTTGAACATAAAACTTTAACTCCTTTTATTATAGGATTTGCCACATTCTTCTTACCATGTGGATTTACACAGGCTATGCAAATAGCAGCTATTTCAAGTGGATCTTTTATGTCTGGATTATTGATTATGTTTGCATTTGCTCTTGGAACACTACCAGTGCTTTCAATTCTATCTTTTGGATTGGCATCTTTTGCGCATGGTAAACATGCACTCTTATTCTTTAAATCTGCGGGAGTTGTTGTCGTAGGTCTTGGTATATTTGCTTTACTCGCAGGGCTCGCAGGTCTCGGGGTTATAAATCCACTATTTAATATTTAATTTTGATATAATTACTTTATGAACAAAACAGTTTCAATAATCATTACGCTAGGTCTTGTTGTTGCTATAGGTATTGTTTTAACAGGTGGATCAACAACAAAAGACTCTAGTAAAATAATTCAAAATACCGAGATAAAAGACGGGATACAATACATAACAATAGATGCTAAGGGTGGGTATTCTCCACAACTAAGTAACGCTAAAGCAGGTATTCCTACAAAATTAATTGTAAAAACAAGCGGTACATACGACTGTTCAGCTTCTTTGGTTATTAAATCAATTAATTATCAAAAAATTCTCTCTCAATCAGCAGAAGAAATAATTGATATCGGCATACCTAAAGCTGGTGAGCCACTCAGGGGAACTTGTGGTATGGGAATGTATAATTTTGAAATAGATTTCAGTTAAAAAAAAGAACGACAACTGTGGTTCTTTTTTTTTTTGCAAGATGTAGGTTTGTTGGGCACACTAATTACATGTGTAATTAGGTCATGTATCTACCAAGTTGTCAATGCGGAGACGGAGGGATTCGAACCCTCGAGGCGATGAAGCCTGCCTCCTTAGCAAGGAGGTACGTTAGACCACTCCGACACGTCTCCGAAACATTCTATTTTGTTAGGAATTAGTATATTAGTGCATATATATTGATTATAACTATAGTCACCAACACGAAAACAGTACCATAATTGAGACTTTTTTTCTAATTTTTTTCGTGTATACTACCCTATGTTCGGAGGATTGGGTGAGTGGTTGAAACCAGCGGTTTACTAAACCGCCGACGGGTAAAACTGTCCGTGAGTTCGAATCTCACATCCTCCGCCAAGAAAACTTAGACGTATGAAAATTTTACTCACTGGTATTGCTGGAACAGGAAAATCAACCATAGTACAAGAACTTAACAAAAGGGGTATATTTTCTATAGATTTGCATGAAGTACCGAACATGTTTTTTTGGCAAAATATAAAAACAAAACAAAAAGTTCCCTACACACCTGTTCATTCAAAACAATGGTTTGATACAATGGAACGTCTTTGTGATATTGAATTATTAAAAAAAATACTTGCACAATACTCAAATGTTGTAATGGCGGGAACAACAGGACAAAGCAATAGAAAAGAATTTTTATCATTTTTTGACAAGGTTATCCTGTTGCAAGCAAGTCCTGAAATTCTTATTCATCGTTTGCAGACTAGGACAAATACATCAGGATTTGGAAAAACAAACGCAGAGCAACAGGACAATATAGAATGGCAAAAAGAATTTGACCCTGAACTGTTGGCATATGGGGCTATACCGATACATACCGAAGGTGACTTGACTGGAACAGTAGATCAAATAATAAGTAGCAGTAGCTAATTTTGTCATGTACACAGCACTTTTTGTAAAAAATATCGATAGTTTATTAAAAAGATTTCCACCAAAACATACTAAGATTTTTGGTCATCATTCTACTATCGAATTTGAACCAAAGAATATTGATGGCTTGGAAATAGGGAAAGATATTACAATAAAAATTATAGGACGAGCATGGGATGAGTACGGAGATGACCTGCTCGTTGAAAATCCAAAATCAATAAATACATACCCACACATCACGCTCTCTCGCACGGATAATGCACCACCTCTGTATTCTCAAATACTTTTCAGTAAACAAACGAGCGAGAATCATATGGAATATTTTGAGTCTGAAAGCGTGGAAGTTGTAGAAGGGTATAGTTTAAACAATCAGGTGATTGTTTAAAAGCACAGGTTTTTATTTTTCAAATCTATCCATTTATTATTGCATTCGCTGATCGCAAAGCATGTAGAAGTTCTTGTTGTGAAGATTGTTCAGACAAACTTTGATATATATCCTGCAGTCTTTTTGTTTTTGGCATACCGCCCATCGGCCCTGCTTTTTGTATGAGGATAGCTATACGCTCGCGTGTTTCAACACATGTGTATTGTGTTGGTTTTTGTTCCATTGACATAGTATAGCACTACCAATTATTTCTCCCACAAATCCCAGACATATTTCGCTACATTTCTCGGCGTACCATGTACAGGAGCGTGGTGAAGGTTGATAAAGGGGAGAGAGTTGCATTCAATAATGCCCCATTTTTGTGTATCAGGATCAGAAAGAGGGTCTGGAATTATAAAATCAAAACCTATCAAATTATCGTTGACTACAGTACCTGCTCGTGTGAGGTACTCTTTTATTTTTGGGTGAGCTGTATCAAAAAGTTCAGTACTTGATCCTCCGTAACTTGTACCTATCTTTTCAGACAAATCCAGTATAGTATCTTTTGGAAGTACATCGTGTACTGTGTAGTTGCTCCTAGCAAGAAAGTTGTGTGTGAGTGAAGTTATTTTGTATTCATGTATTGCAGGATTTAAATCTGTATTTTTCTTTTTTATTAGTTCAAAAATAGTACTAACACCGTCTCCAACAACTCGTGGTGGATCTCCCGCAAGTACACCAACAAGCTCACCACCAACAACTGTTCCTCGATAGACGCTTCCAAAAATATGTTCTTCTATTACAACTTCCGGAGATATCATTTGTGCAATACGAAATGCTTCGGTCAGCTCACTAGCAGTGTTTATCATAGTGGTTGTGTGTCTGCCCCGGCTTCCTGAACGGGGTTTTGTTATTACTGGTTTTTGTAGTGTATTAAAAAGTGACATAGCTTTTTCTAATGTACGAACACTACCCCCACGTGGTGCAGGTATTTTAGATTCTAACAATTTCTTCTTCAAAATTGCTTTATCATCTATCCAAACTGTTTGTATTTCCATTTCTTTTCTAGGAAGACCTTGGAAAATCATCCATGTGCCATTTATATATGCTTTGTAAGTATCTATTGGCTTTCCGTAAATTATAAAACTTTGTATAGGAATACCTCGACGCTGTGCCTCTTCAAACATCACACGTCCGCGATCCAACACAATCAATTTTGAATCTGTGTTCCAGCGACCAATGCCGATAAAAGTGAAGCATCGAAAAAAAAATCTTTCCATCGATATTGCAAGTTTCCAACCTGTGCGTCCAAACCAACTGTTGGTGATACTGTTTTCATAGGGAGAAAGTACGCCACCTATCCACTCCAAGAAATATGTCACCCGATGATTTACAGGGTTATTTCCACAGTAGAGACATTTTTGTTTTTTCGTAAGGCCGGGCCTTGTTTGACTTTGTTGATTATTTGTTGTCATTTTCGCTTGGTATATGTAGTGTTGCAGGGGGTAGAGGGAAGTGTGCTTTTTCTTCTTCACTGAGTTGTTTCCCTGTGATTATTTTATAGTATTCTGGCATCATTGCATATACATTTTCTCGTAAGGAAGTTTGTGAAAGTGAAGATTCCCATTCGAGCACCGTGTGCTCACTTTGATATAAAATAACATCAATAAGTGTTGCCGATATCTTTGTGCCTCCTTTTTCTAATACATGTCCAACATATTCTCCTGTGAAAATATTTGTTTGAGGAATTTCTCTCCGTGGCCAATTAAATTTTTTTTCCATTGCTGTGTATGCTTTTTTCATATCACCAAGATAATTGATCTGACTAAATCCTCCTCCTACTGTAATTCCGTGAACAAATGATAACACTATAAAACACAAAGACATGGATGGATATAGTTCATTATTTTTCAAAGCTGTATGTATTGCCTCTCTGGTACGTTGCACAAACAGAATACCGTTTGAAGTGTACCAACCATGTTCTCCTATTTGTAGTTGTACGCGTACTCCTTTGTTTGTAAGACCCCAAAATAAATGAGTTCCTTTTTTATTATCTTTAGTGTGTGCTCCAATAATATCTGCAAAATGATATATATATTCATTTTGAACTAGTTTGTTATATAAGATATCTGAAAGTGGTGGAATGGTATCACTCCCACTTTGTATAAGTTCACGAACAAATAGCTCTTGAGAAAAAGAGATGTACTCAATATGTTCGTAACCTTGTAAATGTTTTGTAAGTTTCCAATTTGCTCGAACCATTTGTTCGTCGTACGTAGCGCATGTGTACTGTTCTGGAGAATCATATATATTAGTTATAAGATTCAACAGCACGTGTTTGCGTTGAGCAGAAAGCATGAGAGAGGGGATTTTTTCTTGTATACTGCGTATGTCTGCATGGGTATACGGAGTAGTTGCGTAGACGCTACTGTGTTGTCCGAATAAACTTTTTATTGGAAGTCTAATCGGTTGCAGATTTTCATCGTGAAAAAAAAGTCCTCTAGGAAAAGAAGAATTGTCTAGTGAGATACTTGAACAAGGTAGAGTAAACACAAGTTCTTTGTTTTGTTTTTTTACTATATCAGCTCTAGCGCAAAAAGCATTTGAAAAAAAAGGATGACACAGTGGTCCTCCATGGTCTGCTGTTGAAGCAAAAAAATTTTTAGCTAACTCGTCCTTTGTTTCGAGATACATTCTTGTATCAAAAAATTTTCTTATCATTTTTTCGTACGCTTTCCAAAATATAGGAGTGTGTTCATTGTTTAGAACATGTAAAGATAATATTCTTTCTTTTAAATAATCAGGATAACTTTTATCCCCATTTGTATGCACAAGCATTTCAAGCTCTGGCTTTGCGTCATATACTATTTTTTCAAGTTCACTCATTTCCATGTGCTAATACTAACACAAAACAATTTTTTAATGCGCTAATGCAACCCGCAGAACAGAACGAGGTTTTGCTTTTAGAACTACTTTCGTTGCTTCTTCGAGTGTTGCCCCTGTGGTGGTTACATCGTCGAGGATAATCACATTTCTACCAGTAATGAGTTCGGGGTGTTGGATTGAAAATGCCCCACGGAGGTTGGTAAAACGATCGCTTCTGTTTTTGCAACGAGCTTGGCGTTTTGTATCTTTGGTTTTTATGAGCGTGTTGTCTATCAACACTAGTTCACCATGCCCGCGCGCTACTAGCGCGCGGGCTATTTCTGTAACCTGATTGTATCCTCGGGTGCGCAAAGATTTTTTTGAAAGTGGAATCGGCAATAGTACTGGATTTGAAAAATTCTCAAACCGCACGCGCTCTTCTAGCTCGGGCACAAGTACATCTGCAAGCATGGTTCCGAGTGTGTATGCTAAAGATCTCTGGTGGTGATATTTTAGCAACCACAACACGCGTTTTAGTCCACCTTTGCGATATGCGTAAAAAGCAATAGTATTTCTGTCTGGCGTGTATGTATCAAAGGGTATATAATGAATACACGAAGCACACAGTGGTCCTGTTCGTGTATTGCACAGACGGCAACGATTGGAATATAGAATTGATAGGATGAAAGAGCTGACAGACATGTATAGAAGTGTGCTATAATTGTAACATATAAAAAACTGTAAAGAGCCAGTATGACAAATCCTTTAGTAAAAATTCTCCAAAATGGCTTGAAAAATGTACTCAAACAAGACGCTGTTGAAAGTGTGGTTGGTGTTGATATTGGTACGAGCGCTATCAAGGTTGTACAAATAAGTAAAAAAAAAGGTAAGGCACTTTTAGAGACATACGGCACATTATCTCTTGGTCCCTATGCACAAGGTGATGTAGGGCAAATAACCAACCTCTCTGGTGAGATTTTAGGGAAAGCAATCGAAGACGCACTTCGCGAGTCAAATGTAACCACAAAAGTTTCGGCGGTTGCGATACCTGCAACATCAAGTCTTATTTTTACTATGGAACTACCGGTAAGTATTGATGAAAAGTCACTTCCACAAGTGGTACCGATAGAAGCGAGAAAACATATTCCTGTTCCTATCTCAGAAGTTTCTCTGGATTGGTCTATCATGCCCCAAACAGATCGCGAAGACATAACGGAGGAAGAAAAGAAAAATAAGAAAAATGATATTCTCGTTGCGGCAATTCACAACGACACAATTGCACGATTTCGTTCTATTGCAACGACCGCAGGTATAGACGCACGTTTTTTTGAAATTGAAATATTTTCTAGTATTCGCGCGACACTCACACACGACCTCTCTACCGTTATGATTATGGACATAGGTGCTTCGCGTACCAAACTCTCTATAATGGAATATGGAAGTGTGAAAAGTTTTCACGTGATTAGTCGTGGTGCACAGGATATCACCATGAATCTTTCTCGTTCACTCAATATTCCTTTTATTCGCGCAGAGGAATTGAAAAGACAAACAGGACTTTCTCGTAATGTTTCTGATCAGGCTATTCCTGATATTGCAAAAATGACCATGGATTATATTTTTGATGAAGCATCCAAGGTCGTATTGCAATATGAACGAAAATATAACAAAATAGTTTCTAAAATAATCCTCACAGGAGGAGGTGCACTACTTGTCGATATACTACCTTTGGCTAAACAAGCATTTCACTCTGATATTAGTTTGGGAAGACCTTTTGATAAAGTGGAAGCGCCAGCATTTCTCGTGGATGTACTCAAAGATGCTGGTCCAGAATTTTCTGTTGCTCTCGGATTGGCATTACGAGCATTGCAAGAGTAGACTTAATTCACAGTTTTTTTTGCAGGTAGCGTTTTTTTTAAAATTGTATGGTATACTTTTGGAGTACACATCGTTCATCAGTCAGATACCTTTAGTTATTTTTCTACACTACATGACTATATACATTGATCATTATAAATTTAATCAACCAGTAGGGAAGTGCACGGCATTTTCTATTGCGTAATTGAATGGACAAAGAATTTCAAACATCATTCATTCCTAAAAAACCTCTTGTTGAACAGAAAGCATCTCGTTCTCAAAAGGTTTCACTTTTCAATTTTTTGGCAACATTGGTATTTTTCGCTTCACTTGCATCTGCGGGTGGTATGTATTTCTACAAATCTTCATTGGAGTCGGGCATAGAAAAAAAACAAGCAGACCTAGAACGAGCCCAAAGTGCTTTTGATCCAGAAACTATAAAAGAACTCATTGTACTGGATCGTCGTCTCACTACCTCCAAAGAATTGCTTGATAGTCATATGCGAGTATCTCCTATTTTTGATTTGTTGAGTGAAGTAACGGTTGCGTCTGTACAATTTTCAGACTTTAAATTCAAAGCACCAGAAAAGGCAGGCGACGTACTATCTGTTGATTTGATAGGTGTTGCTCCTGGATACAAAACAGTGGGACTAGAAGAGGTGGCATTTGCTTCAAA
>JAGOPB010000004.1 GCA_017992255.1 Minisyncoccota bacterium | reverse complement strand
ATGCATGAGACTATTATACCCCCTAGGGGGTATAATAGCAAGTTTCAAAATGTCAGTCTACTAGAGTAATCTTTTTTTCCTTCAAGATAAGTCTACTCCTCAAATGTCCCATTAGTTCACGCTTCTCTAGTGGTGTTCCTTCTCTCAGCACATACTTGGCATATTCCCTTGAGTTCACATCATCTTCATTTATGTTGTGTTTGATACATTGAAACTCAGATCTACTCTCTTGATACTTAGAAATCACTCCTAAAAAGATCTTCGCAGGGTATACTGCACTTCGTACTATAATCTTTTTTCTTCGTATAAAAAATGAACTGCTCTCTTCATTGATTGTGTTGTTGGTTTGGTACTTACTGGTGTGTGGAATAGTGGTTTTGGAAATGATATACTTTTAAATATAGTAAAACAAAAAGAAGAACTTAAAAAACTCATTATTCTCAAAACTTTAGAATCACGTTTCGAGGAAATTTTAAAGACATTACAAAAATTAAACAATGTTGATGAAAAATAATTTTGAACAATATCAACCTGAAGAACTTAGAGAATTTAGCAATTTTAATTCCAAGGATTTTGAGAGTGAGAAAGACTATAACGAAATGCAATCTCTAGCACTAGAAGTAGCAAGTAAGAGACTTACAAAACTCCACAACTTTTTTGAAAAAAAAGAATGCCCGTTAAATACAGATGCTTTTTTAGAACTTCGTAAGATTCTAAAAGAATATAGCACGCTTGTTCGTGCACATGCACCAGAAGACTTGAGTATTACTCAGCACATACAAGAGCTTGTTATTATTCTGGAAAAAAGAAATCCTGTTTTTGAAAAACAATTTTCCAAGCTTTCTAGCCACGAAAAAGAATCTCTTGTTCATGAAAGCGTCGACAGAACAAGTGTTGTGGCACAATACGTATTATCTGAGCTTAAAAAAATGAACAAGGATTTTTTCCCTTTAGATGCTTATTACATAATCCAGGACCTCATTAAAAACTATCGACGTTTTATGATCGGAGTTAAATTATCTGATAAAAAAATACGACAAAAAAAGCAAGAGTTTTTTAACACACTAGATAAAATAGAGATTTTAATGTCTAACTCCAACCCACTCAACAAGATCAGTGATTCTGACGGAAATGTTCTTATCCATACGACACAGTTTCAAAATATGAATGAAATGTTTGATTCACAGAATAAATCTGCGCAGGTCTGTGCAACCGTCGGTACGTTAGGTGAGTATAATGATATATTTCGATCAAAAACACGGCCCGCCGAAATGGGTTTTATCTATACGACTAATGAAGCTAAAAGGATTTTCTACCAAGATGTAGGCTCTCACTACCGTTCAGGAAAAAGAGTTTATGAAGAACGTATGAAACAGTATGAATGTCAAACCTTAAAGGAAGCGCTTGATAAAGGTAAAAAGAACGTTGAGGTTTGGGTTGATATTAAGCAATCACAGATACGAGCACTTCTTGTGCTAGACCCCATCAAAGAAGAGGCAGTTAAGAAAATGGACCGAGAAATGAATATTCCTGTGATTTATAACTCACACCTCTTTTAGTAAAAAATTCCTTACTAAGGATTGTGGTACTGTTTTCGTGTTGGCGACTATGGTTATAATCCATATATACACTACTTATACTAATTCCCAACAAACAACAAAATAGGATATTTCGGAGACGAGTCATGAAGCTCTACGGTATCAAACCATACAGAGAAAACACAGGAATCCTTGGAAACATTGCAAGAGAAGCATATATGATGCATATCCAAATCTTTTAAGAACAACACCCCTGACACACATCAATCAAATCTGGGTCACAGACTTTACATATCTTTGGTACAAGAATAGATTCATATATATAGCCACTGTCATGGATATAGAACAGAAGACTTGAGTATTACTCAGCACATACAAGAGCTTGTTATTACTCTGGAAAAAAGAAATCCTGTTTTTGAAAAACAATTTTCCAAGCTTTCTAGCCTGCATCTTTCTGTCTTGAGGCACAAAAACCTGCTCCAATTCCGCTAGTTACAAAATCACAAATGTTGAACTTTTTTTCAATGCCATTTTTCCAATTGCGGTATGTGTCTTCTACGGCGTACTCCAATTCAGCGGGAACAAAACCACCTCGACAAACTAGATTGAATACTAATTTAGGATCTGGCTTTCCGAATATTCCACCTATGGAAGCTTCTTCAGCCAAGCTCCATACGCCATAGAAATCATTTTCTTTGATAATGATGTTATATTTTTTTATAAATGCTTCAACATCAAAACTCCCAGGTTCGACACACATCTGAATTGTCTTTAACTTGGTATCCTCATCATAGATTTGTAAGGACGGATTTGCCTTCTTCGCTTGCTGGTATATCTCAATTGCAAGCGACGGATTAGCCTTACTTAAACTAGCAGCTCTAAAAAATAAATCATCTAGTGCATACCCAAGAGCTTCCTCGTGTCCTTTCTTCGCGGCTTCTATATAATGAAAGGTGTTTTCGTCATCAGGCAAAACATATTTATATGCAAGCGCAAAATGCGCATCTGCATTACCGTTTTGGGCCGCTTTAAGATATAACTGCCTTGCCAATTCGCTATCTCCATTTTCATACGCTGTATTTGCTTGTAACAAATAAGAAGTGGTTTGTTCCGTAGAAATTATTTCGTTATTCGTAATAAGCGAAACGCCTGCTTTACCGTTTCTAAAAACAAAGTAACAAACAACAGCAATCACTTTAGCGCTAAGTTTTTTTACTGACGAAGGAATTTGATTTATTGACTGTTGTGGATGCGGTTGAATTTCTTGTTCTATAAAATTAATTGTATTAATTGTTAATACTATTTAAACAGATCTTCCATCGGAACATCTAATGACTTGGCGATTTTTTGAATTGTTTGAACGCTTGGTTTTACAACAACACCATCCTCAATTTTTGCTTCCGATTCCGATTTTCAATCTTTGTGGTGTTTATTGTACAAAATTCGAACTTATTTTGAAAGTAATCCCGACTACTCGCCCGCGCGGAGCGCGTGGTGGCTTGAAACTGAATCGTACGATCCACGAAAGCAGCTCCACCTCCTCGTTTCACTCGGCAACTCCAAAAAGAATAAATTTGTTCAAAGAATTTGCTATACTTCCAGAGCAAAAAATACTTACCATCTTACAAGTATTAATTTGTTAATCTATATAGAAATAATACCAGTGGAAAATTAAATGAATTTTGAATGAACGTAAATCTTATACAAAAAAATATTCAATTCCACTGGTTAACCACTTTTGGAACAAGTTAGTAGAATTAAATATGGCTTTTACTATAACTTTATAGACTATCATGCAGAAGACTGTAAACTTTATAAATGAAGTCCTAGCTACAATAAATCAAAAAAAATCCTAGACCATCATAGCTCTTCTAAATAGATATCGACTAGCAAGGTACTTGTCTACACAAGTTTCCTAGAAAGACAAATCGTTTTTTGATACAATATTTGCTATACTATTCATGCATGGAAACAAATACAGAAAAACAAAATCCATTAAAAGGCTTTATAGAGTTCATACGAACCCAAGGTGTAGTAGGTTTGGCTGTTGGTTTCATACTTGGTGGAGCAGTTTCAAAGTTGGTTTCAGGGTTAGTAGAAAATATTATAAACCCGCTGGTCGGTCTCGCGCTAGGGAAAGTTGATCTAGCAGATAAGGCAATCGTTATAGGCGATGCAACGCTAAAATATGGAGCATTTATTTCTACACTTATAGATTTTGTCATAATAGCGGGAGTTGTGTATTTCGGCGTAAAAAGCCTCGGATTAGAAAAACTAGACAAACCAAAATCCTAATGTCTACTTCTTCAGAAAAAGAAAATCACACTCCTTTATTTCAACACGAACTCGTGTCTGTTTTAGCTCATCAGCTCAGAACATCGCTTGCGGCAAACAAATGGATTTTGAAAATGTTTCAAGATGGAGATGTAGGCGAACTCACTGGCGAACAACGAGCCTTTATCGACAAGGCGGGTATAGCAAACGAGAGAATGATCGCTCTCGTCTCAGAGATGCTTTCTCTTTCAAAGATACAAGATACTGAGTACAATATCGTACTCAAAGATGGAGATATAGTTGAGCTCATAGATGACGCCTTGTTTGATTTTACGAGTGAATCCTTCAAACGCGGTGTCGAATTGATATTCTTGCGACCAAAAGAAGAGCTTCCTCGTTTTCCTTTTGAATTTTCAAAAATGCGTTTTGTGATACAGAGTATCGTTGAGAATTCTATAAAATACTCTGACAAAGGTGACCGTGTGGTGATATCTATTGCACGACTCACTCCAACAGAAATAGAAATCTCAGTAAAAGATACTGGTATAGGCATCTCTCCATCAGAACAACCACGTATATTTGAAAAATATTTCCGTGCAGAAAATGCACACAAAAAGGAAGAGGTTGGAACAGGTCTAGGACTCTACGCTGCAAAACAGATAGTAGAACAACACGGTGGAACGATGAGATTTGAAAGTACCGAAGGTGTGGGGAGTACTTTTTTCTTTACTCTACCTACTGTGAAAAAGACAGGACTAGCGTCAAAAGAATTTTCTATGGTATAATACCTAAAGGTAATATACGTTCGTATCTATATCAATCTAATATCCAACATACATGTCAAAAAAAATTATCATAGTAGAAGACGACACTTTTCTCCAAGGACTCGTTGCGGGAAAACTTTCTAAAGAAGGTTTTGCTATTATATCTATAACCGACGGAGCTGGTGCAAATGAAAAAATAGTACAAGAAGCTCCCGATCTCTTGCTATTGGATCTCACTGTACCAAACGTCGACGGATTTGCTATTCTAGAAAAAGTACGCACGACAGAAGCAGTCAAAGCAACACCTGTTATTATTTTCTCAAATCTCGGGGAGGACAAAGATATCAACCATGCAAAAGAGCTCGGTGCAACAGATTTTATGATCAAATCAAACTTCACTCTGGACGAACTCGTCACAAAGATAAAGTCTATTCTAGGCTAACAAATTCACTATATTTCTTCCTACTCTCTACTCCTAAAACAGTTTACATTTTATTTTGATTTATCAAATTTTATATATGTAACAAGTCTTCAAAAGTTCACAGACTAGAATGTAGAATATTTACAATAAAAAAACCCCGCTTGCATAACAAGCGAGGTATATAACTTACATAAGGTTAGTGTCCGTTTGCGCTTTCACTATTTTTATTCAACTTCGTTGCTTTGAAGTTAGTGCTTCCGATGTGTATTTCAACACCATCTGCGCCACTTTCTTGCAACTTATCTATTATCTGAAGCATAAGCTCGCCAGCTGATGCTTTTTCTTCTGCAACTTTCTCAGTTTTGTCCGGATTTTTTGTTTCCGTCTGAATTTTTTTTTTTAGATTTGGATCCAGTGACTGACGATTCAGTACTTCGGGCTGATTTGCATCAGCTATAAAGCGAACATTTGGAATATTGGCACCTCTGCGAAGATCGTTTCCGCAATCCTGCAATGTACGACGCAATTCCACTTCTCCGTTCGGCAATACCACTTCTGCTTCATAACCAACCTGACCATTGTAAATAGCTGGGCGGTCATGATCTCTGTACTCAGTAAGAATTGCTTCTTCGCTGTAAAGCTTACCCTTACGGATATTCCTTACACTAAGATTTATCCCTTCCTGTGCTGCACGGTTTTCATAATGATTACGAACGTTTGTATCGTTCAAACCATTTTGGTAAACCGGGGGACCCTGTGTTGCAGGGTCAGCAGTATTTTTGTTTTTGTTTTTGTTTCTGCATGCTCTTTCGTCATCAAGTAACCCTTTAATAATCGCCCACAAAACAATAACAGGAATCACCCAACCCCACCAGGGTAAACCAAGGATTTCAGCCTTGTCTTTTTCCATGATCGTAACAACCGTTTCTTTTAAACGTGTTGATACGGGTATTTCATTGATTCCACTGAAATCCAGTTTTTCTCCTGGATAAATAAAAACAATGGTTTCTCCATTTTTATTTCTGACACGGCCAGGTTCGGACAAAAACGAATTGTTTTCGAAAAAACGCCTCCATTGTGGCTCGCCCCATTTTGCCAAGGAGAGGTTCCACAGATTGTCACCTTGTTTTACTAAGATGAAATTTGGATCCTCAGAGGTCACCATAAACGGTGCCATAACATTTGAAGTGTCTAGACCTTCATAGATAACTTCAGTAGATGTTGTGTTTCCACTGTCGCAGGAAACGAGCGCGGCGCATGCAATACCTAGTATTGCAATTACCAAGAAGAAATTTTTCTTCATATTTTTTTGTGAGTGAATTGAGTAACAACGTGTAGAGTCCGAGTGGACGCACGCTAATACCCTGAACGAGTGTTCGAAAGAACATTAACATATTATTGACAACATGTCAAATTTATTTCACTGTATTTTGTAAGCATATTTTTACTTTTGGGCTATACTATAGGGATGCAACTGACAGACCTTATAGAAACACATTTCAAAAAACTCGATACAAACCAGAAAAAGGCTCTCAGGAGACAAGGGTTAGCTACAATAAACGATCTACTTTTCTACTTCCCTGCTCGTTATTCAGACATTTCAGAACTACATTATATCAACGAACTTATTGCTGGAGAAACTGCTACCGTTTTAGGTCGTGTCACTAGTGCAAAAACAAAAAAATCTTTTCGTACTCATATTCCCATGGGTGAGGCTGTTGTCGAAGATACCACTGGTAGTATAAAAATTGTCTGGTTCAACCAGGCATATCTAGCGCGTATGTTCAAAGTCGGTGACGCTGTGAAAGTATCTGGAAAAGTCACTGAAGGAAAAAACGGACTTTCACTCACCAATCCGGAAATCGAAAAGATACCCACGCTTCCTATAGACCGACATGATTCACTGTTTATGGACGATGGAGAAAAACAAACACAGATACGCTATCCTATATATCCAGAAACGCGTGGACTTACGAGCAAATGGCTCTATCATGCATTGCACAAAATAATGACGAGCGATGTGTTTGACACCATTAGTGAGTACATACCAAAAGATATATTGGAAACCTATCACCTTCCCACACTGAAAACTGCACTTGTGTGGATCCATACACCAAAAAGTGAACAGGATGCATTGGCAGCGCGAAAACGATTTGCTTTTGAAGAAGTATTTTTTATTCAACTTGCAAAACAACTTGATAAAAAAGCTTTTCGTGACCTTGGTGCCTATAGTATAGACGCAGATATAGATGACGTAGAGCGGTTTATTACTCGCTTTCCCTACACTCTGACCGGTGGACAAGAACATGCTATAGACAGCATTCTCGCGGATATCGACAAGGAGCATCCCATGTCGCGTCTTCTCGAAGGTGATGTCGGTAGTGGAAAAACTGCCATAGCTGCAAGCGCGAGTTATGCGGTTATAAAAACCCGTCCCCTTGATAAAAAGACAGGGAAAACGCAAGCATTTGGCTCACTGCAAGTGGCATACATGGCGCCAACAGAGATACTAGCGACACAATTGTTTGAAAATTTTATAGAGTATTTTGCGCACACCGGTATACAAATAGGACTCATTACAGGAAGTGGATGTAGAAAATTTCCAACAAAAGTCGCATCAGCAAAAAATGATTGGACTACCATCTCTCGTGCTCAACTACTCAAATGGGTGGCTAACGGAGAAATTCCTATTCTTATCGGCACACACGCATTGATCCAAAAGTCGGTACAATTCAAAGACCTTGCTCTAGTTATTATAGACGAACAGCATCGTTTTGGAACTGGACAACGTGCCAAACTTGCACGCAAAGAAGGATTTGCTCCGCACTTGCTCAGCATGACTGCGACACCTATACCTCGCACACTTGCTCTGACTATATACGGAGATCTCGACCTGACCGTTTTAGATGAAATGCCTGCAGGTCGAAAACATATCATAACCGACATCGTACCCGATACAAAACGTGACGAAGCATATACGCTCATCAGAAAAGAGATGGCACAAGGTCGTCAGCTCTATGTCATCTGTCCTCGTATCGATGAGCCCGATCCAGAAAAACAAATGGCACTACAGAGCAAATCTGTCACCGCAGAAGCAAAGCGTCTCAGCGCAGATGTATTCAAAGATAAAAAAATAGGTGTGCTTCATTCTAAAATGACAAAACAAAAAAAAGAATCAGTTATGGAGGATTTTGCTTCTGGAACTATAAACATTCTTGTCGCAACCTCTGTAGTAGAAGTTGGTGTGAACGTACCAAACGCAACCCTTATAATTATCGAAGGCGCAGAAAGATTTGGTCTTGCACAACTTCACCAACTACGCGGACGAGTCATGCGAAGTAGTGAACAACCATACTGCTTTCTCTTTGCCGATGCAAAGACAAACAAAACAGCAGATCGTCTTCACGCACTAAAAACTGCCAAAAATGGTTTCGAACTTGCAGAACTCGATCTTCAGCTTCGTGGAGCAGGAGAGCTGGGTGGTGGTAAGCAGTGGGGCGTCACTGACATTGGTATGGAAGCAATTAAAAATATAAAAATGGTAGAAGCCGCACGAACAGAAGCAACACGGCTTGTAGATAAAAACCTTCTTGCAACATATCCTCTACTAGAAACAATCATAGTAGCACGAAAAAATAAAATGCATTTTGAATAAATAAATCACAATATACATGGTGATTTATTGCTATTCTGTCCTCTCTCTTGGATTCGAACCAAGGAAACCAGAGGTATATTTACGATATAAAAACGGCGTTCGGAGAGTATATGTATGTGTTTCATTTCAGGGTCCACCCTCTTGGATTCGAACCAAGGACCCCAGAGGTATAAGCTCTGTGCTCTAACCAACTGAGCTAAGGGTGGACTCTAAAATCAAATTGTTAGCACATACACATATCCCGCTCTCTTGTTTTTATAAGCTCTGTGCTCTAACCAACTGAGCTAAAGGCGAATAAGTGTTCCTATAATACTGTATTTTGTATACAAAAACAATCCCTGAATATAATGCTATATTAAATGGTCTACAAATTGAATTATTGGATATTTATAAAAAAATATATTCTTACTTATAGGGCTACAATATAATCCTGTTAGCAACACATAATTATAAAAAACCCAAACTACATACTTGTAGTTTGGGTTTTAATTATTCTTTATCAATTTTGTGCCAACAGCACGAAATCAACAACACGGCACAACTTATTCCGATAAGATCTATACCTATATCCAAAATCTGCGCACTTCTTCCAGGAACATATATTTGGTGAATTTCATCAAATATTGCCATTGCAAAAGATAGCGCGCCTGAAACAATCAACTTTGACCTAAATCGCCTCTTTTTATGGTAATGATTTATTGTTACAAAAAGAATAAGAGTTAGACAAAAGAAAATTGAAACGTGTGCTGTCTTTCTGACGAGAAAAGTGGTCCACCACATACCACCATCTCCTGAAATACCAAACAGATTGTTTATGTATATCACCACTCTGGTTGAATAACCATTTGACACACCACCTGTTTGACTAGACAACAAAAATAATACACATACTGTCGAAATTACAAGTAACAAAGGCCACAACTGGATGAATTTTTTTTTGAAGTTATCTAAGTTCATAATATAATTATTTTAACATAAACAAAAAAGAATGCAGGATGATTTTCATATCTTGAAAAAAGCAAGGGAGGAAATCTTTTTCGGTTAAGTAGCTTAACTCAAGCTTTACTCTTTCTGATATACTTAGTTCCTCTCCATTTTTTATTCTATCTATGAAAGTAACTCCGGGTCTGATTAGAACAAGTTGTGTTCCTTGTCTAAGTTTAATAATTTCACGGTCTGCATCGATTACAGGACGAGGGCCTACAAAAGACATATCTCCTAAAATAATATTTATCAGCTGAGGTATTTCATTTATCCTCTTTTGGCGAATAAACTTATGGATCCACGACGTGTTATCGATTGTAAAATTCACTATATCTCTTGTTGGAACTTCAGGAAAATCAGGAGGCAGTGTTGTGAATTTGTATATCCAGAAACGTTTACTGTACCGCCCGGTTCTAATTTGCCTAAAAATTAATGGCCATCTTGGCTTACATATTTTCATTGCGATACAAACAAAAATACAAAAAAAAGTAAGCGGAATTAGGAGAATTAGAGCGGTAATTATATCAAACAGTCGGGATATCTTTTTATATACTGCTAGTTGTGTATTTAGTACAGCGCAACACCAGGGTTCCACAATGTCGGCAGAAATTGCTCCTGCAGAACATGCTAGATTCTGACTCAAAAGAGTTGTTCTATCTATTGAAAAATCTTTTGCCTGATTTATGTATCCCATAAATTTTTTTATCCAATCTTTTTCCATAAGATTAACAACGGGAATTCCATAGTTATCAAGAAGGAACTCAGAATTAAGAATTTGATGCCCTCCAGTAGATTTACTTGACGGAACCAGTATCAATGGCTTTCTCATGCTCACAACTTCAGCGATAGTGTTGGCACCAGACGAAGAAATAATTATATCTGCCTTCTGATATAACAACCCTATGTCATCGACGTAAGGAAAAACTATTATATTTTTAGTCCTTAAACTAATAAGTGAAGGATAATCTTCTTTTCCGCAAATCAAAGTTATTTCGTAGTCTGACAAAAAACCTTCTTTCATTAAGTGTACTACCATGGAGTTAATTTCACATGAGCCTAAACTACCTCCAACAAACAAAAGATTCTTTAACAAGTAGTTTTTTTGAAGCACATTCGTTGGGCAGTGTACTAAAAACTCTTTCCTTAGAGGTAAACCTAGATTCTTGTTAGAGATATGTGGTTTACTCGATATAATAAATCTGTATGATGTGTGACAAAAAGGAATAAAAAAAATATTTACTAGTCCTGGCTTTGCATTTGGCTCTATAATGTACAGTGGAATCCTAAAAATTACAGCTGAAACATAAGCTGGAACACTGGCAAAACTACCTGTACCAATTACTAATATTGGACGATTTGACGCAAATTTACAGATTGTACTGAAAATAGCCATTAATAAGAAAAAAGAAGTTTGCAGATTTATGAATGAAAATCTTTCAGAACTTCTACTACCTACAACAGATATATACTTATAGCCATTTTTTAAAATTAGTTTTTTTTCAAAACCAATATTTGTGCTCATAAAATCAATTCTCCAGTTTTCTAAAGAAAGATTTTCTGCAACGGCTAATAGTGGCATGACATGACCCAATGTCACTCCACCACACATAATTATTCTTTTCATTTTCTTAAGTTTAGTAGATTTGAGAAATATTTGAACTTTAGGAGTCCAAGAAAAAAATTTGGAAATAGATATTCACAAGATTTCACTGTTTTACAAAATTTTTTATACTCAACAAACCATTCATTGAATGTACTTGACTGTCTCTTTTTAATTATCATCAATTGTATAATAGCTGGATAATTTGCAATTTTAGACAAATCTTCTCTAGCGTGGAAGTAGTTCGGCTGTTTACAGTGGTCGCATCGTAAATCGGTTAGATCATCAAGTAATTTCATTAAAGAACAGAGGCCGATTAACTCTTTTTCTCTTGAAATGTTAACAGTTTTATCTATTGATAAAAATGATTTTCCAAGATTCACAGTCCCAAAATAAAATATTTTTTGATACTCTTCTTTTTTATCCAGACCGTCAGTAAATTCAAGAAGTTGACACTTCAAAAAAACAATTACCGCTTCATGTATCCAGTTATTAAACTCTTCATTTTTATCATTTGTAAATTCTTCAAAGTAGAGGAGCCATAATATACATAGTACAGGATTCAAGTTAAAACGTACATGTTTTAATTGATGAGGTATTCCAATTGTAGAAAATACTCGAACAATTTCTTCGACAAAACTCTCACCATAAGAAGCTTGGAGCAACTTTTCAACTGCATTCTTCATCTTGTATCGTTGATGCGTTCTAATATTTTGGTCAAAAATCTCATCACCGATACGCATAATAATCAAGAAACGAAATATTACTTTATAATATTTCTTTTGAGAAGAAATACGCTCTGCTGGGAATATAAAAACAACAGAAAAGGCTGTCATGAGTTTATAGTGCCAAGAAATCGAAATATAATTATTTCCATAATTCCAATTGCAAATCAGTAGTTTAGTGCAATTATATAGCCAACTAATTAAGTATATTTTCATGAGCTTAAGCTTTAATTGTGAAAGAAAACTATTCATATGCATTTAATTATCTTTTAATGCGTATGTCAAGTTGATTAACAGAAAATAAAACTCCATATTCTTGACCAGAACAATGTTTTCGATATAATAGTAAGCACATGAACACATACATAATAAAAAAACTAGGTGAAGCACTTGCTTTTGCTACGGTTGGTAACGAAACAATCGAAACAAATGAAGAAATCTTTATACAAACAATGGGGGCGGAACTGGTTGCTCATATTGTTGAAATGAACGATATACATATAAAAAATATCACTCATTATGTGAACGAACAAAAAGGACAAAACATCCTCATCGAAAGTCAAGAAAAAGTATCAAAAAAACTATCAGCAATGCGAGACCTCTCTCTTGGTGCTCATAAAAATACTGCAGAGCAGTTGTTTGAGTGGCTTTCGTTTCTAGAAGGGGCGGCTTTTGGTTGTTGGACGTTGATAAAAGGTACCGTGGCCGACAGCAGTGATGAAGCTCTCAGAGAGTTGGCAGAAGATGGTGCCTCTTTTCATTTTGAATTGCTTGAGCATATCGCAAGAGAGCTTGGACAAACTGGCGCAGACAAGTAACAATACATAGACAACTTAGACACAATACGCACGTGAATTACTTTTTAAAAAAACACTCTTACTGATGAATGTTTTTTTAAATTGTCATTGAAAGAATCTGATTATATGCACTACCCTGCTATATCAACAGCTGTCTCACCGTCTTCGAGTTTTTTCAATTTGATACCATGAGCTTTGATTATCTCTTCGTATGCTGGTTGTTCGAGGGTTTCTACTTCGATCAATCGAGTAGCTATTGCATCGAGGGCTTTTCGGTGTTTTGTCAGCACATCTATAGCACGGGCTTTTGCTTCATCCATAATTTTCTTCACTTCTATACCGATTTTTTGCGCACTTCCCTTTGCAAGTTCATCATCTTCTATTCCACTTCCAAACAAAGCTCTTCCACCATCACTCTCGAGCGCCATAGCACCAACTGCATCGCTCATCCCCCATCGTGTCACCATAGCACGAGCAAGTGAGGTCGCAACCTGTAAATCGTTTGAAGGACCGGTGGTGACATCCCCAAACACCATTTCTTCTGCAGTGTATCCTCCGAGAGACATCGCAATATCATCGAGAAATTCTTTTTTGGATTGCAATTTTCTCTCTTCTAAAGGAATCTTGAGTGTATATCCCCCTGCCCGTCCTCGAGAAACGATGGACACCTTGTGAACAGGATCTGCATGAGGCAAAACGGATGCAACAAGCGCATGTCCACCTTCATGATACGCAACTATTTTCTTTTCTTTTTTTGTCATCAAGTGACTTTTTCTTTCAGGACCCATCATCACTTTTTCTATCGAACGAATAAGGTCGAATTGTCCTATTGTCTTTCGATTTTCTCGAGCAGTAAGTATAGCTGCCTCATTCATAAGTGAAAAAAGATCTGCACCTGAAAAGCCACTCGTACGTTCTGCAACTACCTTCAAATTCACGTCTTCTGCAAATGGTTTTTTTGCTGAATGCAATGTCAATATCTCTTCGCGATCTTTTCGATCAGGTAGATCGAGTATGACACGACGATCGAAACGACCAGGACGAAGTAGTGCTGGATCGAGTACATCAGAACGGTTTGTTGCTGCCATCACTATGACTTTTTCATTTGGTTCGAAACCATCCATTTCCACTAATATTTGATTGAGAGTTTGTTCACGTTCATCGTTTCCTCCTCCTACTCCTGTGCCTCGTACTCGACCAACAGCGTCTATCTCGTCTATAAAGACTATAGCTGGCGATGCTTTTTTTGCCATCAAAAACAAATCTCGTACTCGCGATGCACCAACACCTACAAACATTTCAACAAACTCACTACCGGACAGATGAAAAAATGGTACTCCTGCTTCTCCTGCGACAGCACGGGCAAGCAATGTTTTTCCTGTACCCGGATGTCCGGTGAGCAAAACTCCTTTGGGAATACGTGCGCCAATCTCTATGAATTTCTTTGGATTTTTCAAAAAATCAACAATTTCTTCTAATTCTATTTTTGCTTCTTTACAACCTGCCACATCTTTGAAAGTGACTTTGTTATTTTTGTCATTTGGATCTGTTATTCTTGCTTTAGACTGACCAAAATTGAAAGCTTGCATACCGGCGCCTTTTACTTGTCGTGTCAAAAACCAGATAATCAAAATAACAAATACTATTGGTAAAGCTATTGGTAGGACATTTATGAGAAAGTATGTAAAACCAGACTGTTCTTTAACCGTCACAGAGGTTGAAGCAAATTGTTCTGGAGACACACCATAATTTGCAAGTGTATCTGTGAGCGACGACTCTAGTTCTTTCTTAGATTCTTTTTTTGTCTCATCGGTGTACATGACGGTCAATTTTTCACCATCTACTACAATAGACGAAACTTCGCCTGCTATCACATTTTGAGCGAGCTCGGATACAGGTATCACCACTTTTTCGTTACTGTTTTGGCCGATAATAAGATAAAACGCCACCAACAGCATGAGCATAAAAACTGCTCCACTAAATTGTCCTCCTATACCACGTGGTTTTTTAGGAGATTTTCTGTTTTTTTGATTTATTTTGTTTGGTGTTTGTCCGGGAAATTGCATATCTATGAGTATAACGGAAAATGATGAAAATAGGAAATAAAAAACCCCGACAAAGTACGGAGGGAGGTAGCTATTTAAATAAACAAATATTTACGTCCAATCTTACAACCAGATTATGAACTCTTACCCTTTCTGCAAACGCACATTGTACAGTTCATATTAATTGTATATCTGTAACTGATTTTTCACATTGATACATATGTTTATGTTTTATGATGGTATGTATCAATGTCAAGATCATTGTGCTTTATTTTCTTTTTTGTATAAATGAAAAATCTACAGATACAATAAATTCTCCATATTCTGTTTGACTATGAATACATAATCTACCCCTCTAAAAGAGTCATGGGTGTCGCGAGAAAATCCGTATCCACTGTACAGGTTATCTTTTCATTTTTTTATGTAATCTGTTAAAACCATAGTGGAGATGGGCGGAGTTGAACCGCCGTGCAAATACATTCCTAAACCGTTTCTACATGCGTAGTCTTTTTCGAATTTTAAACACACGGGTAAGAAAGAGACAAGATAACCGTATGTCGATTCCTATATTGTCGAGATCCATATCGGACAGTATAAATCCGTAACCCGAATGTATTCCACATACCAGTACTATCGGATGTCGTACTGGTATGTGTCGCGAGCTATGCTCGAGCGAATGCTAGATCACTCACACTAAAGTATGGTGATTTTACAGAAAATGCTTTTGCATTTAGTTTGTGCATATTTTTTACAAGTTGGTATGCGACCTTGGCATGCACTGAGAAAGAGTGTGTATTTGTCGATGCCTGGCATCCCCAAATTCTACCGAAGTTTGTGCTCACGACGAGTTTCTCGATCAACAGTTTTTTTCTTGAGCGATTCACGTTTGTCGTATTTTTTCTTTCCTCGTCCTAACGCAAAAGAAAGCTTTATCTTCGTGCCTTTATTATACAACGAAAGTGGTACTAGAGTCAAACCTTTCTCTTTTACCTCTATGGTGAGCTGGCGAAGTTCTTTTTTAGAGAGAAGTAAGTTGCGTGTTCGTTTTGGATCATACGTAACTGGGCTGTTTTTTTCTTGGTATGGTGGTATGAATGCACCCAAGAGATACGCGCGGTGGTCTTTGACCAGCACATATGAACCTAAAAGAGAACCGTGTTTTTCACGGATTGATTTTACTTCAAAACCCACGAGTTCAATACCCGCTTCGTATTTCTCGCCCAGCTCGTATTCAAGTCCTGCTTTTTTGTTTTCTAACAAAGACATACACATACAGTAGCACATGTTGACTTTGTAGTGAACTTTATCCTCATTGTGAAAGTAATTGTCTCAGCATTTATTGTCACCGTCTTCGTGTTGACTTTTCTTTAAAAATCCTTTAGAATAGCCATGTTTCGTACTCACTCTTTATGGTGGCGAGATATACAATCTTGAGCAGCTTTTTTAGAATAAATCATCAAATACGCGCCAAAGAACTCCGTCTGTTAGATGGAGACGGTGAGAACATCGGAGTAGTTTCCCTATCCGAAGCTCAAGCAATGGCAGACAAAGCAGGTCTCGACCTTATCGAGATTTCGCCAAACGCTGCGCCACCGGTTGCGAAAATTGCTGATTTTGGTAAATTCCAATACGAACAAAACAAAAAACAGAAAAAAATGAAAGCTGGTGCAAGACCGACGGAAACAAAATCGATACAGATAAAAGTTGCTACTGGTGATCATGATCTGGATTTGAAAGCAAAAAAAGTATCTGAATGGCTAAGTGAAGGACATCGAGTAAAAGTAGAACTCTTTCTCGCTGGACGCACCAAATACATGGAAGAAAAATTCTTGAAGGAAAGACTGACGAGAATTTTGAACCTCATTACCACCGAATACAAGATTGCTGATCCGGTAAAACGTTCACCAAAAGGATTTATGACCACGCTCGAAAAAGCAAAATAATCACATCGTCGAAATATTATAAAAACACACATATCTGTATGACTAAAACAAACAAGTCCATAACGAAACGCTTGAAAATAACCAAAAATGGAAAAATGATTGCTGGTAAAGCTGGACAAAATCATTTCAACGCACGAACCTCTCGTTCAAAGCAACTTTCTGGTCGCAAAGGTCGTGAGTTTACTATGTCAAACACTGACCGTAGTCGTCTCCTCCCTTTTCACTAATACTGACTCTTATCAACCCTTAGAAGTTTAACAACTATCCACCAACCCATATATGACTCGCGTAAAAAAAGGAACTCACGCTCTGAAGCGTCGAAAAAAAATACTCACAGCAACAAAAGGATTTCGTAATGCTCGTAGCACGAAAGAACGTGCTGCGCACGATGCATTGCTCCATGCATATGCATATGCATTTGTTCACCGTAAAGATAAGAAAAGTGATTTTCGTAGACTTTTTAATGTAAAAATAAATGCTAGTACCCGAGAACTCGGCATGTCATACAGTAAGTTTATAGGTGCATTGAAGAAGAAAAACATTTTACTCGATCGAAAAATACTTGCTTCTCTCGCCGAACACCGACCAGATGCATTCAAAAAAATTGTAGAGAGTTTATAATAAAAATCCCGCATGGCGGGATTTTTATTATAATAGTTATACTATTAGGTTCTCTTCTTCTTTTTTTGTTTTTTGCACGATTTCAATCAATCGTTCAACAAGTCTTTCGGGATCTCTGTCAAAGATAATACCCTCATATGGTTCATACCCTTTGCCCATCATTTGCTTGATTATATCTTCTGTTTCACCTACACCCTCGATAACACCAATAGGTTTTCTATCTTGATATGCAACAGTAAAAGCATGTATAGTGCAGATACGTCCACAACCCACGATAAGAGCGTCCGAGGAGCGAGTAAACAAAACATCACGTCCAATGTAGCCAAAACCTGTATATACCGTCACGTCCATAAAATCGATAGGTAAACGATACACTTCTACGTGTTCTTTTTCAGTCGCTGCGGGAGAAAAGCCAATAGTCATACCACCCTTCTCTTTTGCTCCTATTGCAGTCCACAACGGAAATCCTGTAGTTGCGCCTGAGATAAGTACACTACCAGACAGTGCAATCGCTCTTCCGATTTCTTTTGCTATGTCGAGGACATTTCTATCACAATGACCTGTCTCTGCTGCACCAGCAACGCCTATTTTTATTTTTTTGTGACCATGTTTATTTTCCATTGCGGTATAGTATTTGGATTCCTCTTTATTGATAAAGTATCTACATTATTTATTTTTAAACGTCAGGACGACGCTTTCTCCTTCTTCTGGTGCTACAGCATTGACTCCCAAATAATCTCGTAGACGTTGTACCAAAAATAATTCTGATTTCATCTCCCCCATTACCACAAATACCTTTTTTACTCTATCAGCTGTTGCTTCGACAAACTGTATAAGGTGATCAGAGTCTTTGTGACCAGAATATCCACTTATCTTTTCTATGTGAGCACGTACAGGCACCTCATCTCGCATGATAGAAACAGTTTTTGCTCCGTCTTCTATATGTCTGCCAAGCGTTCCCACAGACTGATATCCTATCAAAAGCAGTGTGTTGTTGCTGTCAGGTAGATAGTTTCGTTCGTGATGTATAATACGTCCTCCATTTGACATCCCAGAACCTGCAATGATTATTTTTGGGTTTGGTACATGCAGAATATCTTTTGATTCATCAGTTTTTACTGTTTCGCGTAATCCATGAAAACGAAAAATATCACTGTCAGTGGTAAGTCTTTTTTGAGCTTCTACATTGAAATAGCTTTTGTACTTTTCATATATGACAGTGAGACGAATAGCCAACGGCGAGTCTACAAATATAGGCATTTTGGGTATGCGTTCGTTTTCAACAAAATCATTTATTTCATAGAGTAGTTCCTGTGTTCGTTCAAGAGAAAAAGTAGGTATGATAAGCGTTCCTTTTCGTTTATAGTTATCTTCTATGATAGACTCAAGTTTTTTCTTTCTCATTGCTCGGTCTTCGTGATTGCGGTCTCCATATACACTTTCCATTATCAGATAATCCGCGTCAGTTATTGACTCTGTATCTGGTAAAAGTGGCGAAGGAGAATTTCCAAGATCTCCAGTAAAGACTATTTTTTCTCCACGATACACAATCTCTAACATACCTGACCCTAGTATGTGACCTGAATCTTTGAAAGAAAATTGAAAACCTCCTTCCATATCCAACACCTGATGATATGGCAACGTTTCCCATAGAGCCATTGCTTTTGAAATCGATTCGGAAGTATATATCTTGTTCAAGTCGTGTTCATGCGAACGCGACAAGATAGCAACAGTGTCTTCGAGCATGATATGTGCAATATCTTTTGTTGGTGGTGTTGAAATAATACGTCCTTTGAATCCATCGTGAATTATTTTTGGTATGCGACCTATGTGGTCTATGTGTGCATGTGTAATAAAAAGTATATCAATATCTTTTGCTTCATACTGAAAGTCTTTCCAGTTATCTTCATCTGCAAGTTTAGTGGACTGAATCAACCCACAATCAACTAGAAATTTTTGTGTTTCGCCTTCTCCCCCAGAAACATTTTCAAGTAAAAAATTTGCTCCAGTGACCGTGTTTGTACCACCTCCAAACGTAAGCTTTAATTTTTTTTCAGTCATGCTATATAGTATATCACAGTACACCGTCTAGATATACAAACATGTGTATGTAGATATAGTGCAACATACGTCAAAAATATATTAGTGTTTCTTCTTCCAAATTAGAAAGTACGCAAACAAACCTCCTGCACTATCAAAAAATAAATCTGAAAAAGAGTCTATCCAGCTCACCAAACGAATTTGTGGTAAGGCTTGCTGTACGATGAGTTCGTATAGTTCCCATATTACTCCAGCACATAAAACTCCCACAACTATATACACAAAAGCCTTACGTGGATTTTCTCTTTCTATTCTACGAAGATACCGATATCCAAACAAAAATATAATTGTTGCGGAAAAAAAGCCCCCAATAAAATGTACAGGCATGTCAAACCACCATATAACCCAATACCAACTTTTCAGTGTTGCAAGATGATTGAGTCCGTACAATAAAGCGCCAACAATAACAGTGAGAATACTAATTTTTTTTAACTTCATATATTTATTGTACATTTTTTATAAAAAAAAACCATTAGCATATAAGCTAATGATTCTTTTTTAGGACTATTGGAAGTGATTACCCTAGCCTTACAGCTAAGTGAGTGCAGGAGAGAATCTCCCAAAGGAGAACCTCATGCCACGCTCTCATAAAATACATGTTCTAGGTAATCGTTCTCAATAATCCTGTATTTAGTATAGCAAGTTGACACATCTGTGCAATATAGACAAAAAAATAAAATATAGTAAAAGAAGTACTGTTCAAATAATAATATTTTGTTCGAATACAATGTAAAAAGACACACATTGTGTGTCTTTTTACATTGTTACTTTTTTTTAGTCTGAGTAAATTTTCCGTGAGTGGTTTCATATTCAACACATATTTCTCCATCAGAAAACCAATGGGCAATTTCTTGCGCTGCGTCTTCAGGATCGCTCGAGGCATGAATTAAATTTGGGATACCAATATCGTTTTCGTCAGCATAATTGAAACTCATGTGAGAATAATCTCCTCTAATGGTTCCCGGTAGGGCAGATTTTGGTTCAGTAGCTCCAATCATTTTACGTACGAGTGCAATGGCCTCTATACCCTCTAAAACCATAGGCATAACAGGGCCAGTCATCATCATATTCAAAGTAACATCATATGCTTTTTGTCCCCGTCTTGAAATCAGTTTTCCAATATCTTCATAATGGTTATGATAGTGTTCTTTGGTTGGCTGAATCATTTTGGTAGCTACGATTTTCAAGCCAGCTCTTTCAAAACGCGTAAGAATGTCCCCAACGATTCCTCGTTGTATTGCATCTGGTTTGAAAATGATAAGAGTTCTTTCAATTTTTGACATGTATTATAAAATTGTTTCTTATGTAAATAATAGCGTGATTTTAGCACAAGTAAAAATAAAATCAAAATCTACTTACATTGAACTTTCAAAGCGTTCCATTATCTCTTTTTCCACTTCGTCTCGTGGACGGCCATAGGTGAGATATGAAAGTTCTTTCATTTTTTCCACATTGTCTGGATTACCTTGTGGTGGAGGAAGTGTTTTCATATTGAAAGGTTTTGTCGGTTGACCTTTGACCAACATGCTGACGTAGGCATTCCAGTTGTCTATTTTCATGATATCATCTGAAGAAAATGTGGGAGCAAATCGTGGCTCGATAAACTTTGCATCTTCGCTTGATATACGAAAAGCAGCCATAGAACCCACGTTACCAAAAACTGCATTTTTTATACTATCCTCCAATTGTGCAAGATACTGGTGAGTAATATTGAGTGAGAGTTTGTATTTACGAGCTTCAGAAAGAATAGACGAAATAGAATCTGTGGTAACATTTTGAAATTCATCAATATACATATAAAAAGGAGGAAAATCTTTTCCGAACATATCGACGCGAGAGAGAGCCGCCATCTGTAGCTTTCCAACAAGAACAAGACCAATGAGATTTGAATTGATTTCACCTAGTCGTCCTTTGGAAAGATTTACTAGGAGTATCTTTTTTTCATCCATAATTTTCCGGAAATTGAAAACAGAGTTTTGTTGCAACACAACTGGTCTCATAATGTCATTTGATATAAAATTGTCAAATTTGGAACTAATATATGGCACAAAGTTTGCCAGTGACTGGTCACCTGTTGTCTGTTCTGCTGATACCCAAAATTGTTTGATAATAGGATTTTTACATTTTGCCAGTTTTTTCTTTCTAAACTCAGCGTCTGCCAACACACGAGTAATTTCCAGCAACGTAGAACCGCTTTCTGGATCCTCCATTACTAAAAATGCTGAGTTTCTGAAATATTGCTCAAACATAGCTCCTCCACCTGTTTTCATATCAAACAATTTGTTGAAAATACCCATCAATTCGTTCACAACAAAAGTTTTTTGTTCGGGATAGTTTGGATCGTATTCGAGCATGTTGAGACCCATAGGACGAGCTATGTGTGCTGGGTCAAAATATATGACATCATTTATTCGTTCAGGTGGTATGTTTGCCAAAATTGTGTTTATATCCGTACCATGCGGATCGATATAGCACACACCATCACCATTTTTTATATCTTGTATTATCATGTTCAAAAATAATACCGTTTTTCCAACTCCTGTCTGTCCTATCATATAAAAATGTCTCATTCTATCCTCTGGTGAGAAAAATATTCCCGTTTCTCGTCCACGATAATCATTGAGACCCAACAAAATCCCAGAATCTCCCATTTCGATTGGAGCAGGTGCAACCCCAGCTTTTGCCTCTTTGAGTTGTGGGGACGATGATACTCCAACAGGAAAATGAAAGAGTGTTGCCATTTCTTTTAAGTTGAGCAACATTTCATTATCACTGTTGAAATTTCGATACGTATAATCATGAAAAAAATCTTGTTTTTTTCTATCAAATACTTTGTTAAAAACAATACGGTTTGATTCTACGTCATTGAACTGATTGAAAGCACTTTCAAGTTCGACCAGTATACTTTCTGCTCTATCTTTTGTTTCAGCGGATGCAACGATTCTTCCTGTGACACCTATAATTGTCGACTTTATTTTTTCACTGATTCGTTCTACAACTCTATCGTCAATATCTTTTTTCCGTTCTTCTTTTTCTTTTTCCTGCTTTTCATTTCCGAAAAATAGCCCTGCTGCTGCTTTTTTGAAATCTTTGTCAAACTCTCGGAGTGTTCGATTTCCCATATGTATCTTTTCCCCATCCTTTACATCATGAAGTATACGATTAAAATTTCTCATGTGATGTTCACCAACCGGAGCAATGAGAAACTGTATAGATGCACCTTCTCCTGTTTTTTTAAGTTTAGAAAAAGCATTCAAAATAGTATTCATTGGATCATGGTCTATTTTTTCGGCAAGTGTGATAGGATACACGGGTTTTTTCCACTGATTGAGGTATGCACCTACAGAAAACCCTTTTTCGTTAAATACATTGTAGTCATCTACCACTTCGCGCACTTTTGCGTGTTCATAAAACGCGAGTACTTGTTTTTCAAAAAGATCTATTCGTTCTTGGGGTATACCAGCATATATCACGACCGAATCACTGGCGTGGGATAGTGCTATTTCAAGCGTGTAATAATTGTGCTCACGATTATCACGGTCACTCCGAATCGATAGCATACCAGAATAAAACTGTTCCATAGCACCTATAAATTCTTTGAATCCCTTTTTTCCTTCGCCTTCTTTTTCAGGAGGCAACGTTATTTCAAACAGACGCACATGAAGAGACTTGTAGAGGGGGGTCTTTTCTTTCAAATTGGGCACCATATGCTCACTATGGATATACTCAACAAGAAAACGGTGAAAATCATCATCAATGTGCGGGTTGCTCATTTTTTCTACTACGGACAAAGCATTGCGAATACCCTTTTCTATAAGTATCCCTAACAGTTCTTCCATTTGTGCATCATGTTCTTCTGGTTGCAACCGGAGCGCGATACCCTCGGCTTCTTTTTCTTTCATTGCATGACTGTTATGCAGAACTTGATTTTTCGGAACATCAGCATACTCTTCTATTATATTTTTGGTCACTGTTTCTTTGTTTACTTCTTTACTTTGTGAAAGTATTTCATTTTCTCGCACTCGAATATGCTCTCGTAGAAAAGCTAGTTCTTCCTCTGGTGATTTAAATTTTGGAGTTTGATTAAAAGTAGTATCCATGTACAATAGATAGTATAACACTTTTTGCAGTTTGAAGAACTACGCATCATACCATTTTTGACATTTAGACTGAAATATGATATAATAGACACATGGAATTATTTTTCAAAAAACCAAAAACGATATCAGAGAAGCCTGAGTATATAGAAAAAACCACCGAAGCTCATATTGGTGGTGATTTGGAGAGAATGGAAAGAGAGTTGACTATGAACAATGCCATGGAGGTACTCGCAGGAAAAAATACACATCCTTTAGCGCATCGTATTCCTGAAAAACTGAAGGAAGAATACATAGAAAGAACAGGAAAACCATTTAATTCTCAAATTGATTCTAAACCAGAAGCTTTACAATATTTAATAACCGAATTTCCTGATTCAGGCATTGAACAAGAATTGACAGCACTACGACAAAAAACATTACATGTACTAGCAACATACGAAGCTGCTCTTTTGGGTGGATATGATGGTGACACTGTCTTACTCCAAGATATGTATGAAAAAAGAAGAGTAACATTTGAAAAAGAGTTTGCGACTTCATATGTTCCGCAAATTACTACACGTGAGCAAGCTATTTTATTTGCAAAAACCGAATCAGAACCAATGCAAAAAGAATCTACACCAGAAGAGGTTATTACTGAAATAGAGAACACGCAACCTCATAAAGTCAAAATATCTCCTGAAAAACTTTTTCAAGAAGCTGCATAAAATATACATTCCATATCTAGTGAGATTTTATATTTCAGTAAGTATTTCTGCTTCTCCTTCAGTAATCAAAATAGTGTGCTCAAAATGCGCTGATCGTGATCCGTCTGCTGTTTTATATAAATATTCATTTGCGTCAGGTACTGCTTCCCATGTACCAAGCGTTATCATCGGCTCTAAAGCCACTACCATACCAGGACGGAGCAATTCGCCTTTTCCGCGTTTTCCATAATTGGGGATAAATGGGTCTTCATGTATTGCCCTGCCCACGCCGTGGCCAGAGAGTCCGCGAACGATACCGTAACCAAAGTCTTTTATATACTGCTCTATAGCATAGCCTACATCTCCTGTTGTAGCTCCTCCTCGTGCAGCAGATATACCTACATACAATGCCTCGCGTGTACGATACATTAATTCTAGAGAAGACTTTGGCACATTTCCCACAGCAACAGTGATAGCGTGGTCTGTATAGAGTCCTCGATGTTTCAATCCTAAGTCAATAGAAACAATATCACCATTTTTCAATACCTGCTCGTCAGGAATACCATGAACTATCTCGTTGTTTATCGAGACACATAACGAAGCTGGAAAGGGATATGAGATACCTTCTGGTGTGTAGTGCAGAAACGCAGGCTCGTCTCCTTGGTCTCGTATGAGCTCTTCTGCATAGCGGTCTAATTCAACTGCAGAGACACCAGGAGCGACTTTTTTTGCCACTTTCGCAAGTATGGTACCCAAACGTTTCCCTCCTTCTCGTAGTATTTCTATCTCTTCTTTTGTTTTTATAATTACAGCCATAGGTACAGAATATAGCAAAAAAAGTTAGATTACAAGACCTATTTCTGATAACAGCTTTCGCAATATGCTATCTATAGTGTTGCTGGGATGTATGAATACTAAAAAACATAGTCGCAAAGCTTTATTAAGAAAATGTAAACGCTTTTAGTGTCTAGAGGCAGAAATATACAAGAGAAGTGTCGCCTCCATCTTCTCATAAAAAGAAAAATCATAAGGTTCTAATACTAAATCCTTTTTGTGATTCTGAAATTTTCTATTTTAATTAGAATAGCTCATATACGATCGTTTTAACATATTTCTTTATGGATGTATCAAAGTTCCTTCAAATTCTTCTCCATTTAAAAATTTCTCTAAGTTTTCCAAATTATTACCATTCATGACTGCAACCTCCATTTTCTCCTCTTCTGCAATTTTTGATGCAGTGGGATCAAACGGTGTATTCGAACCTGGAGTCCAATCCGCTGGAATTATTTTTCTATACTCATTCCACTGTATGTTTGTCAATTTCATAGCACTGGGATCTTTTTTTGGATCAGCTGTGTACACAAAGCTAATATTAGAAAGATTTATTATGTTTTTCACTCCGTTTTCTTTTGCGAGAAGTGTGGTTGCCATATCGCTCGATCCACCTGGATACCACCCTCCACCGACAATCACTGCATGTTGTGTATAATTCTTTGCATCTTCTTTTCCATAAATGATTTTATCAGGAGCATGGGCTCGTAATAGAGAACGAACAAGGTCTGCGTTCAACCGAGTAGCTTGAATACCAATCCAATCTAAATCATTGGAATCAGAGACTCCAAGGTCTCTGGCTGCATCGACGTATGTGCGTGCTATTTTTCCTCCACCAATCACTATGAAAAATCTGAAACCTTTTTGAACAAAATGGTCAATGAGAGTAACAAAATCTTTCAAGAAAATACTGTTCACTTCACCTGGCATAACCATAGATCCTCCAAGTGATATGACAAATGTTTTCTCGTGTTCCATACTTATGAGAGTTTATGAATGCGAGAAATAATTTCCTGATGTATTTCATCTATTGTTTGCTCACCATCGATAGACCAGTACAAATATTCTGGTTGTTGTTTGAGGTGCGCTACTGCTGGAACGACATCCTGGTCATACCAATCGAGTCGGGTCTCTATGTTTTCTGAAGTATCATCTGATCGAGCTCGTTTCTCCATGCGAGTACGAGAGCTTTCGCGAGATACTTGAAAATCGATAATGATAGGTTTGGTTCGTTGGTAGAAGGATAGTGCAGATACGACAGCGATAGCTTCGGCTTCTACACGAGGATACCCATCGATAAACAGGTGATCATCTGGACCAAGATTTTTCATAAATGCATTTCCCCACATGGCTATCGTCAAAAAAAGTGGTTGTAAAAGTCCATTGCGAGTTATTTCTTTTGATAGGTTGGCGGTGTATGTATCCTGTTCGAAGAGCTTTCGAAAACCATCTCCTGTTGCGTATGAGAAGATTTTCCTCGCAGAATCATGTTCAGTGAGATATGTCGCTAGAAGTTTGGCCTGTGTTCCCTTGCCACAGCCAGAACGACCACAAAAAATAAAAGTTTGTTTACCCATATCTCTATACAATACTAAAAAATCCCTATTTCTCCAAATGCTTTTGTAATGCCTTTTGGATGTCTTTGTTTACTTTTTCGATGGTTTGGTTTCCATTTATTTTTACCAGCCTACCAAGCGAATTGAAGTATGCTACCGTTTTACTGACTTGATCTTTGTGCCATGCGATACGAATATCTACATATTTCCTATCATCTTCATTCCGTACACGTGCATACGAACGCTTTTTTATTTCTTTATCAGGAAGCGTAATGTATAGCACCATATAATCCTCGTGCTTTGCTTTTAATAGCTTGTTGAGCAACATACCTTCTGGTTTCAATCGAGGGTTACCAACAAAAAGCAACTTTTTTGTTTTATTTTTTTTTTCTATTTGTTCAACTAAAAATTTTTTCATGAGAGATACAGGCGCGGGTTTTCCTTTTGCTGTTGTTCGCCGTACCCAGTCTCCGTCAGATGTATTTTTTTTTGCGAGTGCTCGCCAATATTTACCAGATTCTACCAACTGCACTACATAGTCTTTCTTGAGCAAATCTGCTTGAGTGTCTTTACCTGAGGCTATTTGTCCTAACAGTACTATATGAAATCCTAATTTTTGTTTTTTCATGTACCCATCATACCAAATACAGAACAAAATAAAAAACGGCCGAAGCCGTTCTGTATATAAGTATGCTCTATTACTATTACTTGGCTGTTATTTTTCAAGATTAGATTTAGTATTCTCGCATTGTCATTTGAGCCTCAACTTTCTTTATGAGATCAATAATGACGTTTACAACGATGAGTACCGCTGTTCCTCCAAGCGCCAACGTAGTAACCCCAGAAATATTTTGCATGATAATAGGTAATATAGCTACAACACCGAGGAATATTCCACCTATCATAGTTATTCGTGAGAGAACTCGAGACACATATGTTTCTGTAGCTTCACCAGGACGAATGCCGGGGATAAATGCTCCCCCTTTTTGTAAATTCTTTGCCATTGATTCTGGGTCGAATGTTACTGCAGTGTAGAAATAGGTAAAGAAAAATACCAAAAGGAAGTACAGTACAATGTAGAGCCAGTGAGTCTGTCCCCAACCAGCAAGCTTTGTTGCAAAATCAGCGAGACCTGGGTGCACGGATTTTTGAAGCATAGTACCGATAAGTTGAGGAAAGAGCAACAATGATAATGCAAAGATGATAGGCATCACTCCTGCTTGGTTCATGCGTAATGGAATATATGTTTGGACACCACCATATGTTTTACCACCACGAACTTGTCGAGCATAGGTAACGGGAATAGGTCGTTCAGCTTCGGTCACAAAGACTATTCCTGCAATGATAAGTAAAGCTACGGCTGCAAAACCAATGTAAAGAGGCAACTGACCTGCTGTATAACTAAATATATTTTGAGCAACCGCTTGAGGTAGGCCAGCCAAGATTCCAGCAAAAATGATGATAGAAACTCCGTTACCTATACCAAACTCAGAAATAAGTTCTCCTATCCACATAAGGAGTAGAGATCCCGCCACAACTATTATCACGTTTTCTACCATAGAAAACGCTGATAGACCGGTTATAACCCCTTGACGTGTCAATAGAATAAGCAAACTAAATCCCTGCAAAGCAGCAAGTGGAACGGTAAGGAATCGGGAATATTGAGAAAACTTTTTTTTACCCGCTTCACCTTCTTCTTGATACAGTTGTTTCAAACGAGGAACCATAATAGTAAGAAGTTGTAAAATAATAGATGCTGTAATGTACGGTCCTACGCCGAGCATCACAATAGATAAGTTGGAAAGCCCTCCTCCAGAAAAAAGATTCAAAATACCAAAAAATTGGTTTGATGATAAGAATCTCTCGAGTGCAATAGAGTCAACACCTGGTATTGGTACCGCTGCAAGTAATCGAGTAATAAAAAGTGCTCCAATAACAAAAAGTACCCGGTTGCGAAGCGATTTGTCTGTACCTATGTGCTGTAGTTTTTTGAAAAAATTTCCCATAGTTTTGTTTTGTTTTGTTTTGTTATCTGTTATTGCACTTTTCCTCCAGCTTTTTCTATTTTTGCAAGAGCCGTTTTAGAAATGGTCACTTTACTGAACGTGAGTGCTATAGAAAGCTCACCAACAGACAGTATTTTTACTTTTGGTGTCATACCTCCTTTTTTACCAAAAACACCTTTCTCGATAAGTGTGATACCACTAACAGTCTCTCCCGCTTTGTATAAACTTTGGATTCTATCGAGATTTACCGCGAGTGGTTTGACAACTCCTGAGTTTACCGTTCGAGCTCTGTTTTTACCATATCCACGTCTTTTAGGAAGCTTTTTGATAGTGTCTCGCATTTCAGGTCTACGCTTGTTTCCAGCTCGAGCTGTCTGTCCTTTTCCACCACGACCACTTGTTTTACCGCGTTTTCCTCCGCGTCCTATGGTCTTTGCTTTTTTATTTTTATGTACTCGTGTAATCATATATAAATTGTTATGGATATAGTGTTGTGTTATTTAGAATATATTATTTTGTAGCTTCTTCTACCCCAGCTAGTGTTGTCGTATCTATCGGTGGTTTTGCTGGCTCATTGTGTTTTTTCTTTTCGCTGATAGCAGAAAGAGCTTTTATTGTTGCACGCCCAATGTTTAGCTTATTTTTACTTCGAGTGCGTATTTTTGAAGTAATATCTTTGAGTCCAGCAAGGATGATGATATCACGCACTGCTGAACCAGATACAATACCTCGTCCGTTGTTTGGCATCATAGCGAGAGTCGCACTAGCATATTTTGCTTTGAGCTCACCTGGAATAGAATTTGTTTTGGTCATTTTAATAGTGATCATATTTTTCTTTGCAGAAGCAAGCGCTTTTGCAATAGCAAGAGATGTGTCCCCTGCTTTTCCTGTTCCTATTCCCACTGTTCCTTTTTTGTCTCCTGCAACAAGTGCTACTGAAAAACTAAAGCGTCTTCCTCCTGCAACAACACGTGTCACACGACGAATAGACAATATTTTTTGATCAAATTCAGGTTTTACTCGCTCAAATGAACCCGAACGACCGCCTCGTCTCGCTCCTCCACCAGCTCGAGGGGGACGTGAACCTGAGCGTGGTGAACCAGCTCCAACGTGAGAAGGCTTTACTATTCCTGTTTTCAATTGTGCGTTGTTTGTGTCTTCCATAAATGTTTCTATTTAAAATTCTAACCCCCCTGCACGCGCTCCATCTGCTAATGCCTTTACACGTCCAGTATATTTAAAACCCGATCTATCAAAAACAACGGTTTTTATACCTTTTGCGATTGCAAGTCCTGCGATATCTTTTCCCACCTTTTCAGCTCGCTCTACTTTGGTGCCTTTTTTTTCTTTCATGTCAGATGTGGCTACGATAGTCGAACCGTTTGTATCGTCGATGAGCTGTGCATAGATAAAAGCATTTGACTTGAAAACAGAAAGTCGAGGTCGAGAAGCGACGCCACTGATTTGAGATCGAATTCTTTTCTTCAATCGAAGACGTTTTTGAATTTTTATATTTTTTGTTTCCATATAATTGGTTGGTGCTGACACTATTTACGCGAGCATGTTTATGCTGATTTCTTTCCTTGTTTTCGACGAATAACTTCATCCTGATATCTAAAACCTTTTCCTTTG
The DNA here is from genome assembly GCA_017992255.1 of Minisyncoccota bacterium. Lineage (GTDB taxonomy): Bacteria > Patescibacteriota > Minisyncoccia > Phycocordibacterales > UBA9973 > JAGOPB01. The sequence goes on along the minus strand of JAGOPB010000004.1, from coordinate 2,866 downwards.
TATGGTTCTGGTTTTTTGAGAGATCGTATATACGCAGTAAAGCTACCGACAAGTTCCTTGTCTATACCGGAAACAGTAATTAGGTTTTTTTCTGCAGTGACCGTGAGTCCAGTTGGTATTTTTTCTATAACAGGATGAGAAAAACCAAGCGCCAAATGAAGGTCTGTTCCCTTTACCTCACTTTTGAATCCCACTCCTTCGAGTATTAGTTTTTTTACAAAAAGAGTATTGACTCCTGCCAACATGTTTTTAACATGTGATGCATAGGTTCCGTACAATGCGCGTCCTAGTTTGTTGTCGTGCACTTTATCAAATGATACTTTTCCGTCTGTAATGGTGATACCTGCCAAATCAGCTCTGTATTCTCGCGTAAGCGTACCGAGTGGTCCCGAAACAGTAACCACGCCGTTTTTTATATCAACGGTTGTTTTTTCTGGTATTTCTAAAATTTGTTTTCCTACTCGTGACATATATGTATATTATGAAAGACTAAACAGTACTTCTCCGCCGACCAATTCTTTCTTTGCTTGTCTGTGTGACATGATACCTTTTGGCGTCGATAGCACTAAAATTCCACGTCCACGGAAAAATCCTCCAAATTCATTGACTCCAGCGTACATGCGACGTGACGGTTTTGAAATTCGTTTCACTTCTGTAAAAGGCGGCTTCTCTGACTCAATAAGAGCAAGCGATAATATGGGAAATCCAGCACGAACCTTTTTATCAACCCGTGCAAGGTATCCTTCTTTGACTAGACATCGCGCAATTGCTTCTTTTATATTTGAATGCGATACGACAACAACCTCTTTGTGTACCACAGTTGCGTTTTTGAGCGTATTCATCATGTCTGCTATTGGATCCATATAATGTGTTTAGATTGTTGATTTAAAATCGAAAATAATACGCATGATTACCATGAAGACTTACGAACACCCGGAATCATTCCTTCGTTTGCATATTCTCGGAAACAAATACGACATAGTCCGAAATCTCTCATAAAACCTCTTCCTCGACCACAACGAAAACATCGATTTTTTTGTCGAGATGAAAATTTTGGCTTTTTGAGAGCGCGAACTCGTGTAGATGTTTTTGCCATAGGTAAAATTTGTTTCTGTGAGGGGTTTCTCGTGTTTTTTCTTTGTATTTCATGCTACAGATGTAGAGAAAAGCAAAGGAGAAACACGGACCGGACTCAAAAGAAACTGGTCATACAATAGCAAATATAGTTGACGGTGTCAAATAAAAAAAGTTCTAACAATATATATTGCTAGAACTTTTATTTTTAGCTATAAAACTAATACATAGTATTAGTTTTATAGCGTTAATTTTTTTATTCTATTTTTTGGCCTCTATGCATAGAGTTGCATGAGGTACAGCTATGAGCCGTTCCGTGGAAATTAATTTGCCTGTTTCCCGGCAAATGCCATAGGTCTTGTTTCCAATCCGGCCTAGTGCCGAGTGCAGTTTACCCAACAGATCTGCTTTTATAGACACCATTTTAGTACAGATATCTATTTCATGTGCTCTAGCACCATTATTAAAGATTCCGGTTGAATCTCGACTTTCGAGATTTGTGGATTCTTTTATTTGTTGTTTTAAATTTTTTTGATCTTTATCAATTATTTTAATTTTAAGTAAAATAATTTGTCTAAACTCTTCCAACTCGCTATCAGAATAGCAAGTTTTGGTTTGTGGTTTTCCTTGGTTTGTTGTGGCAGGTGGACTCTGCGGTAGTACTTTTGTACTTACTTGTTGTACTTGTTTTTTCATTTTAAATAATTTTTGTTTGAACTAATTACTTTCTGTTATATACACTATAGTTTTTTTTGTCAACACATACTACATAATCCTTATTTTCAATGTGATATATATACATGTACTATATACAAAAAACGTAGAATGATTACTATTTTAAATCACATTATACTATACAAAAAAATCCCCTTCCGGGGACTTTGCTCACTGTTATGCTTTGAACGGAATTCCTATAAGTTCAAAATATTGAGTACCTTCTTTTTTTGTTTTTGCTGTGGTGACAAAAGTCACGGCTAGACCAAAGACATCACGGATTTCCTCGTCTCCAGTTTCAGGAAATATTGTATGCTCCTTGATACCGATAGTCATATTGCCAATATCGTCAACAACTTTCCTTTCTATACCGCGAAAGTCCTTTGTACGAGGAATGGCAATATTGACGAGTTTGTCTGCAAAGTCGTACATGGTTTTTCCACGAAGTGTCGTCATCATTCCCACTAAGTCTCCTGTACGAATCTTGAAACCTGCGATGGATTTCTTTGCACCACGAACCGATGGTTTTTGTCCGGTGATCTTTGCTATACGGTCAGATACAAAATCATTTTTATTTTTGTCATTTTTTACCAAACGACCTGTTCCTACGGCAACTATGATTTTTGTCAGGTGAGGAGCAGCCATAGTATTTTTATAGCCAAAACTCTCTTTCATGACCTCGTATGCTTTTTTTTCTTTTTCTTTAATCGTTTGCATAAAATTTATTTTATTTCCTGTCCGCTTTTTGTTGCAACACGGATTTTCTTGTTGCCGACTATTTTTGATCCTACTCTTGTTTGTTTTCCTCCTTTTGGATCAAGATGTGCAAGGTTTGACATGTTTACCGATCGGGATACTTCTACCACTTGTCCTTGACCACCTTCTGAACGTTTCTTCTCGTGCTTTTTCTTCAGATTGATACCTTCTACCAATGCACGTCCGGTTTCTGGCATAACTTTGAGCACGGTACCCTTCTTGCCTTTTGACGCACCACTAATCACGATGACGTTGTCTCCTTTTTTTATCTTTGCCATATAGTTTAAATCACTTCTGGTGCAAGTGATATTATTTTCTGATA
>JAGOPB010000003.1 GCA_017992255.1 Minisyncoccota bacterium | reverse complement strand
ACTACATCAGCTACTCTCAACGGCTCGCTCAATGCGATCGGTACTAGTGCATCGTACGCGAATGTATATTTCAAGTGGGGTAAAAATTATGATTTCAATTTTACAACATCTTCAAATACTTTCTATTCTCCACAATCACTATCAGCAAGTATTACAGGATTAAGTCCGAACACGCAGTATTGCTATAGAGCATTTGCTCAAAACAATCTTGGCGTGACATCAACAGGAAGTACTGTGTGTTTGACTACTAGTGGAGGTATTTCTGTTCCAGATTCAACGGATTACCTTTTACCGTATGTCGTTACGACTGTTGCTACGTCAGTCACTGGCTCAACTGCAGCACTAAATGGATTACTTTCAAGTGATGGTAATACATGGACTACAGGATGGTTTGAATGGGGAACAACGAACGGACTTGGTTTCCGTACTGCAGACCAAACACTCGGTATAGGTGATGGAAAAGTTTTTGTGAATGGTATTTTCGGACTCTCGGCAAATACAACATACTACTTCCGTGCATGTGCTAAAAACACTGGAGGTTCTATGTGTGGTGATGTGCTCAATTTCCGAACAGTATCTACCGTAAACCCAAATCCACCTGTATATGTGCGTCCAACTGTCACTAACGTAGGGACAGGAACTGGAAACTCACGACTCATGCTCGAGATAACCTCTCCATATGACAATGCATGTCCAAGTGATATAAACGACTACACTGTACACTACAAAAATATTTCTGGACGAACACTCACAGACGTGATATTGCGAGTTACTCTGCCTCAGGATATTGCGTTTCGAAAAGCTTCAAATGGAATCTTTAGTGAAACCGACAATACTTTGACTGTAGAACTCAACGATGTTGCGGTAAACCAAGAAGGAGATATATTTATCTCAGGAGAAGTAACTCGTGGAGCAATCGATGAAGATATATTGGTAGCAACAGCTGTGATGGCGTACACATACTCGTCAACACTCGGACAAGAAGATGCTATAGCGTACAAGATACATGATATGACTCGTTGTGGTAGCTCACTTGCAGGTTTTGCACTCTTTGGAAACGGATTTTTCCCAAACACCTTTGGTGGATGGCTTCTGATACTTCTCTTGATTGTGATTCTTATTGCAGTTGCGAGAAGTATGTCACGAAGAACTCCAGTGGTTCCTTTCGTGCCGACACACGGTGCGCCATATCAATCACGCTCAGTGAATGATTTGCCTCACTAAGTAGTTTCATTTCGAGTACAAAACTCGATTGCATAAAAAACACACGCACTGCGTGTGTTTTTTATGGTATGCTGGGCGCATGAGGAAAGAATTTACTATAGATCAGATACACGAGATTGCAAAGTTGGTACTTCATTCGATGCCAACACAGAAACAATCTGCCACGATACTGTGTCTCACAGGAGATTTAGGCGTTGGCAAAACAACACTGGCACAGACTATTGGCAAAATATTGGGTATCGAACAGACGATGATTTCTCCTACATTCGTTATCATGAAACGTTATGCAGTTATTCATAATGATTTTGATGCACTTGTTCACATCGACGCGTACAGACTGGAAACCCCTGAAGAAATAGTAAAACTAGGATGGAATAGTGTCATAAAGAATCCTCGAAATCTTGTCGTCGTAGAGTGGCCAGAGAAAATAAAGAGCGTACTTCCAGACGAGGTGCTCGGAGTGACGATAGAACACCTAGATGAGAAAAAAAGAATACTTATCATATAAAGTGTAAAAAAATAAATTTCTATTTTTCCAAATTTGTATCAGACACACCCTGTGCAGTAAAAGTAAAAGCAGAACCAAAACCAAAACTAGAACTAGAAGTAGAATAAGAAATAAAAGTAGAAATAAAATTAAAAATAAAATATAACTAAAAATGGTTTCTACACCCATAGCAACTTCGTGACGGCCGTCACGAAGTTGCTATGGGTGTATTTATTTTATATACTTGATATATGGAAGAAGACATGTACGAAAACATGTACGCAGAGCTAGCCAATCCATCATTTGGTGATACACTACTTTCTCAATTACTTTCTTGTGGATCAATGCAGATACAACGACAAGCGTTGTATGATATCATCGCGTCTCGCTATCATAAAAACAAGGCAACCTATAATACTGAACTCTCTCGTTTAAAAAAGAAAGGATATATCAAATATGATAGAGAAACCGTCATGCTCAAAGATCGTGAATTTGTTGTGAAGCATTTACTACCAAATAGTAAACGTCCCGTTGTGGATAAAAATATCCAGCTTATTATTATGTTTGATATTCCAGAAAATATTCGTGGTATGAGACATTGGATACGGTCACAACTAAAGTTGTGGGGATTTACTAAAATGCAACAAAGTGTATGGTCTGGATACGGACCACTTCCAAAAGAATTTATTGATGAAATAAAAAAACATAAACTCCAAAAATATATCCAAGTTCTCCAATCAAAAAAAATGCACACGCTACGTTTGTAAACCGTAGAATACGTACGACATCAAAATTCATTCCAACCATAGCACTTTCGTGACGGCCGTCACGAAAGTGCTATGGTTGGGGTAGGTGCTTTTTAAAAATAGAAAGACAGTTAAAAAATAGAAAGACAGTATGAAAAAGTGTACAAAAGTACGAAAGCATGATATGTGATCATGCTTTAATATATTGTTTGATAGATGTATACTCTTTACATGTCAGTTGCCACCCCAGTAAAAAAGAAAAGACTCGTACTGTTGGACGCGCACGCTATTATACATCGTGCGTATCATGCGTTGCCGGAATTTACCACCACGACAGGGGAACCAACAGGAGCGTTATATGGTATCGCCACAATGCTTATGAAAGCGATTACTGATTTGAAACCTGACTATATAGTGGCAGCGTATGACTTACCAGGAGGGACTTTTCGACACGATGTGTATACAAACTACAAAGCAGGACGAGGACAAGCAGATGAATCTTTGGTAAAACAGTTTAAAACATCGCGAGATTTGTTGAGTGCTTTTTCAGTTCCGCTGTATGATTATCCGGGATTTGAAGCAGATGATATATTAGGAACAATAGTAGAACAAACAAAAAATGAAAAAAAATTGGAGATAGTTATTGTCACTGGAGATATGGACACGCTCCAACTTGTTGATAAAGAAAGAGTAAAAGTTTTTACATTGCGTAAGGGTATCAACGACACAGTACTTTATGATGAGAAAACAGTGCTCGAACGCTATCAATTTTCTCCACGTTCACTACCAGATTATAAAGGTCTTCGAGGAGACCCATCAGACAATATCATAGGGGTTCCTGGTATAGGAGATAAAACAGCAACTCTTTTGATAACAAAATACAAGACAATAGAAAAAATGTTTGTGGCTTTGGAAAAAAATGAACAAGAATACAAGGTGGTCGGGATAACTGAACGAATACAAAAACTGCTTTTAGAACACAAAGACGAAGCTTTTTTTTCAAAAGAGCTTGCGACTATCCGTTTGGATGCGCCAATAGATTTTTCATTACCAGTCACTACTTATCGAGAAGGTGTACGTATAGAAGACATACGTGCGTTTCTCATAAAAATGGAGTTCCGATCACTAGTTCCTCGAGTTGAAAAAGTTTTCAACGCTAGTGCTCCGGATACAACGATTTCAAAAAATATAAAAACAAAAACTCTTGTTGAAGAACAACCAGAGGAGACCATTGTTTTGGATGATGAGAAATTTGAAAGACTTGCGCTCGCTTTGTGGTTGCTGGATTCTACAAAAACGGATATTCAAAAAAATGATGTGATTCATTTTGCTGGTGCAAAAAATGTCAAAGAAGCAGAAGAAAAAATAGTCAACGCGATACATACAAGCAATCTTTCTTTTGTGTACGATTCAGTAGAACTTCCCTTAATACCATTGGTAAAAGAAATGAGCGCTAACGGGGTTTTGCTTGATGTGCAGTATTTGGATTCATTGTCAAAAGAGTATCACAAAAAAGAAGCACAGTTACAAAAAGATATTTGGAAATTAGCCGGACACGAATTCAATATTAGCTCTCCGAAACAACTTGGAGATGTACTGTATGATGAACTCACCCTTATTCCAGAAGGGAAAATTAAACTAAAAAAAACAGCAGGCGGTGCCCGCTCCACCAGAGAAAGTGAACTAGATAAACTACGAGGAACGCATCCAATAGTTGAAAAAATATTGGAATATAGAGAAATAACGAAATTGCTATCAACGTATATAGATGTCATCCCAAAACTTGTAGGAAAAGACAGAAGACTACACGCTCGGTTTAACCAACGAGGCGCGGTGACTGGTCGGTTTTCTTCTGAAAATCCTAATATGCAAAATCTTCCTATAAAAAGCGAATTAGGAAAAAATATTCGAAACGCTTTTATAGCAGAGAAAGGATGTAGTCTCGTATCATTTGACTATTCTCAAGTTGAACTTCGTGTCGCTGCTCTTTTGTCACAAGATAAAACATTATTACAAATTTTTAATGATGGAAAAGATGTGCATTCAGCTGTTGCTGCGCGCGTTTTTGGCGTAGAGGAGCACGAGGTATCGTACGAAATGAGAAGAAGGGCAAAGATTATCAATTTTGGTATTTTGTATGGTATGGGAGTCAGTGCGCTGAAGCAAAATCTTGGAACAGATAGGTCTGAAGCACAAGCATTTTATGATGCATATTTTTTGCAGTTTTCTAGACTCTCAGAATATTTGGAAGAAACACGAGAGTTTGCAAGAACACACGGATATACAGAAACATTGTTTGGAAGACGTCGGATGTTTAAAGATATTTCCTCTCGTATACCTTTTATACGAGCGACTGCGGAGCGTATGGCTATCAACGCCCCAATACAAGGGACGGCAACAGCTGATATTATAAAACTCGCCTTGTTGCACGTTGATGAAGCTATTGCGGCGTCTGGGTGGAGGGATTCAGTACGATTGATCATGCAGGTTCACGATGAATTGGTGTACGAAGTAAAAAATGAGATAGTAAATGATTTTATTTTACAGGCTCAATCAAAAATGGAACACGTGGTGCCAGAAAAATTCTTAAAAGGAAAAACATCAGTTCCATTGATAGTTGGAGTGGCGGTGGGCGAGAGTTATGGAACTCTTGTCGATAGAAAGTTATCGCAACACAAAAACGAGTTGAAATAGTCTGTAAGTAGTGTAGAATAAAAGTATCTCCGAGGAGAGCTGCCTATGGAAAAATCATCACAATCACCAAACGTCTGTGTACCAAATGAATCTCTACTTATTCATCAGGTCCTTGCGTATTCATATCTCGTCTACTTTGCCGGAATGGTTGTCGGCCTTTTTCTTGATGTAGTATTTGGTTGGAAAATAGCTCCATCAGAATTTTTGCAAATACTCGGATTTATTTTCTTGGCAGGAGGATCGGCTCTCATTGTGTGGGCACAAAAAACATCGAGAACCACTGCTGTAAAAAGAAACTGTAAAGAGCCTTCCGTGATAGATTTCTTTTGTGGTCCATATCGGTATACACGAGCACCGACGCACCTTGGGTTGTTTTTGCTGGTCGTCGGATTGGGTTTATTTTTAAATTCATTGTCAGTTGTTATTATTACTTTTTGTGCATATGCTTTTTCCCGAATTTTCTTTTTACCTCGTGAAGAAAAAAGATTATTGGAAAAGTACGGAAGTGTGTATGTAGAATACTTGAAAAAAGTACGAATATAAGTATGCTTATTGTTATATATGGAGCCACGGCAACTGAGCGGAAAAATACAGTAAAAAAAATATTACTGAAGAAATTTCCTAAAACAGCGTTACAGTTTCATGTGATAGAAATTTTTCCGTCATTATCCGAACTTCAAACACGAGCTCACCAATCAAACAGTTTTTTTAACGAAAAACAAATAGTACTCCTCAAAGACATGGCTCATGAACTAGTAGAAGAGTATAGCAAAACTATATGGAACATGCTAAACGAATCTGATACCGTTTTTTTTCTTTTGGATGAGTCTCACCTACGAACTGCGTTATTAGAGGTAAAAGAAAGTGGAGCAGAAATTTTTGAATTAAAAAAGCGTACAGAAAAAAAAAATAGTACATTCAACGCATTTGCTATTTGTAATGCGTTTTCAAGAAAAAATAAATTTCGTGTGTGGCAGGAGCTTTTGATATCTATGAGTCTACATGAGCAACCAGAGGCTGTTGTGGGGAGACTGTTTTCTCGTTTACGTTCGATGCTTGCCGAGGGTCAATATGAACCATATTCAAAAAATGAGGTTGAACGATTGTCTGCATCACTTGCATTGCTTTTACCACAAACGCGCATACAAGGAAAAGATTCTATGCTCGCACTGGAATCATGGGTATTGCAACTACCTGAATAAACTAAAATCTTTCACTTTGAAAAATTTTGTACAATAAAAAAAGGACCTCGTGTGCGTCTTTGATCGATGATCCAAGATACGCACGAGGCCCTTTGGCTGTGTGTATAACAATTAATAATTATTAAAGCGGTTATACTTCGCTTTCGCACTACGTTCAAAGTCGAACGTGTATAAAGAACAGTCGATGTATATATAGGCCCTGATTCCTATGTATCTATCTGTTGCTACGTTTTTTCAAAAACCTAGTACGTATCCCAATTTAGCTGGGTAGCTTGGGTCTGAAAATACGTTTCAAATGCTTCGATAGTATTATACCTCATTTTTTAAATTATAAAGCACAGACTGTGGATAACTTTCATATTTCCATACTTTTGTTTCTAAGGTATAGTTCACCAAGTACTGTATTTAGTATAAAGATTTTTAGTTTATAGTTAGGAACTACATCTTTTTTGTTTTGTATTGACTGTAGGGTTCAATAGTGTTATATTTTCAGGGTTTTTATTGGTTACCTATGTTGTACATCCGCTCGTAGCTCAGCTGGTAGAGCAGCTCCCTTTTAAGGAGATGGTCGCAGGTTCGATTCCTGCCGAGCGGACATATATCAAAAACCTCAAGCTTCTGCTTGATATTTTTGATGTATGTTTTCGACCATAGAAATCGAACCGAAGGTGCCTATTTTTAATGAACAAAGTGATTGTAAAAATAGTGCATCTCGACCAGAGGAAGAGGCGATTCTTGCCCAGCGGACAAATTTAAAACTCAAAACAATAGTTGTAGTATGTTATGATTTGACTATGGAAAAATACTACACCGAACACGTGGGAAGGGTTTTGGAAAATAACAAAATATTCAAACATGTTATGGCTATTACGCTTAATCCGCAAAAGAATTACGAGGATGGAATAATTCGCTGTATAACAAGCCGTGAAGGGAATATTTTTGTAAAGGGTTATATAGACAGAAGTGAGCTTTACACGATAGAACGTGATTCTCTGAAAAACTATTCAATTGGAGAAAAGTTAAAAATAAAAAACGAAACTGAAATAATAAATCAAATAACCCCCAAGGGTTATCAATGTATCGGATTAGAAGATCCAGATATTTGGGAAGACAAAGATACAGGTTTAATACATGTATACTTTACGATACCCTTCATACCAAACGAGAAAAGTAAAAAAACAGAAATTAACTTAGGTCATGCTGTTGGAAAAGACTTACACTGTCTTCTAATGACGCCTCCTGTCCTTATGGATAACGGGACAATGAGTGCCAAAGAAATTTCTATTGCACCTTTAAACAAAAAAGGTTTTCGTTATAATTTAATTGAATCAAGAGATAGACAAAATGATACCACTTATTCAGTCGTTACAATTACTATTGTAACAGACATGGGTAAACCTTGGAAATATGGAGAAACGGTATTTCATCCAAAAGAACATAGAATTTTTTGGATTGGTGGACATGCATCTCCTGGACCTTTTTTATCAAAGAATTTTATTGATCTTGGAGAAGGGAAATTATTGGGAATAATAAATGGTCGAGAGGTTAATAAAGTTATTGATGAAAAAATAAAATATGGTGTGTTCTCTGTTGGCTTGTTTGTGTATGATTATGAAAATGGGAAGATTGATTGGGTCTCACCGGTACCGTTTATACAAGACACTGAAGCACGTATTATTACATTCGCTAGTCAATTCATAGAAACAAATAAAGGAGAAGGAGTTTTGTATGAACATGTAGATGATTCGTTTGTAAGAGCATATACATAAAAAACAGAAGAAGTAAAACAATTTTTAATTACATATAAGGGACCCTTAGTGATATGCTAGTATGTTTGTATATGAGTAAAAAAAATACACGGATACTTATATTGCACAACATTCGAAGCGTCTACAATACGGGTGCTATTTTTCGCACAGCAGACGCTATTGATATAGATACTATCTACCTTGTAGGAGAAACTCCAACACCTGTAGATAGGTTTGGACGACTGCGAAATGATTTTGCAAAAACAGCACTGGGATCTGAGAAAACAGTACCTTGGGAATATTTCAAAACCATAGGACCTGTTATGAAAAAATTGAAGAAAGACGGTTTTTCAATGTATGCAATAGAACAAGCAAAAGATTCGAAAGATTATAAAAAAGTATCTCCAGCAAATCTTTCTGCTTGTATTTTAGGGAGTGAAACAAAGGGTATCCCTGCATCTATACTGAAAAAAGTTGACCACATACTCGAGATACCCATGAATGGAAAAAAAGAATCGCTGAATGTTTCTGTAGCTACTGGTATCGTGTTGTATCGATTGTTTGATCGATAAAAGTATCTCAGACACTGGAGCGATATTTTTCTAGTTAGAAAAGTCGACAGTTCTAGCTATATTAAAGAGCAGATCTTGGTTTGCTGTAGAAAGCGAGTTTCCTGTTATAGTGAGGTCTTCATCACCGTGATCAATATATACTCCCGTAATAGTTCCAGTGGTTGTTTTTGGTCGTACAAGCTCTGCGTTCTTGCGATCAATAGTTTCATATATTGTGGTGTAGCGTTCATCACCTTCACGAATAATGTGTGTAGAATACCTACCGTAGTCAAAAGTAAAGGTTGTGATCCCGTTGGTAAATCTACCGACATATGAATCAACCCCTTGAAGTTCTTCAAATTTCCACCCATAGGGTAGATACACGGAAAACTTTTCTGTTTCTACTGGCAACCATGTACTAGGGGGAGTAAACCCACTCGAACTATTTGATGGTCCATACGTTGCCCCGGTGCCTACAGGGGCTAGAGGCTCTATAAACACACCTTGCTGAGATGGGTCAGCTTCGTACCTTTCTTTTCCACCCAAAAACACCCACACAACAAATAATCCGAGAAGTATAAGTCCAAATATCTTTAATTCATTCATATTTAAAGTATATCATTTTTTTTGGATGGTAAACCAGTAACACAGGTATAATGATCTTGAAGATAATTTTATTTACTGGAAAGTAATTTTAATGCTTTTTTTATGCGTGCATTTGTGTCCATAGTGTCATCGGATACTTTTTTTAACACATCTCGAGCTTCTGCAACCGAATAACCAAGAGAATGAAGTGCTTCCACTGCGTCACTTTCTTCGCGAAGAGAACCTTCGTCTCCTTCGTGTTTGTGTGCTGCGAGTTTGTCGCGTAGTTCAAGTACTATTTTTTCTGCTGTCTTGCGACCAATACCAGAGACCTTGGTCAGAAAGGCTGTATCGTTTGAAGCAATAGCTTTTATAAGTGATTCATATTGTGCAACATTCAATATTCCTAACGCAGATTTTGGTCCTATACCTGAAACACTCAGCAACATTTCAAAAAAATTGAGTTCTGTTTCTGTTACAAAGCCGTACAAGTCATGCGCTTCTTCACGGATGATTTCATATATATGCAAAAATATTGATGTATCCACCTGTCCTATTGCGAGCATTGTGTCATTGGAGACAAAAATTTTGTATCCAATATCGTGTACGTCAACCACAATAAAGCGTTCATTTTTTTGTATTAATATTCCTCGGATATAATGAATCATGTTCAAAGTATACCACGTAGAGCGTGTCTACTTATCATTTGCCAAATAGATATTTTCTGATAGTATAATCATATCCATTGAAAGTGTGTCTCACTTATCGATGGAGACACACTTAGATTTTTCAATTAACAGCACTAATACATAAAGAAAGCATATGCCTATTACCGCCTCAGCAAAAAAAGCACTTCGAGGTTCAATAAAGAAAAAGAAAACTAACGATATCCGTAAAAAAAACATGCGAGATCTGGTTAAAAAAATGGAAAAAACGGTTAAAACAGACAAGAAAAAAGGTGCAGATATGCTCGCATCTGCATACAAAGCTATCGACAAAGCAGCAAAGAGAGGTGTCATCAAAAAAAACACAGCATCTCGTCGAAAGTCTCGGATGGCGCGGTTGATAAAATAAATGTATAAAAACCTCATCTTGTGTATAGGGTGAGGTTTTTATTGTATAGTAAGAAAAAGTAGTTTATAAAATAGCATACATACAATATATCAATGAAAAAAAATATAACAATCAGTATTGGTTTGATAGTCATAGTCTTGCTTGTAATCGTGCTAGCAAAGAAGCAAGTATCCGCACCTCTCGTAACTGAAGATTCTCATCAAAACGAAATAGAAATACCTGAAAATGAGAGTGTCTCGGAATGTGGTTTGACCGTCGACACTCCTTTGTACAATAGCGAAATATCGTTTCCTCTTTCTGTTACCGCAACGGTAGACAATACTAACGCGATACAATTGGGATGTAGTTGGACAATATTTGAAGCAGTCGCTGGGACTACAGTACTGAAAGATGAAAATGGAAATACTATTGCTACAGGACATTTAGATACCGGTGAAGAGTGGATGACGACAGGACCGGTACACTTTTCTGGTACATTGGTACCAGCAACACCTCCGGTATCAGGAACTGTGCTCACTCTTGTTGTTACAGAAGAAGATCCTTCTCAGGGTGAAGGAGGTCCTGTGTCGGAAATTATAATACCACTAACAGTACAATAATATGCTTTACGAATTTTATGGAAAAGAATGTCCGCATTGTATAGCAATGCACCCGTTGATAGAAAAATTGGAAAAAGAATTTTCTCTTGTCGTTGAAAAAAAGGAAGTGTGGCACAATAAGGAAAATAGCGCCGAACTCCAAACATTAGACGGGGGCAGTAAGTGCGGAGGAGTTCCATTTTTTTGGAACAGCGATACTGAGACATACTTATGTGGAAGTGTCGTCTATGAAGAACTCAAGAAATGGGCAGGTAAATAAAGAGCTTTTATTTAAAATATTTTTTGGTATACTCACCTCGTGAAAAGGGTTTGGAATACTACAGCGAAAATAACAATACTACTCTTTGCTCTTGTGGGAGGTTTGTTTACCTTTGTTTTTATAGGTGAACAGGTGGGACTTTTCTCGGTTAGAGGATCTACAACCGAACGTAATAGTTTTTTTCAGGAATATACAAAGCACGAAGAAGATACTTCGAAAAATGTGGTGATGTGTAAAATACGAGTTTTATCTAGTTTTGCACCTCTTTCTGCTTCTACATATTTGGATGTGTATACACGGACAGGAGACGGAGAGTTGCTTGCGATGATGCTTTCCATAGCATCACGGCGCTTTTATAGGACAGATATTTTGAAACAATACGATCGATGTTTAGTCTCGTCGCAATTTATAAAAAGTGAAACACAGCTGTCTGCTTTTGAGTGGGCAGAAACATCACCGTGGGCTACACTCAAAAGTGCTTTCCCAAAAGACCTAGAAACTATTACTCGAGTATCTCTTGAAACCGAAGTGCCTGCTCGTATTATTGTTGCAGCAGCGGTGCCAGAACAACTTCGTTTTTTTAGTTCCAACAGGGAATCATTTAAACGATATTTTGAACCATTAAAAATACTCGGCACTATGTCGCAGTTTTCTCTAGGTGTTACAGGAATAAAACCAGACACAGCAGTGAGAATAGAGCAGTACGCAAACGATCCATCCTCCGTGTATTACACAGGACAAGATACAGCACAACTCATTCTGTATGAATCGCAAGAAAACCACGATAGTGTACTTTTTGATCGTTTGACCAATCCAGATGACCATTACTATCAATACTTGTATACGGCTATATATATCAAACAGATAACACAAGCGTGGAGCACTGCAGGGTTTCCTATAGATGACAATCCTGGCGTACTCGTGACACTTTTTAATTTGGGTTTTGATAAATCAAACCCACATGCAGTGCCAGAGACAGGCGGAGCACCAGTGACTATCGAAGGAAATACATATACATTTGGACAGTTAGGAGAAGAATTTTATTATTCGGGCGAACTCGTTGACCTATTTCCGTATCCAAAACCATAAGATTATTCCTCGCATATTGTTTTTTAAAAGCTATTTGTTTATTATCGGCGTGTATTCTTTTACTATCTTGTACAGGGTGTTTTCTTGAAGATGTTTTTGTATAGTGGTGTTATTTTTTTGGTTATCAAAATCGATTGATGCTTTTATTTTTTCAAAAAATCGCGCAAAGCGAGAGTACTCTAGATACGAAGAATGAATAGTGCCCTGGGGTGCATGATCATGAAGTTCGTAAAAAGTAAGAATTTTTTGTAATTGAATTTCTATTTGAGCAATTATGGTATACAACAATGGATCGTGCTCAATAGAATCTAAACGGTCAGTGACATATGCATTAGAGAGTCTTTCTAGGTCTTCTCGAGAGCCACCAATTATAAATTTTGGCATAGAACGCATCCCTTTTATCGACGGATCTTCAGGATCTTGATAATATTTTATATACGGAATAAACCCTTTGGAAATATAAAAATCCCAATTTTTTTGAATCTTTTTTTCAACAAACTCTTTATTTTCAGAAATAGTCATATCAAACGACATGCCGAAGTATGCTGTTTTTTTGTATTGCACCGCAGCGTCTATCCCAGCACTGTGGTCGTCTACATCACAGGTCATAATAGCCTTCATGTCTGGTATCCATCCTGCATTCATGCGATCTATAATGATGAGTTGGAGCATTTCTCCGTGCAAGAAATTTGATTCATTTTTTTCTTTAAATGATTTACCGAATTGCCCACTGTCCATATCCATCATCGTTTGGTTGATTTCACGTCTTTTTATATCCCTCGCTATTGCGTTTTTTGAATATTTTTTTTCAAATGGAGTTCCTTGCATTGCTCCAACAAAATCTTGGGGATTTGGTCTATGTGCGTATACCGAGGACAGCATTTTTTTTAACAAAAATACTTTTTCTGGTTCTTCAAAAATATTTTTTACCGGCACATGTTTTGTATTTTTTATAGGTTCTTCAATGGTTATTGCACCGACAACATGCGGAGCAGTTATAATAACTTGAGAATTCGTTGGAATAAATCGTGCTTTTTCATCGGCCTCTTCTTTTTCTTGTTTCATACGTGCACGAGCCTCTTTTTCTTGTTGTATTTGAAATACTCTTCTTTTTTCTTCAAGTAAAAATTTTTCACTATTGGGACGCAGTCCTGATTTGTCACTTTTGTTGTAAGCCGACATGGCGTCACGAAGTTCGTCACCAGAGAGCCCATAACGCTCTTTGTCACCGTCTTCGAGTGTTATGTGCGTGCGCTCTATGGAAGGGCTGTGTTGTTCAAAAATATTCATGTGTACAGTATACAAGAGACTCGCATTTTTGGAAAACAAAACAAAACACCGATTTTTCTTCTAGAAAGATCGGTGTTTGAAACAAAAACGAGTAGTGTGAGAGGATTTTTAACTCTTTTATGCTAGTTTTATTTGAAATAGACAGACCCACTGTCGAGTTTGAGTGTCAAAACAAGCTCACCTTTAGAAGTGAACATATACCCTGAAGTATTTGTTAGCATTGAATTGAAATCTGCTTCTTGGGAGCCGTCGCAATACATCAGTGTAGAAACAGTGTCACTAAACGTCATTGCTGAATCTGTCGATGTATATTTTCCTCCTATGGTATTGCAGTCAGTGGTTGCGTTAAATGTTCCATCCTCAGTAAAAGTAAGAGTGAACACATCTTTTTTAGGTTCAACTAGAGTATCGTCTGAGTACTGTGTTTTTACCCATTTCCATGTTTTCATAGCGAGAGTCATTCGAGCTGGATCTGCTTCACCTTCAAAATCTTGCGCCACTTCACCAAATTGCATGGTGTCGGTATCGAGAAGTAGTTGTATACTCTTACCAACTGAAGGCTTTTCTGTCATAGGTTCTCCCGGTGCACGGTCTAAATAGTTGACGAGTATAGAATTTCCGGGACCTGACTCCGTTGTTTGTGGAGCAATACGATCACCGAGAAGTACGGCCTGAGAGCCTACATATCCTTTTTCAGTATTAACAGCTCCGACTACATAGAAAAATGTTCCTGAACCGCCTGTGTTTTGTGTCACAAGAAAAGCAACATCTTCTCTGCCGTCACCGTTGAAATCTTTTTCTATTTCGTTACCAAAATAGGTAGTGACTATTTTTGAAGATGATCCCGGAGCAGATTCAACCTCTGATACTCCGTCGACAAGTGATACTTCATTTCCGTCAATACTATACGTGATATTTTTATAATCATTTGCTGAGATTTCTTGTACTGTATCTGTGTCTTTGTTCATATAAACGATACCGACAACAACAATGAGAGCGAGAACTATAAATGGAATTATTTTTTTCATATAATTTTAGTATATCAAAAAATCAGTATTATTCAAAGTATTCAAGCATACTATTTTTTTACAAAATTCTTTTTATTTTTACAATGCACATTTTAAAATCGTGTAGACATTTTTGCAGTAGACACAAAAGTCAAATATTTGAAGTTCAACACTTCTTTAATTGTGTTTATAGTATGATGTAGTTGTAACGCCAAGATATTTGCGCACCATCACTAGGGTAAGGTTGAGAAAATCGAGAGTTCGTATTTACCAAAATATTTACTTGCGGAATGTGCTAGTCAGGAATAACGGCGCAGGAGAAGTACAAGGAACTCAAAGACGGCACGACTGCCAAGTATGTCTACTACTCATGTTCTAAATCAAAGGATAGAAATTGCAAGAATAAATATATACGAGAAGAAGAGCTGATCGAGGAGCTATTCAAAGTAATCGATAAGGTAAGCATCAATGAATTAGGTATGCGAATCAAGCTTGAAGAAGAGATCAAGCGATTTAACAGATTGCAAAAACTAGCAACTAAAGGCACGCCGAAATACAGCATCAACGAGGATGATGTAAATACGAGAGAGTATGCCAAGTATGTGCTGAGAGAAGGCACACCGCTAGAGAAGCGAGAACTTATGCGACATTTGAGGAGCAGATTGATATTGAAGGAAAAAAAGATTACTCTAGTAAACTGACATTTTGAAACTTGCTATTATACCCCCTAGGGGGTATAATAGCATTATGCATAAAGAAAAACAAAAACTCATAACAAGGCTCAAAAAAATAGAAGGACAAGTTCGAGGTATTCAAAAAATGATTGAAGAGGAAAAGTACTGTATCGATGTCATCACCCAAACCTCTGCCGTAAAACAAGGTCTTTCAAGTATTGAGGATATTCTCCTTGAGAGTCACCTCGGTCATTGTGTTGTTGGTCAAATTAAAAGTGGCAAAGTCGAGGTCGCAACTAAAGAAATCTTAAAAGTGTATCAGCTTAAGCGAAAATAATTTATGAATACAAAAACGTATAGAATAAAAGGGATGCACTGTGCTTCATGTGCGAGCATAGTTGAAAGAGCGGTAACAAAAATTAATGGCGTAGAAGAAATATCTGTAAACAATGGTACTGAAAATGCAAAGATCTCCTTTGATGAATCAAAAACAAACCCAGATGTTTTTAATAAAAAACTAGAACCGTTAGGATACTCTCTAGTAGTTCCTGCACCAATGGATCACAACTCTCATTCGATGACCGCAAATGAAATGGGGATGAGTGAGAACGAACATGCAGAGCATCTTGGTCTTAACCAGTCCAAAGCTGAAAAATTGGCTGAAATTAAAGATATGAAAACAGAAGTTATGTCAGCAGTCCCTCTCGCTATTTTCAGTATTTTTGTCATGGCTTGGGATATCCTAGCGCAATATCATGCAGTCCCTGCTATGAGTTACACTATCAAGGAATTTTTTCATCACTTACTGCCTCTCATGGCAACCTATACTCTCTTTGTAGTCGGCAAACCATATCTTCTCGGCTTTTACCGCTTTCTTCGCTATGGCAAAGCAAACATGGACACACTTATCGGTATTGGTACGGTCGCCGCATATTTGTATAGTTTTGCGATTACCGCATTTGAACAGTCACTCGCTCCTTTTATAAATGTAGAGCATACCTACTACGATGTGACGATTGTAGTTATTACTTTTATTGCACTTGGAAAATATCTAGAAGCACGATCAAAAGTGAAAACTGGTGATGCTATTGAAAAACTCCTAAACCTTCAAGCAAAAACAGCATTGGTTATTCGTGACGGAAAGGAACTGGAAATTAGAGTTGAGGAAGTCAAGCACGGCGATTTCATTATCGTGAAGCCTGGCACAAAGATTCCTGTTGATGGCACAATCACAGAAGGTTCCTCATATGTCGATGAATCAATGGTCACTGGAGAACCGATGCCCGCACAAAAGAAAATGGGAGACAGTGTCGTGGCAGGAACGATAAACACAACTGGATCATTTACATTTAAAGCGACGAAGGTCGGATCGGAAACTCTACTTGCACAAATAATTAAAATGGTGGAAGAAGCGCAAGGATCCAAAGCACCGATTCAAGCTCTCGCAGATAAAATATCCGCCGTATTTGTCCCTATCGTATTGGTAATTGCTTTTCTAACACTAGGTTCGTGGCTTATATTTGGTACTGGAACTCTAGGATTCTCGCAGACACTTTCTTATGGTTTAGTTTCTTTCGTAGGAGTACTTGTTATTGCTTGTCCATGTGCACTTGGTCTTGCTACGCCAACAGCAATCATTGTAGGAGTAGGTAAAGGAGCTAAAGAAGGAATCCTGATCAAAGACGCGGCAACTCTTGAGAAACTTCATAAAGTCGATACAGTCATTGTAGATAAAACTGGCACGATCACTATCGGTAAACCAACGCTTGTAGATATACAAAATCTATCAAATCAAAATGACGGCGAACTGATAGAAATTCTTGCATCATTGGAAAAGAAATCAGAGCATCCCATCGCTCACGCAATTGTAAAGTACGCACAAGAAAAAAACATCGCAGTAAAAAATGTCTCAAACTTTGAGAGCATTCAAGGAAAAGGATTACGAGGAACTATAGATGGTACTGAATATTATGTCGGCAACACTAAACTCATCAAAGACCTCGGAGTAGTCTTTGATGCATCAGTAATCGATCAATTCACCGAGCAAGGAAAAACTCCCGTCATTCTCGGAACGAAAGAAAAAGTGCTTGGATTTGTTATGGTTGCAGACGAAGTAAAAGCTGAATCAAAACAGGCGATCGCAGATTTGCACAAACTGGGAATCAAAATAGTGATGCTTACAGGAGATGATGAAAGAGCCGCAAACTATATAGCTTCTCTTGTGGGGATAGATGAAGTTGTTGCTCATGTTATGCCAGAGGATAAACTCAAGAAAATTAAAGAGTTTCAGCTACAAGGTAAAATCGTAGCAATGGCTGGTGATGGCGTGAACGATGCCCCAGCACTTGCACAAGCGGATGTGGGCATTGCTATGGGTACTGGCACCGATGTAGCTATCGAGTCAGCAGGTATTACACTTCTTGGTGGAGATATCTCGAAGATTGTTAAGGCAATTCATCTTTCGAAAATAACCATGAGGGGCATTAAACAAAATCTTTTCTGGGCGTTTATTTACAATATTGTAGGAATCCCCCTTGCGGCTGGTGTTTTCTATCCGATTTTCGGGTGGCTCTTGAATCCAGTCTTTGCAGGATTGGCAATGGCTCTATCAAGCGTATCAGTGGTGTCGAATTCATTACGAATTAAAACGAAGAAATTATAAGGGAACACTTATGCAAAGCTAATTATGAAAAATAAGCACAAGAAAAATAATAAAAATATCTGGATATGGATACTAGCCATTTTAGTCATTGGGGTTTTTGTTTATTTCGTATATTCAGACAAACCCTCATCTAGTAGTGTGGAAAATCCTTATGAATCAGAAATAATTTCTCGAAACGGAATTCACTGGCATCCTGAGCTTTCTATATATATAAAAGGAGAAAAAGTAGAAATCCCCGCAAACATTGGACTTGGTGCGGTTCATAATCCAATTCACACTCACGACGAAGATGCACAGTTAGGAGTTATCCATTTGGAGTTTTCATCAGTAGTCCGAGGCAGAGATACAAAACTTAGTGAGTTTTTCAAAATTTGGAATAAGGATATAAACTCTTTCGGTTCAAATATAAGAATGACGGTAAATGGTGTAGATAACTTTGATTTTGGTAATTATTATATGAAAGATGGAGACAAGATAGTGCTCAGCTATGATTAAAATAAATAGTAACTTATAAAAAAAATGAAAAATTACAAATTTTATGTAACAGGAACACACTGTGCATCATGTAAAATCTTGATAGAAGATATTCTAAGCGAGCAGGATTTTATCAAAAACTCAAACGTAGATCTTAAAAAAGAAACTGTCACGATTGAAGCAGAGAGCGATCAGAGTCCTGAAGCGATAGCACAAGTTCTAAATGTAAAAGTAAAGGCAAATGGTTACACCCTCTCAGTCGAGAAAATCATTCAAGAAAAGAAATCAGATGACGTTATATGGAAAGCGATACCAATCGGTCTTGTTTTTTTGATCTTATTCTTCATGTTGCAAAAGTCGGGTATTTTAAATCTTGGCATAGGCGGGAAAACTACATCTGTAACAAGCTTTATAATAGGTCTCATTGCTTCAGTTTCTAGCTGTTTAGCAATTGTTGGTGGTTTAATACTTTCATTGTCAGCAAAAGTAGCTCAGGACGAAAGCACAAAGACAAGCAAGAGACAGTTCGTGTTGTTCCACGGAGGTAGACTTATTGGTTTTGCAATTCTTGGTGGATTACTCGGATTACTCGGTGAAGCTATTGGTGTGAGTTTTACGATATCTTCCATATTAGGAATTATTGCTTCGTGTGTGATGATCTTGCTTGGATTAAATTTAACAGGAGTCATGAATAAAAATAAAGTGACCCTACCAACAGGAATCTTTGCGTACTTTAGAAAAGTCGAACATTCTACTTTTGCACCAATGCTCATTGGTGTTGGTACTTTTTTTCTGCCATGTGGATTCACTCAAGCAATGCAAGTCGTAGCACTCTCAAGTGGATCGTTCCTATCAGGATTACTGATCATGCTTTCATTTGCCCTCGGGACCTTACCAATGCTTGCTCTCCTATCATTTGGATCTGTATCATTTGCGCATGGTAAACATGCACCATTATTCTTTAAATCTGCAGGAGTTGTTGTCGTAGGTCTTGGTATATTTGCGTTACTCGCTGGGCTTGCTGGGTTAGGAATTATTAATCCGCTATTTAATATTTAATTTTGATATAATTACTTTATGAACAAAACTGCTTCAATTATTATTACTATCGCTCTAGTTATCGGTCTTGGCATCGTTTTTATTGGTGGATCAAAAACAAAGAATTCGGACACATCTTCGACACAACAAGTACAAAATGTAGAAGTTAGAGATGGAATTCAATACATAACAATTGATGCAAAAGGAGGTTACTTCCCAGAAGTATCTACTGCCAAAGCAGATATCCCAACTAAACTGATCGTAAAGACCAATGGCACCTATGACTGTTCAGCGTCGCTTGTGATTCGCCCAATCGGATTTCAAAAGATACTTACTCAAACAGGAGAGGAAACTATAGATATTGGAATTCCCAAAGCAGGCGAACCATTGCAAGGAGTGTGTGGTATGGGGATGTATAATTTTGAAATAGATTTCAGTTAAGAAAAAAGAGCGACAACTGTCGTTCTTTTTTCTACAACATGAAGCTTTGTGGGTCGCACTTAGTACATAACTAAATGGGTCATCAAAACTAACAGGTTGTCAATGCGGAGGGCGTCGTGTTAGAACTAAACCCCTACAAGCCTTCTAAGGTCATTTTAACATTTTTTCAGATTTAAAATCGACGCATCTCGAGCGAATCAAAAAGTGACAAAAGTGACACAGATTACGCATAAAAAATTATACCTCTCTGTCACTTTCATCCACACCCACCAACCCCAACCGCTTTTGGATTTTATAGGTATTCCCGTGGTCCAACAGTCCGAGATACGAATTCACGGTTTCAGGTTTTGGATACCCCTTCATCTTTTTGATAATTTTACGCTTCGTGGTAGTACGAAGCTTTCGATGATGTTGGAAATGCGTCCACCCCAAGAAATCAACTCCCGAGGCGAATGTCTTTATATACACCTTATGCTCATGAAGTGAGAGTTTCAGCCGATCCGTCAGAAAATCACCGATTCTGGATAGCATGGTTTCAAGATATGTCTTATCGTCGGACAGAATCGCAAAGTCGTCGGCATAGCGGATGTAGTATTTAACGCGAAGCTCTTGTTTTACGAACATGTCGAACTCATGCATATAAATATTGACGAGCAACTGACTCGTCAGGTTGCCAAGCGGTAGCCCCACACCCCCGCGCGTCGTATGAAAGCTTTTGACGACCTGACGTATCAACCAGCGCATTTCTTCGTCTTCTATGTGGCGCTCCAAAATCTTGAACAAAGTTCCATGGTCAATGCTTGCAAAAAATTTCTAGGTCGTTTGCTACTCTGCCAAAGAACTCCTTTTGGGGAGTTTTTTGTTTTATGTTTATAGGCTAAATATGGTATCGTTTCATGCAAGGTACCCCAATCATCGGACACCCATACTAAATTATTAGGTGAAATGCTTTTTAACGAATGCTCTCCCAGAACCAGATTTTAGATATTTTTCAAACTCAAAAGCTTTATATTTATCTTTTAAAGCAAAATAGAATTCCAATTCTAAGGGAAGACGGTTGGATGTAGCTGGGACATTTCCTTTCTGATGTCTTGAAATTCTGTCTTTTAAATTATCTGTACATCCTATATAAAAACCATCTTTACATTTTAAACTGTAAATATAGTACATATATTATTAGTATATGTTGTGAAAGTCGCCTTCGCAAACCTTCTGGCGGATATTATCACGCCGAAGGTTCGCTACTGCGAACCGAAGGCGGAGGCGGTGAGATTCGAACTCACGGTACCTTGCGGCACTCCTGTTTTCAAGACAGGTGCACTAAACCACTATGCGACGCCTCCCAGTATCCATTTTTTACGAACATGACGATAGTACCAGAATTGAGGCTCAAGCACAAATGTGATAGGGTACACATATGAGGATTCTTGGGATTGATTATGGAACAAAACGGATAGGTCTCGCTATCTCGGATGAGAGTGAGACGATAGCTTTTTCATATGGTATTGTAGAGATGAAAGCAGGGTACCTTGCATCAATAGACAGAGTACTAAAAACAGAAGATATAGGTGAGGTTGTCATCGGTATTTCAAAGAATTCAAACGGGCAAGACAACGCATTGGAAATACCACGAAAAGAGTTTGTTTCAGAATTGAAAAAAAAAGTATCCGTATTTGAAATCGACGAACGACTTACTTCGCACGAAGCTCGTTTGCGCGAATTTGGAAATGATACACGAAGTGAACGAAAAGAAAAAAAGAATACAAAAGACCACATAGACGCCGAAGCAGCACAAATACTGTTACAGAGATATTTAGATAAGAAAAAGAGTAGCAACACTAGCAGTACTCAACAATAATATATATACAGCACTCATGGATGAAGAAAAAATAAAAAAAGAAGAAACGACGATCACTTACAGTGAATTTACAAAGCTCGACATGCGACTCGGGCGAGTGGTTGTCGCAGAAGCACTCCCAGACTCTGATAAACTAATACGATTTGAAATTGACTTTGGTGAAGAAAAAACTCGACAAATACTCTCTGCTATACGAGAGTGGTATATAGAACCTGAAACTCTGGTAGGCAAGACTATGCTCTTTGTGGTAAATCTAGAACCACGAACAATTCGTGGGTTTGAATCAAGGGGAATGCTTATGGCAGTGGGAGAAGACAAACCCATATTTCTGGTACCGGAAGAGGGGATTGCGCCAGGAGCAAAGGTACGGTAGTATCATACGTGTGCTGAGGTGTTTATTTGCTCTCGTAGTTTAATGGATAGAATGCTAGCTTGCGGAGCTTGCGATCCAAGTTCGATTCTTGGCGAGAGCACTAGAAAAATAGTCTACGTATGTACACAAAAATACTCTTTGTGTTTGCGTATAGTGGAAGAAAAATATATTTGTGTGATATACTAAAAACATGGCTTCAGAGGTATTATTACAATGGAATGTTGTCGAAGCGCCTCCTGTAAAAAAAAGCACGGACTGGTTTTGGGCTGTGGGTATTATTTTAATTTCACTGGCAGTGGTTGCGATTTCTTTTGGAAACCAACTTTTTGGTATTTTTTTACTTGTTATTTTATTCACATTGTATGTACTATCGCACAAGAGATCACAAACAGTGCACTACGCGATAACCAAAGATGGAATTTATGAAGGAAATGTATTCTATTCTTTTTCAAATATTAAATATTTTTTTGTTGACGAAAATACGTACACGGGGCCAACGTTGTTGATAGAAGTGAAACGATGGTTCCTACCAATACTTTCCCTGCCTATTCCAAGTGAAATAGCACCACAAGACGTGCGAATGTATTTACGAGCATCATTGCATGAACACGAAATAAAAGAACCTGTTTTCCAACATTTGTTTGAAATACTAGGATTGTAGTGTAGAAAAGAAAAAATTTTATTGCACAAATACTCACTCTTCACGTATACTAAGGAACATGAAAGTAAAGACAAAGAAACGTTTTTTTCCAGCACCAAAATATTTAAAAGAACCAAGCCTTGGTTTAGATATTTCTGATCGATCTATAAAGTATTGTTTTTTTGATCACGTAGATGATGAATTGATTTTAGGAGGATATGGACGTGTTGCACTAGAGGCAGGAATTATAAAATCTGGGAAAATTATTGATATTGTTGCTCTTAGAAACGTTCTCAAAAATTTAGCACCACGAGCAAAACGACGAAATGTTCGTGTAGCTTTATCCGAAGAACAGGTATATTTGTTTAGTTTGAAATTGCCTTTATTGAAACAGAATGAAGTACGAGGAAGTGTCGGATTGTCGATCGAAGAACACGTGCCTATCAGTATCTCTGAAGCAATCTTTGATTATGATCTTATAAAAAAAACAAAAGACTCTCTGGTGGTACAAGTCGCCGTCGTACAACAAGAAATCGTTGAAAGCTATTTGAACGCTTTTAAAAACACACCATTTGTTCCGTCTTCGTTTGAATTAGAAGAACAAGCACTCGCCAGAGCGGTGATAGCACAAGGGGACATGGGCACGTACATGATTGTCGATTTTGGAGAAACGCGTACAGGTATCTCTATTGTGTCTGAAGGTTTTGTCTTGTTTACTTCTACTATCGAAATAGGAGGACACAATTTAAATGAAGCAATAGCGAAACAATTTTCAATTTCTACTGAAGAAGCAAAAAAAATAAAAGAAGAGTATGGACTGGAGACATCTCCAGAAGAAAGTAAAAATATAATGCCGATTATTGTAGGAGCGTTGTCTGCGTTGCAAGATGAAATAAACAAGCACTATGTTTTCTGGGATAAGCATCCGTACGAGGATGGTTCCGAGCGGCCAAAAATAAACGCTATATATCTATGTGGTGGAGAAGCAAATATGAAAGGCATAGAAAATTATTTATCACAAACACTGCGTACAAAAGTAATAAAAGCAAATCCATGGAAAAATATTACTGACTTCAAGAAAATCATTCCGGATATATCGTTTGAAGATTCTATCTTGTACGCAACGGCGTTTGGTTTAGCTTTAGGAGATACAATGTATGATTAATCTGTTACCACTTTCATACAAAGAAATACAATTTACTGATTGGCGATTTCGTATAGCTATAGTTTTTTTAACTCTCTGTATTGTTGTAGAACTAATCTCTATTGTATTGTTGTTTGCGCCATACATATTAGTGCACACAAAAGAGAAAGTAGTAGAAGCACAACTCGAGTTCGTACAAGAAAAAATATCTCAAAATGGAGGGGAGAATTATGCAGATGTGGTCACCAACACAAACTCATTGCTTGGATATTTTTTGAACTCAAATACTAGAGTACGACAAGACAACGAATATGTACGAATGGTTACTGAAGCAAGCCACGACGGAGTTTCTATTGCTGATATATCAATTGTACCATCTACACCTCCACAGAAATCAGGTAAGTCAAAGGAGGAACCCGTTGTTGTTTCTGGCAGAGTGGTTACTATATCTGGAGTAGCTATAAATCGATCTGTGTTGTTGGCGTATGTAGATACATTGAAAACAGTAGAAGGAGTTTCTGGGGTAAATTTTCCGGTATCAAACTTTACCAAAAGTGAAAATATTGATTTCAGTATTTCACTATCTGTAGACCAAGCACTATGAAAAAACAAACAAAAATACATCTAGCTGTTTCGATCCTCATTTTCATGATACTGATAGGTGTCTATAGTGTGTTTTATTTTTTCTTACAAAAGGAAATAAAAAATACACAAAAAATTGAAAGTAGTATTGTGTTGTTAGATAAAAAAAATACAGAGGTGGTGACGCAAAAAAAACTTATTGATGAAACAAAACAACGATCTACAGTATTACGTGACTATTTTGTGTACGAAGAAAGAGCTCCTGAATTTCTTGAAAAAATTGAAGAGATAGACACTCGTATCGGTACAGAGAGTGCTATTACCTCGATTAGTACAAAAACTCAGAGCAAAGAAAAAACCCATTCAGAACTCGTTGTCGTTTTGGAATCCAACGGTACATATCAGGAAGTGTTTCATTTTTTACAAAACATTGAAAATTTGCCGTACGAAATAAAAATTCAAAGTACCTCTTTTGCAAGAACGGCCGAATTGTCGGTACTGACACCACTACCACAATGGAGACTCTCGCTCACATTTTCCGTAGTAAGTTTTATTCCAGCAAATCAAACATTATGAAAATAAAAATACCAAAATTCTCTTTCGGTCATCATGATTTAAAAGTAGTGGTGAAAGAAAAAAAATATCGTAAACTCGACCCTACAAAGACATGGCGTTTGTTGTTGGTATGCACAGGGATTCTAGTTACAGGCTCTGTTGTTTTTCATTTTTATTTATATTATACGATAAATAAAGATACGCTCCCGCTTGTGGTACAAGAGGAGGATACACCACAGATAGATGAAGAAAAGCTTTCCAACACATTAGATTTTTTTGAAAAGAAAAGTGTTCGTTTACAAGAATTATCTACACAACAAGAACTTGTCAAAGATCCATCGTTGTAAACCGGTAGTCTTGATAGAAAGACAAAAATAAGCTACTGTATACAGGTTGGACAAGGGAAAGGAAAAGTCCAAAAGCAAAAGGGCGATTAGCTCAGTTGGTAGAGCAGGATGTTTACACCATCAAGGCCAGAGGTTCGAGTCCTCTATCGCCCACCTTAAACGAACTAAACGGCTTTTTGGAAGCCAAGAGGTGGGACGCGCGAAGCGCGTCCCACTGTGTTTGCCCTGATTCTGCGGGGGAATGCAAAGAATTCGGCGCGCTGGCGCGCACTGATTTGTTTTGGAGGAGGAGGTTCGAGCCAAAGATTTCTTTGGCTTTGACCTTTTTCGCAAAAAGGTCTGAATCAGAAGCAATTTTGTCCATATTTTGAGCGTCTTTTATCCACTCTCGATATGGTTCGAGCCAATCATTCTGCTTGCGTGGAAGAGTAGCAATTTCTTCTTCGAGCGACTTCTTCTGTAAAAGCAATTTTGATTTTTCAATTCGATATATTTCTTTTTCAATATCTTGGTCGAGATAGCCATTGAGAAGTCGCTCTAACTTCACATTGATACTTTTAATTTTCTCACCATTCTCTTTCACGCAAGCAGTCAAAGACTGGGCGGAATTGTTGAAATCCTTTTCCGCCATGTTCAACAATTCTTTCGCCCAGTCTTTTGGCAAAGAAACTTTTTGTATTTCGGATGATAACTGCTGATCCAAAATTTCGCTTCGGATATATCCTTGTGTACATTTAATACTCTTGTTCTTTTTAGAACATCGGTAATACACATGACCTTTTTGGATTTCAGCAGTTATCATCATTCCACATTCGGTGCAGTGAAGTAAGCCACAAAATGGTTGTGGCTCATTCTTTGGTTTTCTATCGGGTCGTCCTCGAAGCTTCAACATAGACTGCACCGAATCAAAAAGTTTCTTTGTTATGATTGGCTCGTACTTTCCCTCGTGGCGTTCACCACCATATTTGAATAATCCGATGTAGAACGGATTGGAGAGGATAAAAGTTACGCGAGATTTGTGGAGTTTCTTTCCAGAACGCGTACTGATATTGTTCTTCGCCAAAAAGTTAGAAATATCCTCAAGTCTACTTTCACCCTTTGCGTACTTCTCAAAAGCCAAGCGGATGATTTTAGATTTTTTCTTGTCTACAACAATAGATTTTGTACGAGAGTCATTTATATATCCAACAGGCGCTTGGCTTGGATAATCACCATTTCTAACTTTTTGGCGAAGTCCTCGTTTCGTGTTCTCGGAAAGAGAATCCACATAATATTTGCTTTGCACAAATGCCATTGATAACGAAAATTTACCCTGTGATGTATTTTCAAACCAAAATGTCGGAAACTTCAAGCTCGTAAGATGTCCGATGTCGAGAAAGTACACAATAGCTCCGCCGTCCACCGAATTGCGCGCGAGGCGATCAGGATGCCAAGCCAAAATTCCTTGAGCTACACCTTGCTCTAGTTTTTTCATCATTCCGTTAAATATTGGACGACCAGGAATTTTGGCGGATTGTTTCTCCACCAGCTCTTCTACCACATCCAAATTTTCTTGCCTCGCAAACGCGCGCAATTCCGTTAATTGTGCCTCAATACTCAAAACTTGCTTATCCTCGACATCGGTACTCTTGCGAGCATACAAAAAGAATTTTTTATTTTCCATAAGTACATATAAAAGCAGAAATGGTTATGCTAGGCGGACAACTCCAACGTTAGTTAAAATTGTTCTAGCATAACCATTTCTGCTAACTAACTGATAATGATATTGTCCGCATAATTATCATAGCATAGTAAAAATTCTTTTTGTATTTGTGCAAAGCAAATTAGTCAAAATTGCATTCTGATACGAACCTCCTCCTCCAAAACAAATCAGTGCGCGCCAGCGCGCCGAATTCTTTGCATTCCCCCGCAGAATCAGGGCAAACACAGTGGGACGCGCTCGCGCGTCCCACCTCTTGGCTTCCAAAAAGCCGTTTAGTTCGTTTAAGGTGCGTTTATATTACCACACTCGAACATTTTTTCGAAAGAAATGAATACCAGCGTTCCCCGCGCACTGAAGCGCCACCACGCGAAGCGCGGTGCTTCTGCTGAAGCAGAAGTGCGGGGAAACGCTCAATGCAAATGCGGTCTCGGTTTTGCGAAGCAATTTTGCGGGAGGAGGATTCGCAAAACCGAGACTGATTTTTTGAAAAGTTTTTTGGGCTGGGCTTCCGCCCCGCAGGAGGGTGCGGGAGGAATGTGGGGCGGATTTCTTTTTTTGGCAGGCGGGCAAAGAGAAAAGCCATTCCAAAATTTTGGAATGGCTTTAATGTGGGCGAGAGAAAATTATCTCGCCTAGTTTTCTGTTTGATTAAATATCAGAAATTAAAATAAAAAATTGATTGTCTTTTGCAAATCCTGGCTTAATCCAAAAATCTTTGTATTGTCCATCTCCGCAAGAGATTTCAATTTTTTCTCCTGATTTTAATCTTTCCAATGCTTGATTTTCATCAATAGGCATCATTGTAAAATTTTCTCTTTTTATTTCTCTAATAATTTCAGAAAAATTTTCGTCAATGATGTTTAATCCTCTGTAAGATAGAGTTCTGATGGGGTGTCCGTCTTGGGTATAGGCATTAATATGCTCCTCGATTAAAATAATTGTTTTTTCCATTGTAAATTTGTTTTAAATTGTTTCACTATACGCAAAAGAGTGCATGCCTTTTTGTCAGCTTGAAGCGCGTAGCTTCCTCTTCTGGAAAACAATTAACAATGAAATTTTTTAAAAGAACAATTCACTATCAAACCACAAATTGCTTTATGATTTGAATAATGAGGGCGAGAAGAATTTCTCGCCCATTTTCTTAATCAACTTGTGCATCACTACTTTTAATAAGTAATTCACCAAGTTCATTTTTGTAACCGCTTATCAAATACAACCTAATACTCCATTTTTCCACTTTGGGTTTTGTATATCCCCACGGGTCAGTGTAATAATCAGGTGGCATGTTCTTTAGGTTTTCAACAACTTTTTTTAAGTCATCTTCAGCCTGTTTTTCATCCTCATCTTTGGGTAATAAATTATCCAAATTAAGTAATGCCGTTACAAAACTTTCTTGGTAAACTTCCGCAAATCTGCGTGTGCCAAGTTCACTTCCACTAAAACACTGTATATAGTGCTCGTAGACTAAAATTTTTACTTTTTCCATTTTGAAATTGTTTTAACTTGTTAAAGAAAAACAATTGATACCCGCATAAGCGCGCATTTTAAAACAATTCAACGGAAAGTTTTTATTCACTCAATAGAGCTTTTAGAAACTTGTCTTTTGATAGACGCTAAAACTAAAATTTGCGTTATTCTCTGCAAACGAGAGCCAGAGGCATCAGTTACTATTGTTCACTGAGCTTTGTTTGGACTTTTCCCTTGTCTTTGTTTAGCTCGTATATGCCGTAGCCAGTTGAAAGTACAAACATACCTCCAAATGTGTACAATATTATCTTAAAAGCATACATATCTGTAATGCCTCCAAAATAATATGCTACTAAAAGCAGTAAACAAACCAACATCGACAATATGGATATTTTCCACATGTTTTGTTAATTTAAATTTGAAAGAACAATTCACTATCAGATCACTAATTTCTTAATGAGCTGAATAATGAGCAGGAGAGAAATTTTCTCTCCTGCAAAGTCCTAACTGGTTAGTTTTTCTGCAAGCGTTCTTGCAACCTTAACTTCTTTGGCAAAATTTCTTTTACCGTCAAAGTCCAAACACTGTAATTGCACTTTAAACTCTATGTAAAGGCCATAATCACTTTCGTACCTCCCTGCACAATCAAAACTAATACTACCACCATCGCGGTCTACATATACACTGTTTTGCTCATCTTCGTACACTATGCCACGTCTTATTTCTTGTAGCATTTTCTGTACAAATTCATTTGGCTCATCAGTAAATTGTGCCGGTTTTCCAATTGCATGTCCGCAAACTATCGCCACATAACTGCAAGCTAATTCAACGGCTTCTGTTTCAGTTACAAACTCACTTGCTAACTTGCAATGGTCGTAAATTACAGGCATGTCAAAGTCTCCACGTGTTTGCACATTACAGGTTGCAAATACAACCCACCAGTTTTTTGTTTGTTTTTCCATTTTAAATTGTTTTATTTTTAGGATAGATTGATTACTTTATACTCACTTGTATAAAGCCAAAACAACTAAAATGGTCAGAAACAGTATTTAAAAGAACTGCGGACATTATAGCAGAATACGCTTGACTTGTCAAGAAGTATATGCTATAGTGTCTGGGAACAATTAAAAAATAAATAAATGAAGCCAAAAGAGCAAAAATTCGACAATACCGACAGTTACGAAAGCAACTTGTCTAAATGGATTTTAGCGATTGCTAAAATACCTTTTGCAAATGGAAAAACCTTTTTAACCTTTACAAAAACAATAGATTTGTTTGGTAAGGATGTAAACGGTATTGCATTTGACACAACACTTTTTGACGACCAATTTGAAAACCCAGAAAACAAAAATATTTTTATTGTTGAAATAACCCCAATTGAAGGCAGAACTGACTTTGATGGTATTTATGCCACTTTTGAAAAAGACAACAAAGCTTTTTTTTGAAGATATGGATTATGGAAACTACAAAAAATATTTTAAGGAAAACGGGATTAAGGAAGGCAAAAGAATTACTTGGCAGGAAGCATACGATAAAATTTGCGAGCTTGCCAGAAAAGAACAAAAAATGATACCTAGTCTTGAGGAAAAATAGTTTAGGTATTCAACATTCAAAGTCCAATCAGAAATGATTGGACTTTTTTATTTTTCAAGGGAGCAATCTTGTGCGCGAACGGGAGGGTGGGTCAAGCACAAACTAATTTCGGCATCTCGGTTTTGCCGAGATTTCAATATTCTGTATTTTCTTTCTTAATGCCCGCCTGCCAAAAAAAGAAATCCGCCCCACATTCCTCCCGCACCCTCCTGCGGGGCGGAAGCCCAGCCCAAAAAACTTTTCAAAAAATCAGTCTCGGTTTTGCGAATCCTCCTCCCGCAAAATTGCTTCGCAAAACCGAGACCGCATTTGCATTGAGCGTTTCCCCGCACTTCTGCTTCAGCAGAAGCACCGCGCTTCGCGTGGTGGCGCTTCAGTGCGCGGGGAACGCTGGTATTCATTTCTTTCGAAAAAATGTTCGAGTGTGGTAATATAAACGCACAGGTACACTGTGGTCCTCTTCGTATTGCCCCTGTAGTTAAATGGATATAACTGCGGACTTCTAAGCCGTTATTGTAGGTTCGATTCCTGCCGGGGGCACCTTAAACGAACTAACCTATTTTCAAACGAGGGGAGTTAAAGTTTTCTAATTTCTATATATATAGTGTATAGTGTCCCTATGAAAGTCGCACTTCCTACAATTCTCTACGAAGATACCTATGTCTTTGTTTTCAACAAGCCAGCTGGTCAAATGGTGCACCCAGACGGAAAGCACACGGACATGACACTTTCTGATATGTTGGCGGAACAGTTTCCTGCTATCCGTACCGTTGGAGAACCAATGGTTATAGGAGGAAAAGAAGTAATTCGCCCAGGCATTGTACATCGGTTAGATACTGACACGACAGGGGTATTGATCGTTGCTAAGACGCAAGAATGTTTCTTATATTTGAAACAACAATTTTTAGATAAAGAGATAACCAAAGTGTATCATGCATTTATATACGGTCATCCAAAAAAAGAATTCGGCACTATAGACGCACCCATTGGTCGTAGTGCACGTGATTTTCGAGCATATTCGTCCCAGAGAGGCGCACGTGGAGAGAAAAGAGAAGCAGTGACCCTGTATCGAGTACTTGATCGATGTATGGACGAATCGTTATCCAATGAGTGGAAACGGTATTCCTTTGTAGAACTGCGTCCAAAAACAGGACGGACACACCAGCTTCGTGTGCATATGAAATATCTGCACCACCCCATAGTTTCTGATTCTCTTTATGCAAAAGAAAACCCGCAGATACTTGGCTTCAAAAGAACAGCTCTCCATGCTCGGTCTGTTTCTTTTAAAACACCAGACGGTGTCGAAAGAACAGTAGAAGCACCTTACCCAGAAGATTTTGAATTGGCCTTGCGTAACGCACAAATTCATGCTAATCTGTAGGCCATTATGACAACGACGACAGCAATCCGGTTATCACCGGTAAAAATGGAAGAAAGAAAGCGTATTGACGTCCGCTCAGGTGATACCATCAAGGTAACTATCAGGATTGTCGATAAAGGAAAAACACGTCTTCAGGCATTTGAGGGTCTTGTTCTTGCTCGAAAACACGGTACCACTATTGGCGCAACTATCACGGTGAGAAAGATCTCAAACGGTGTTGGTGTAGAGCGTATTTTTCCTCTGTATTCGCCATCGATAGAAAAAATTGAAATAATTAAACGATCAATTACTCGTCGAAGCAAATTGTATTTCATACGAGACAAAGCAGCAAAAGCAATTCGAAAACGAATGAAAATGTCGGCATTTACCGGAAATCAATTACTTGACGCAGACGAAAATACAGAAGATAATACAGATGATGTAGTAATAGAAAATAGCGAGTCCGCAGAAAATGCAGAAGAAGTAGCAAAAGGAATTGTAGATACAACAACAGAAGAAACTACAAAAGAAGAAGAACCTGCATCATAAATCAACACAATAAAATCCTCCATACATGGAGGATTTTATTGTGTTGATTTTACAGGGTGAGAGTGTTAGTATTTCTTTGTTCATACACAGTAAATTGCGCGAGTGTTGAAATTGGTAGACAAGCATCCTTGAGGTGGATGTGCCCTTACGGGTGTGGAGGTTCAAGTCCTCTCTCGCGCACTATTAGGGAACTCATCGTTTTTTGACGCACTCTTTGCTGAAAAAACACCCTTTTTTTGTTTCTACATTCCAAGTATTTTGACATGCAAACTCATGTTTGATACTATGCTTACCTATTTGATATGGAATATATTTTTTGAATAGTTTATCCAAAGAAAAAATATACCTCTCTTCAAAAAGAAAAATATTCGTATACTATGAAAAATGATACTTACAAAAAAAACAAAACCTCGAGTATTTTTTTTCTACTTCGCCCTTATGTGATACAAATTGTTTTTTTGGCACTACTTTCTATTGGAGTTAGTGGTTTAGGGCTTATCATTCCGAAAATTATTTCTCATAGCATCGACTCATATATGCAACAGTTTTTTGTTATGAGGACTCTTGTGTTTGAGTTTGGCGCGATAATTGTCGGTATATTTATACTTACCTATCTGCAAAGTATAGTTCAAACGATTGCATCTGAAAGAGTTGCGAGAGACCTCAGAAACACTATAGCAGACAAAATTTCAAACCAAAGTTATGAGTTTATCGAAAAAGTAACCCCGTCTCGACTGCTTACCAATCTAACCTCAGATATAGATTCAATAAAAATGTTTGTTGGACAAGCCATCGCTTCACTTATCTCGGCAATAGTCATTATAGTAGGGGCGGGAATTTTCTTGATAACGATAGATTGGAAATTGGCTCTCGCTGTGTTGTGCGTGATTCCCATAATCGGTATCTTGTTTTTTGTAATTTTTAGGAAAGTAGGAGTATTGATGACAAAAAGTAGGGAAGTTATAGATTGGCTCAATAAGGTAATAAACGAGAGTGTGCTAGGGTCAGCGTTGATACGAGTACTGAACTCACAAAGCAAAGAAAGTAAAAAATTCTCTCATGCAAACACCGAAGCGAGAGATGTAGGACTAAAAATACTCAACTTATTTGCAGCTTTGATTCCCGTAATAGGATTTGTTGCCAATCTTGGAATGCTTGTCATTTTGGTACTGGGAGGACACTTTGTTATTTCTGGAAATATGAGCCTCGG
>JAGOPB010000031.1 GCA_017992255.1 Minisyncoccota bacterium | reverse complement strand
TATGACGATACCGTTGTCAAAGAAGCAGAGGAAGAGATAGGTTTGATCGATGTTGAGCCTATATTTGTGTCGAAGTATTTTTATGAAACAGAAAATACTCGACGTTGGTGTTCGCGATATTATGTACTAATAAATTCGAGAGAGAGAGAGAGAGCTTCGAAAGCAGGATGATGAAGTAGCAGAGCTCAGATGGGTAAATATAAGAGATCTTGAAACATGGTTTCAAAAAAGTCCCAAAGAATTTATTCCTAGTTTTGAACGATCATTAGGTTTTATAAAAGAAATATATCTAAAATTATATGAAAATAAAAATCAAACGACTTAAAGAAGAAGCAAAACTACCTTCGTACGCTCATCCAGGGGATGTAGGAATGGATATGTATGCAATGGAGAATGTCACGATACCTCCCATGGGACACCACAGGTTTTGGCATGGATTTGCCCTCGAATTTCCTGTTGGATATGCTGCGATCGTGAAGGACAAATCGAGTATTTCAAAAGCAGGGCTTCATACAATGGGGGGAGTTTTTGATGCAGGTTATCGAGGTGAATACAATACGCATCTGGTAAATTTGTCCGATGTGTCCTATACAGTAGAAAAAGG
The DNA here is from genome assembly GCA_017992255.1 of Minisyncoccota bacterium. Taxonomy (GTDB): domain Bacteria; phylum Patescibacteriota; class Minisyncoccia; order Phycocordibacterales; family UBA9973; genus JAGOPB01. Next base: position 7,446 of record JAGOPB010000031.1, on the reverse strand, counting down.
TGACAAAGTGTCTCAGCTTATACTATATCCAGTAGCAATTTGTGAACTTCAGGAAGTTCGGGAACTTTCTGATACTGCTAGAGGAGATGGTTCATTTGGGAGTACAGGAAAAAAATAAGGTTTACAAAAAATTCAGGCATGCTATACCTATAAAAAATCAGATTATGCCTGTTTTAAAAATGAATATTATTGGAGAGCCAGACATAGTAAGTCTCGGCACTCCGCAGATGTACGAAAGCAATCGTCGATATAAATATTTTGACGAAAATAAAAATCCGAATCCTGAGTTCATTGAAGGTGTGTTTGAAACACTTTCTGTGTGCATTGATAAAAAGTATCCGCATTTATTTGCATACTTGCATTTATGTAAAGACAGACCTATCAAACCAGGGAGTTTCCAACACATTGTCGGACGGGCACTGTTGACAGCCATAAATAAATTTTCAACATCCGATGCTTTCACAGTATTTTTTGAAAGATATTTTAGTACTGAAAATTTTCTCTTCCTAAAAAATAAAAAACATAATACTCCGTTTATAGGGGGAAAATCGAAAAGATACAATGTTTATTATAGATATTTTCTTTCAGTGATTTATTTAAAAATCAAAACTGAGACTGAATATATTAAACGACTCGATGATTTTGAAAAAATAAAGAAAAATTACAAACTCATAAAGTGGGATACTGACGCAAAAATGAAAAAGTATCTATACCTGCACAAAAGAGTGTTTAAAGAAATAAAAAAAATGTACATGTATTTGGAAGAATATACGAAAATATCAAAGGAGGATATATTTTCTGATTTGTGTACCATAAAGGTCACACACTGTAGAGGTATATTTCTCATGTATTTTAAAAAAAAATATCCCGTGCTTCCCGCAAGAGTGTTGACCTCTTTTGTATGCAGAAAAAGAAAACACCTAAAACGGTGGAATACTTTGTACGGACTCTATACTGGGATTAGGTCAAAGACTGATGAAGCACAAGACTTTTTCAGATTGTACAAAAATATTATATCAGAAATGGAATAAGTATTAAGTCGACACATAGTCGACTTTTTTTATGCTACAATGCACGTATTCATGGAACACGCGCTTTCAGAACTCATACAACAATCGCTCGAGATCTTTGGTATTTCTAATGCAACTGTCACACTAGAGCGTCCAGCAGATCAAAAAAATGGAGATTATTCGACCAATGTAGCAATGGTGTATGCAAAAAAGTTGAATTTTGAAGGAGGTACACGCGCCTTGGCAGAAAGAATTGTAGAATATTTGAAATCTAACCTTCAGAATGAGGAGAGATCAAACCTTGGTATCAGTGACATACAAATTGCTGGAGTAGGGTTTATAAATTTTTATGTAGCACGAACGGTTTTTACAGAGGTGCTCGCTCTTGCTGTGACACCACAATGGGGAAGAAGTTTGCTATATAAAGATAAAAAAATACTTATCGAACATTCTAGTCCAAACCTATTCAAGCCATTTCATATTGGACACTTGATGAACAATACAATAGGTGAGTCCATAGTACGCCTCGCGCAAGATTCATCTGCTACTGTAACCACCGTATCTTTTCCCTCAGATATTTCTCTTGGAGTTGCAAAAGCTATTTTTATATTACTTGAAAAGTATTCAGATAATCCGAAACGAGAACTTTCCGTTGGAGAACTAGGCGATGCATATGTTGCTGGCGTAAAGAGGTATGAAGAGGATGAGAGAGTCCATCAACGAGTAAAAGAAATAGCAGACCACCTTTACGCAGGAGTTGATTCACTAGAATTGAAATTGTTCACTATGTGCAAAACTATAAATATGGAATATTTTGTAGAGATAACCACCGCGCTCGGTTCTCATTTTGATGCATATATATACGAGAGTGATGCGGGAATTGTAGGTAAAGAAATTGTAGAAAAAAACACTCCAAGAGTATTTACCAAAAGCGAAGGAGCGGTGGTGTACACACCAGAGGAATCCAAAAAACTCCACACCTCGGTATTTCTAAATAGTCAGGGCAATCCTACATATGAAGCAAAAGATATTGGCTTGCTTAAAATAAAGTTCGACACATACAATCCAGATTTTTCTCTTTTTATTACCGATGCACAGCAGGTCACACATTTTGCTGTCGTTCTCGATGCAGCAGAACATGTAGAAAAAAAGTGGTCAGAAAAAAGTCTACACCGATATCATGGACGAATGAGTTTCCAAGGAAAAAAAATGTCTTCGCGTCTTGGAGGGGTACCGCTGGTCGAAGAGGTGGTGGGTGCTGTAGTAGAAGAGGTAATAGAAAAAAATCCTGATATAGACAGAGAAACTGCACAAGTGATTGGATTAGGTGCTATCAAATATGTTATTTTGAAATCCCAAGCAGGAAAAAATATAAATTTTGATCCAGATACTTCTCTCTCGTTTGAAGGGGATAGTGGTCCCTATTTACAATATACTGTCGTGCGTGCACGGTCGCTACTTGCAAAGGGTGTCAGTATAGGAATCGTTCCCACCCAGATACCAGTTGCGGTTTTTGGAGCAGACGTGTTAGAGAAAAAAATAGCACGTTTTCCTGAAATAGTTTTGAAATCACAAAATGAGTGGGCTCCACATTACCTTGTCACATACCTCACTGAACTTGCACAGAATTTCAATACTTGGTATGCCCAAGGAAAAATACTTGATGATGACCACGAGGCATCTTCCGCGCGCTTGCTTGTGGTAGACGCTATGAGAAATACACTGTCGCGAGGTTTGTGGATGCTTGGTATCGACGTGCCTCAAAAAATGTAGAGTATGAATGAACAAATACATCCTATAAAAAAATATATACCAAAAAAATACGAAAGAGTACAAGAGTTTTTTGAATTACTTCAAAAGGCGCCGCCCGTTTCTACTGCGACAGAGGCGTATGTGTTGTTAGAGCGAAGCTTAGAATCCGTTGAAGGAAAATATTTTTCATATACTGCGAGCAGATTGCAAGGTGAATTCGACACTCAAATTGAAAATACGGCAGTCGGGACAGATCTGGATAAAATGAGGGTGGAAAAAATAGACCACACGCTAGTTTCAGGTGAGCGTATAGTGTCTGTCGTTTACGCTGATAAACATTACATTTTTTTAGGAGACAATGGAGCAATAGAGATACAAACAGGTGAGATGGATATTCATGTTTCTAGCAATCCACATAATATGATATTTTTTGAAAAAAAAGGTTCCGACGGATATGGTGTATGGTAGTACAGTGCTATGGTAACAGAAACTGAACTATATAAAGTAATGCTAATAATTTTGTATAAACAAAATATATACTTTTGTGATACTGGGGGAGTTTATTGATCCTGTTGCTTTTGTGTAGCCATAGGAGTAGTATGAGAAAAAAAATCTATGAAAAAAATAATGGTAGTAACTACTAACAGAGAACTATATTCTGCTATTAAAGTTTGTGTTGAATCTGTTCCAGATTTGTATACATCTCTGTTTTTATACAACAAGCACTCATTTGGAAAAAAAATCTATGAATATGTTGTTCATAGAAAAAAGGTACAAGACATGTGGGATATAAAAAAGACTTCTTTGATTATTATTGATTACTGGTTTCCAGAAACAGCAACAACTGCTTTTGAAGAAATTCACTGGTTGTTACAACTAAAGGAAGAAATTAAAGGGTTTATCCTGCCAAAAATCATTTTGGTTTCAACTGCTGACAAAGAAACAATTCTAGAGGGTTTGTTTTATTACAGAAAACAATCTTGGAAGGGAAACGAAATTGGTCTTGTTGACTTCTTTAAAAAAATTATTTATTTCGAAAACATGAGTATAGAACTTGTGGATGAAGTACTGAACAATCGAGAATAAAAAAATGCTAATGTAAAAAGTCCCACTCAAAATGGGCTTTTTTTTTATTTTATATATTGTATACTGGTACAACGAGCACTGAAGGGGTTATCACCCCGGAGCTCTCGGAAGAAATAACTCATGTTATCTAGAATCGAGCAGGTAAGCCTGTTATAGCTGTGAACAAGTCCTTGTGTAGAGAACTCTACACAGAGGAAAACTAAGGTGGTACCGCGTGTGAAAACTCGCCCTTGGAAATAATCATTTTTATTTTGATTCTTTCTACGGGCGAGTTTTTTTATTATTTTTAAATAAAAGAAAATCCAAATCGATTGGACGACTTATTATTCACAAACAACTATGTCAGAACAAACAAAAAAATCAGGACACGCGCAACGCGAAGAAAAGATTCTCGCATATTGGAAAGAACATGATATTTTCAATAAGACATTAGAAAAAGAAAGCCCGCAAGGCGAATATGTGTTTTATGAAGGACCACCGACAGCAAACGGCAAGCCGGGTATTCACCATCTAGAGTCGCGTGCATTCAAAGACCTTTTTCCTCGGTACAAAACTATGCAAGGATATCGTGTACCTCGCAAAGCAGGTTGGGACACGCACGGACTGCCAGTAGAGCTCAAGATAGAAAAAGATTTAGAACTCGATAGCAAGAAAAAAATAGAAGAGTATGGTATAGCTTCATTCAATCAAAAATGTCGCGAAAGTGTGCACGAATTTATAGATGTATGGAGAGCATTTACCGAGCGTATCGGCTACTGGGTAGATCTCGATGATTCATACTACACCTATACACCGAACTATATCGAGACTGTCTGGAAAACAATAGGATATATAAACAAACGTGGACTACTCTATAAAGATTATAAAGTGGTACCGTGGTGTCCTCGGTGCGGAACAGGACTCTCGTCGCACGAACTCGGTCAGCCAGAAGCGTATGTTGATGTAAAAGATTTGTCCGTAACAGCAAAATTCAAACTTACTCCTGGACAAAAGATCAATGCAGATGAGGTTGGTGACAATACTTACTTACTCGCGTGGACGACGACACCGTGGACATTGCCAGGGAATGTGGCGCTTGCAGTAGGTGCTGATATGGAATATGTAAAAATAAAAAGAGACGATGAATTTTTTATACTTGCTGAAACTCGTCTCTCTATCGTAGAAGGTGAATATAAAATAGTAGAAAAATATAAAGGATCTGATATAGTGGGCCTCTCGTATGAAGCACTCTATCCGTATGTATCCGAAAAGCTGGGAGCTGAAAGTTTAAAAGCAGAAGCACTTTCCAAAGCGTACAAAGTATATCCAGCAGATTTTGTTACCACCGAAGACGGAACGGGTATAGTACACACAGCAGTCATGTATGGACAAGAAGATTTCGAACTTGGCTCTGCCGTGGGGTTACCCAAATTCCATCTCGTCGATGAAACAGGACACTTTATAGCAGGTACCGGCGAGCTCGCAGGATTACCTGCAAAAGACAGAGAAGACAATGGGCTTGCGACATCACTTGTGGTATTAAAATATTTACAAGAAAAAAATCTACTTTTCAAAAAAGAAAAATACGAACACAGCTATCCCCATTGTTGGCGATGCAAAACTCCTCTTATCTACTATGCGAGAAACTCGTGGTATATTCGCATGTCGAGTCTTCGTAGTGAACTTGTTTCTGAAAATCAAAAAATAAATTGGGAACCAGAGCATATTCGTGATGGACGTATGGGCGAATGGCTCAAAGATGCAAAAGATTGGGCTATATCACGTGAGCGGTATTGGGGAACACCACTACCGATATGGACAACAGAAGACGGTGAAGAAACGTTGGTGGTTGATTCGTATAAACAGCTAAACGCACATGCACAAAAAAGTGGTAACACGTATTTTGCCATGAGACATGGAGAAGGAGATCACAACATAGCACGTATTTGTAGTTCTGATCCGCATGACCCGTACCATCTTACTGAAAATGGAAAAGAACAAATTAAAAAAAGTGCTGAGATACTGAAAGATAAAAAAATAGATATTGTAGTTGTGTCTCCATTTATTCGCACTCGAGAAACGGCGGACATCATCATGAAAGAATTGGAACTTTCGGGAGATCAGCTCATTGTAGACGACAGTATTCGTGAGCTTATATGGGGAGATTTTCATGGAAAACAGTTCGATGAGTTTTTAGAATATAAAAATTCAAAGAACCCTGCTTTTGATGAAAAACTCTCAGGCGGTGAAAGTAATCAAGATGCAAAAAAACGTATAGGAGACTGTTTGTATAGATATGAAAAAGAGTACAAGAATAAAAATATTCTTTTTGTTTCCCACGGTATTATGTTGGAAGTAGTAGCTACGTTAGTAGAGCTCTCCAATAAAGTGAAATCAAAAGAAATTGTAGATAGGTATGAACCAAAAGAGGGTGAGTGTGTGGAGTTTAAGTTATCTCACTTACCCCATAACGAACAGTACGAACTAGATCCTCACAGACCATTTATAGACGAGGTGGTACTCATCTCGCCAGTATCAGGCAAAGAAATGCGTCGAGTGCGTGAGGTTGCTGATGTGTGGATGGATTCTGGTGCCATGCCATATGCACAAAATGCAGATCAGAGAACTGATATACAGGACTGGCTCAAAGATATCGCATTTCCTGCTGACTTTATCTCTGAGGCGATTGACCAGACGCGCGGGTGGTTCTACACATTGCTCGCAGAAGGTGTACTTCTAGAACGAGGTACGCCATATAAAAATGTCGTTTGTTTGGGACACTTATTAGACAAAGACGGAAAAAAAATGTCCAAATCACTCGGCAATGTGGTGGATCCATGGGAGCAAATAAACAAGTACGGTGTCGACACGCTGCGTTTGTGGATGTACTCTGTCACTCAACCAGGAGATTCAAAAAACTATGACGAAAAAACAGTCGAAGATTTATCGCGTAAAGTATTTGGTCTGCTTTCCAATTGTTATGTATTTTTTGAAACATACAAAGACGGACTTTCTGAGGAAAAAGATTTTGTCAAAAGAGCTCGTGCAAGCACTGAACCTCTCGATACCTGGATTATTGCTCTTTTACACAAACTAATACGTGAAACGACAACAGCACTCGATGCGTATGATCCATTTCGTCCAACACGAGCATTAAAAGATTTTATAAATGATTTTTCTACGTGGTACATACGTCGTTCGCGCGACCGATACAAAGGAGACGATGAACAAGACAAACAAGATGCGCTGGCAACTACCAAATACGTATTTTTTGAGCTTTCAAAATGCATGGCACCTTTTGCTCCACTGTATGCAGAAGATTTATATCTCGCCGTGACTGGAGGGAGTGCGCTTGAATCCGTACATTTGGAATCCTGGGGAATACAGACAACGGTGGCCGAAGAAGTAAATGAAGCTATGTATCTAGACACGATGGAAAAAGTACGCACGATAGTATCACGCGGTCTAGAAGCTCGACAAAAAGCAGGTATCAAAGTGCGTCAACCGCTCGCTCGACTCTCTGTTGGAGAACTCGGCCTTTCTCCGGAGTATGTGGATCTAGTGCTCGATGAAGTCAACGTCAAAGAGCTTGTCCACGATACGAGTTTGCCATCAGATG
>JAGOPB010000030.1 GCA_017992255.1 Minisyncoccota bacterium | reverse complement strand
CAATCTCTCAAAAAGAATTACATACTATACAAACCTTTTTGAATACTGTTCCTAGAAAAGTAATTGGATTTAGGTCAGCGAATGAGTTACAATTAAAAGTATTGAAGTGTCCTAGTTAAGGGGTTAAAAGAGCCCATATTTTTTTATTTCATTATACTTAAAAATTGCATATCCGTCAATTGAAACAGTGATGTTTTTTTGTACACAGCTAAATATGTTAGTATATATATATGAAAACACTTACTGAACTTTCAAAAGAATATGATTCCAACAACGTTCTCTCGTCTATAGAGTTGTTCAAAAAACAATGTGAGGAGGGTTACACAAGAGGATCGCAACTACACATCCCAGACGAGTACAAAAAAATCGATACTATTGTTTTTGGGGGTATGGGAGGATCTGCACTTCCTGCACATATTTTGCGTTCGTGGAATATACTGAAAAAACCAAGCGCAGTTTGGAATCGTTATGGATCACTTTCATATATTGATAGCAACACCTTATTTGTAGGACTTAGTTATTCTGGTGGCACCGAAGAAACTCTCGCTTCTACAGAGAGTGCTCTGCTCTCTGGCGCCAAATGTCTCGGCGTCACTTTGGGAGGAGAGCTCGCTGATATACTCCTGCGAGCCCAGTCTCCTGTATGTACAATAGATGAAACAAACAATCCGTGTCGCCAACCTCGTTTTGCTGTTGGTTTTATTCTAGGTGCACTTATTGGTATTTTTGAAACGCTTGATTTTTTAAATCAAAAAATTCCTATGCAGGAAATATTTACCGCTTTTGAAAAAAACTTTTTTTCTCCTCTGGACGATGAAAGCATGGAAGCCAAACTTGCTCGAGCTCTTGTAGAGAAAATTCCCGTTATTGTCGGCTCTGAACATCTTGCTCAAGTAGCACACTTTTTTCAAAACCAACTAAATGAAACAGGAAAGACGTTTGCTACCTATCATGAAATACCAGAGGTGAACCACCACCTACTAGAAGCTCTACGCAACCCCGCAACAAACAAAAAAAACCTCGTATTTGTGTTTGTCGAATCGAGGTTTTATAACAAGCGCAATGCAATACGTTTTACTATTATGCGCGAGCTTGTCGAAAAGGCGGGTATCCAGACACTTTCGTTTGGTCGCACATCCGCTACGTGGTCAGAGGAAGTGTTTTTATTGATGGAAAGTATCGAATTTGTTAGTTTGTATGTTGGGTTGTATCACCACTGTGATCCAAGTGATATCCCATTTGTGGCTTTATTGAAAGAAAAACTTGCTCAAAAATAAACAATTATTTTTCTGATCCATATATATTTACAACCCACACACTATCAATGTTTCTTTCTTTTTTCTTTATTTATGTTAATCTCTGTGTGTTATCAAATTAACTGAGGTCTTTGGACACGTAGTTGCGTACGATCGTTGTACAATACTAAAGTCTGAAGATCTCTCATATATATCTATGCATACGAAAGAATTTACTGTGGAAGTTGGAGGCAAAATAGTCACCGCTCTTTTTTCAAATCTAGCAGAACAAGCAAACGGCTCTGTCATACTCAAATGTGACGACACAGTAGTCATGGCGACCGCGTGTATGTCCAAAGACGGTAAAAGCAATCCTGGATACTTCAATCTTACGGTCGAATATCTAGAAAAATTTTATGCATCAGGCAAACTGCTTGGTAGTCAGTTCATGCGTCGTGAAGGCCGTCCAAGTGATCAGGCAATCCTTACTTGTCGTATGATAGACCGTACACTGCGTCCACTTTTCGACCACTCGATGAAAAATGCCGTACAAGTAATAGTAACAGTGATTGCTGTTGGTGGTGCCGACCCAAAAATACTTGGTGTAAATGCCGCATCACTTGCTCTTCATGTATCTGATATACCGTGGGATGGACCTATCGGATGTGTCGCTCTGACTCGAGTGCAAGGAACTACCGATATTGTATTAAACGGATACGCACCGCAGACAGCAGACGGTATCTACGACTTTGACCTCACTGTGTGTGGAAAGAAAAATGCCATCAATATGATAGAGGCGATGACATTTGAAGCAAACGAAGATCTTGTTGCAGAAAAATTCAACCTTGCGGTGTCTGAAATAACCTTTATAGAAAATTGGCAAAAGTCTATTGCGAGTGAAATTGGAAAAGAAAAAATAGTCTACACCGCTCCAGTAGTTACCGAAGAAACAAAAAATCTTTTTGCAGAAAAAATAGTACCGGCTCTTTCCGCAGGACTCTTTGGAGTAGATAGTAAAAAAAATATTCACGAAGCAGAACACGCATGGAGCACATTGTTGGATGAAACGTACCCGGATGACAGCGCACTATGTGCGGCTGGGCGTGACTATGGAGAAACAGTTATTGATGCCATGGTTCACGAAGGAGCACTAAAAGAAAATAAACGAGTAGACCTGCGCGCGTTTGACGAGGTGAGACCACTCTTTGCACAGGCAGGAGGTATCTCAACAGTTCTACACGGTTCTGGTATATTTTATCGTGGAGAAACTCATGTACTCTCGGTACTCACACTTGGCGGACCTGACGGTACACAAATGGTAGATGGTATGGAAAGTGAATACGAACGACGCTTTATGCATCATTACAATTTTCCTCCATATTCTGTAGGGGAAACAGGTCGCGTCGGATCAACTGGTCGTCGTGAAATGGGACATGGCTTTTTAGCTGAAAAAGCTTTGGTTCCCGTCATGCCCAAAAAAGATATATTTCCATACACAATCCGTATCGTTTCAGAATCAGTCGCGTCAAACGGATCAACATCACAAGCTTCTATTTGTGCTTCAACCATAGCACTCATGGATGCAGGTGTGCCTATCAAATCTCCCGTTGCGGGTGTTTCTATCGGACTTATGATGGACACCTCAGACAACAAAAACTACAAACTGCTTACTGATATTCAAGGACCCGAAGATCATTACGGAGATATGGATTTCAAAGTCGCAGGAACCAAAGACGGCATCACCGCGATACAAATGGATATAAAAGTTGGAGGAATACCAGTGGCTATTCTCACCGATGCATTACAGAGTGCAAAAAAGGGCCGTCTACACATACTAGAAGCATTACTCAAAGAAATACCAACACCTCGTGCAGATATATCACCACATGCTCCAAAAATCCTTTCGACAAAAATCGACCCTTCGCAGATCGGCATGATTATCGGAAGTGGTGGAAAAACCGTAAACGCTATCCGTGAAAAAACTGGTGCTGAAATAACTATTGAAGACGACGGAACCGTATTTGCCACAGGAAAAAATGGTGCTGCAGAATCTGCAATTGAGATTGTTAAAGGCATGACCCATGAATGGAAAGTGGGCGATGAAACAGAAGCGACTGTGATAAAGATACTAGAAGTAGGCGCAATAGTTGCACTATCAGAATTCGCAGAAGGTATGGTGCATGTCTCTGAAATAGCTGGTTTTCGTGTGGAAAAAGTTGCTGATGTACTCGCAGTTGGACAAAAAGTGCCGGTCAAGGTACTCGCTGTGGACAAGGAGCGTGGACGAATCTCTCTCTCTATAAAAGCACGCCAAGCGGATTTTATAAAAAACCCGAAAGTATAAATTTTCCACTTTACAACCTTATTATAGTAGATACAGTAATTTAATCGTTTCAGATAAATCGTGTATGAGGTTCATGCGTAATGCTTCTTCGGGTGTTACCCAACAATATTCTGAATGTTCATACGAATGAATGTTTATCATTGGTTGGGTATCTAACACTATTGAAAACACGTGCCACTGTATATCAAAATCCCCATCACGAACATACCAAGAATCACAATACTGTAGTGAGGTTTCAGAAATAGTTAGACCTGTTTCTTCTTGTATCTCACGGAGTATTGCTTGTGTTTGAGTTTCATGGCTCTCCATTTTTCCTGCGGGCAGCCCCCAAGTATTGCCTTGGCTTTTATGAGCGTGTCTATGTAAAAGTAAAAATTTTCCATCATACTTTAGAAAACACCCAACAATATCAAATCTTTTATCAAAATTATTTGGCTTTTTTTTAGTCATCATAACAATGTCTTTATTTCAAGCAATCTCGTTTAGATTTTTTAAAGTTTATTTCAAGAAACATTTTCATACTATCTGAACTCTCATTTATGAGAAAGCTTGCTCTGTATGTCTGCGCATTTTCCTTTTATAAGGACAGCATCTTCATCAGCAACAATCCCTATCTTTTCATACCATGTCAACGGAAATTCATTGCCTGCAAAAGTAACTGCTTCAAAAGAGGTCGCATTATATTTTTCTATTGCCTCAGTCATCAATTTTTTGATAAGCATTTTTGCAATTCCTTGCTTTTGGTGGGGAATAGTAACAAACAGAACTCCACCCGTACATCGATGTGCTGTTCTCCACGGTTTTATATGTCCAGCAATCGCACCAACACTATCTTGATTTTCATCAAAAGCACCAAAAAAAAGATCTGGTTGTGTTTTCATACAATATGATAAATACTTCAGTGAGTGTTCTTTATCCCAAGGTTTCTCTGCGTCGGCACGTGTAAATGTCTCAGACATTATTGTCGCCAAAGTTTCCATATCTTTTTCTTGAACTAATCGAACAGTATACATATACCCAGTATACTAGATTTGAAAATAAACAACATCGTAATCGGTACTTTTGGCCATATCAATAGTTTCTATGCTAAAATACATACATGCCACCACTGGAGAACAAAGAACCCCTCAACAACGACACTTCTATCACACCAGAGATAACAGGTGAAGGGGTCTCTTCCAATACACTCAAATCTATCCGCACATACGCATCAGATATGGCAAAAGCAATACGAGACAAACAAGGGTCTGTCATGAAGATTGCACTCGCTGAAAAAGAACGTCGAGACGCAGAAAATATTGCAAAAAATCCAGTGTCAAAAAGAAATATATCATTTACTCTCGGCACCATCGTCTTGGTAATCCTTGCTCTGGGTGCTCTGTATTTTGGCTACAAAGCAAAACGTGCACCCAAAACAATAGAAGAAGCAACTCAACCCACCGTTTTTACTCTTATTGACGGCACATTTGTACAATCAACAGGTGCATCAAAAGAGGCAATTCAGTCATCTCTGCAAGACCTGCTTCACAGTAGCGGAAACGAACTCGACAGTACGACGCTTTTAGTGATAACAGAAAATAATACACTACCAATTACTGCTACTGCTTTTGTACAAACCAATGGTCTGGATTTTACTTCGCAACTCATTCGTTCTCTCAGTCCTGTCTTTGCTCTTGGTATTCATACCCTTGAAGGAAACTCACCTTTTTTGGTATTCAAATCTGATTCATACGATACTTCCTATATTGGCATGCTCTCTAGTGAAAAAACCCTGTACGATGATATGGCTCCTTTGTTTGAATTGCCACAGTACGATATCAGTGGAACGTTGTATGCCACTGCTCCTTTTGTTGATAGTGTTGTCGCAAACACAGATGTTCGTGGTATCAAAAACGCCGCAGGTGAATTTGTCTTTTTTTATAGTATTACGTCGCAGGGTTTTATCATCATGGCTACATCACCTGAAACATACAAAGTAGTTATGAGCGCCCTTTAATCTTTTTCTAGACGATGGTTCCGATCGATGTTGCTTTTTTTGCTATGAGTCGTTACAATTATCTTATGATAACACAAGAACAAAAAGATATATTGCGCAAGAAGTTACTTGAAGAAAAAGCTTTACTCGAAAGTGAGCTTTCTGATATAGGATCTGAAAATAAAAAAACAGGGGATTGGCAAGCTGTTCCTGAAGCCACAGAAGGTGCATCTGACGACAACGATTTGGCTGACCGGTTTGAAGATTTTGACGAACGCTCTGGCACAATGAATGCTTTGGAACCACGACTAGCTTCTATAGACGAAGCACTCGTTAAGCTCGACAATGGAGACAACACCTACGGCGTTTGTTCTGTCTGTGAAAACGATATAGAAACTGAGCGTTTACTGGCAAACCCTGCCGCTACTACGTGCATGTCACACATGAACTAACCTCACGGTCTAACATGGTCATCTGTTTTGTTTGTAGTATGTATAATAAAAGTAACGTATATGTCTTTTGCCAAAACCGCATCAGCTCAAACGGAATTACTAAAAGGTGTTCCTATTACAATCGAAGTTGATATCAGCGCCCACACACTGCATGCTTTTACCGTAGTTGGTCTTCCAGACAAGGCAGTCGAAGAATCAAAAGACCGAGTATCCTCTGCTCTCAAAAATGCAGGATACCAAAACCCAAAAAGCCAAAATGAGAAAATAGTTATATCACTTTCACCAAGTGATATTAGAAAAGAAGGACCGTATTTCGATCTAGCTATCGCAATAGCATACCTTTTGGCTTCTGGCACACTTGTCGCGGATGTAGATAAAAAACTTTTTCTTGGAGCTCTTTCGCTCTCCGGAGAACTGTTGCCAATAAAAGGAGTCTTGCCCCTCGTAGAAATGGCAAAGCGAGAAGGAATGCAGGAAGTATTTGTGCCGGAACGAAATGCTATCGAAGCAGCACTTGTTCCTGGTATCACTATCTACGGAGCACAGACACTCAAAGAAGTTGTGGAGCATATACGCACAGAAGACATGAAAAACATTGTTCCGGAGAATAAAGAAAAATCTTTTACACTAAAGCCTCAACCAGAAACACAAGTTGAACAAAACAATACCGACGCACTATTAAATTTTTTTGATGTACGAGGACAGGAATCAGCGAAAAGAGGACTCGAAATAGCAGCAGCTGGTGGACACAATATAGCGATGTATGGACCTCCTGGTACCGGCAAAACAATGCTTGCAAGACTGTTTGCCGGTTTACTTCCAGATCTCGATAGAAATGATATTCTTGAAATAACCGGCATTCATTCTGTAGCCGGAGCTTTGGAGAATGTGCTTGTGACAACACCACCCTTTCGTTCTCCTCATCATACGGCGTCCTATGTATCGATGATAGGCGGTGGTACCTATCCAAAACCTGGCGAAGTAACCCTTGCACATAAAGGAGTACTATTCCTGGATGAATTTCCAGAGTTTGATAAACGAGTGTTAGAAAGTTTGCGCCAACCACTCGAAGACAACATAGTGTCTATTTCTCGTGCAAAAGGATCTGCAGTTTTTCCCTCCAATTTTATTCTGATAGCGGCAATGAACCCTTGTCCTTGTGGAAACACAGGAACTCGTGGAAAAATTTGCACATGTCGTCCGGCAGACCTGGCACGGTATCGTCGAAAATTATCAGGTCCTATTATGGATAGAATAGACCTATGGGTACAAGTTGCATCAGTAGACTACGCCAAACTAGGAAACAATATTCCTGAAGGTGAGGACACCAAAACTATTCGCGCTCGAGTAGAAAAAGCAAGAAAAAAACAACAAATACGTTTCTCTTCTAGCAAAAGAGTACTAAAAAATAATTCAGACATGAATGTAAAAGATTTAGGACTCTATGTGACCATATCTGAAGAAACAAAAAACATTCTCAACGAAAGTGCAAAAAAACTTGGACTATCTGCACGTGCATATCATCGAATAATAAAACTCGCCCGTACTATAGCTGATCTCGCAGATAGTGAGCACGTAGAAACAGGGCACATTCTCGAAGCACTCCAATATCGTCCAAAGATGTATGATTAGTCTATATCAGTACACGTTGATTTGAAAATACATGCAAAAGATACAACAATCGCTCACATGTGTGAGCGATTGTTGTATCAAAAATAAAATTATTATTTTGCTTTACTTGGAGCACCTTGGTACAGAGACGTAGGTAAACCTGTTTTTCCTCTGGCTTCAAAGTGAAGGTGCGGACCAGTCGAGCGACCAGTAGAACCTACAGCTCCTATATTTTCTCCTTGTTCTACTTTTTGCCCATAGGACACATACAATTTACTCAAATGGGCATACAGTGTTTGTACACCATTACCATGGTCTATAATTATCATGTTTCCATATCCTCCATTATATCCATTTTTTGCTGCGATTACGGTGCCACCTCGCGATGCATAGACTGAAGTACCTGTTGGTGCTGCAATATCGACAGCGTGGTAGCGATCATGAGACCATTGTGAAATGATCCCTTTTACCGGACGAATATATCCATCTGTTGAAATGACAGATACTGATGTCGGTTTTTTTGTAGAAGAAACACTTGTACTTTTAGGAGTTGGTTTTACTACCGTTTCTATTATCTCTCCGTTTGGAATAATAATCTCACTTCCTACAACAATTTTCCCATCGATAACATTGTCATTGTACAGCTTTATTTCGTCCACATCTCCGCCGTATTTTTTTGCAATTGACTCTACAGTGTCACCTTTCTTTACTGTATACTTGATACCGGAAATAGGTAGAATTAGAAGTTCGCGCCCCACCGCTACGGGTTGTCCTTTCTTTATAT
>JAGOPB010000029.1 GCA_017992255.1 Minisyncoccota bacterium | reverse complement strand
AGGACGGCATGACCCTATTCCCCAAGAATTTTCTGAAAATAGCGCCTGTGATGTAGTAAGGAATATTTGCTATTAGTTTGTAGGAGTTGTTTTTCAGGTTATATTTTTTTGGATCGAAGTCCAAAATGTCTGCATGTATAATGCGAAGTTGTTGTTTTTTTATTTGCTTTTTAAACAACTCTTGCAAATATGGGACAAGTACGTTGTCTTTTTCCACGGCCAATACGGTAACTCCTGTTTCCAGAAGTTTTTTTGTGAGAGCACCCCTGCCTGGTCCTATTTCTAATACGATATCTTCTTTTTTAAGTTTTCCGGCTTTGATAATTTTTGTTAACGCACCGTCGGAGTGCAGAAAATTTTGTCCTAAAGATTTCTTTGCGGTTCCGTAAGGCCGGGCCTTGTTGGACAGTGTGAAATTTTTATTGTATTGTTTGTTCTGTTTCTTTTCCATAGGTAAGCCAAGTAAAAAGTTCTTTTTCTATTGAAGCACTTGTTTTGAATATCGTATTAAAGAGTACGGGAGTACATATATGGTACTGACCACTCTGAAATTCTTTCAGACTTGAGTAGTTGTATTTTTTTACAAACAGATAAGCATTTTTTTTATTGTGAATACCTTTTTCTTTCCAATCAGACTGGAGTAATTTGACTGGATTGAGATGAATATAGGACATAAGATATTTTAGATATATTTCTTTGTCTGCATGTCGTGCCTTGAACCGTCCTTCAAATAGTGATCCCGCTCTTTTGTATTTCTTGTTAAAATACATTGCATATGCAGTAGAGAACTTCTGTACAAAACGCTGTATACCGCCGTCTTCTTTTTCTGTTAACAAAAGATGAAAATGGTTGGGCATGAGACAGAATGCATGTATGTCTACCAAAGCATCGCCTGTCCGTTGGCTCAGTTGTAAAGAAAATATTTCTTCCATTCGAACGGGGCTATTTGAATTTGCAAAGTATAACAAATCCAGACAGCGATCATAGTCTTTGAAATCTAAAAATATTTTTTGTTTACTATTGCCACGGTTATACACATGGTATCTTTCTCCAGGTGCAAATACACAACGACGTTTCATGGACACAGTATACAAAAGCGTGACTGTACTCGCAAGGCCGGGCCTTGTTGGACATTAGTCTAAAAATATGGTCTTGTAATTTCCTGATTCACTTTCTGGTGTTAAACGCCATTCGTGCTCTGTTAGGGTTTCGGACAGTTCATCTAAAAATAGAGAAGGTCTATGTATTTCACGAGTTCCGTAAATGTAGCGTATACCTGCGTGCGTGAGATATAGTTTTTCTTTTGCACGAGTAACAGCTACATACATAAGCCTACGCTCTTCTTCATTTTGTTCCTTACTTTTTCTTTCTCCGAATCCGCTATGCGGAAATAGATTTTCTTCTAGGCCTGTAATAAAGACGACTTTAAATTCAAGTCCTTTTGTTGCATGTATGGTCATCAATCGTATACCTCCTTCACTGTACATAAGAGTATCTTGGTCGGACACGAGAGCAGCGTCATCGAGCATGTGGATGAGTGCATCAGTTTCTCCATCATACCTTCTTGCGACCGTTACGAGTTCACGAATATTTTCGAGTCTTTCTCTGTCCTCGTCTGTTCCCTCTATCAAAGTTTTTTCTAGGCCACTTTCTATTAGTATATATTTGATAAGCTCTGAAGGAGGAATACTTTCGTGACGTTCGCGTATGTTTTCCAAAAGTTTCATAAAAGCGTGCACTTTATCAAGCATTTTTACTGGCAACAAATCCCAAGCGCCGTCTTTTATTTTTTCAAAAGTTTTTTCTCCAATCCCTCGAGTAGGAACATTGATAATCCTCGCCATGTCATTGCCGATATGTGACGGATCAAACGAAGCTTGTATGTAGGAAAGAATATCTTTTATTTCTTTTCTGTCAAAAAATTTTGTTCCTAGGACTTGGTACGGTAACCCGTTTCGAAGCATCATCTCTTCTAATGCGCGTGATTGAAAATTTGCCCTATACAGTACTGCCATATCGCTATATGCAATACCTTCCGCATTTTTTTCCTGAGCTTTTTTTGCTATGTAGTCACCTTCTGTTTGTTCGTCATAGCATTCACAAATAGTTATTTTCTCACCTTCTTTTCCGTTAGTGAAAAGATTTTTTTCAACACGGATTTCATTTTTTCTAATTATGTCATTAGCGAAAGCAAGAATATTTTTTGTGGATCGATAGTTTTCTTCGAGCAACACTACTGTTGTTTCTGGAAAATCTTTTTCAAAATGCAATATATTTTTTAGATTCGCACCTCTCCATGAGTAAATATTTTGATCCGAATCGCCGACAACACAAATATTGTGAGTAGGTCCTGTGAGAAGTCTGACAATGCGATACTGCAGTTCATTGGTATCTTGATACTCGTCGACATGTAGATATTTCCAACGAGAGAGATATTTTTCACGTACATCGGGATATCTGTCCAACAGATGCCATGTTTTCAGCAACAAATCATCAAAATCGAGTGCTTGTTCTCTGGTGGATAGTCTCTCGTACTGACGCCAAATAGACGCAACAATATCACCAAACCCGGACCCAACTTCGTTTGAATATTCTTCACAGGTACGCCCTGATCCTTTTTCTCGAGAAATAACTCCACGGATTTTTTTTGGTTCATATAGTTTTGGATCAATACTCTCTTTTTTCATAGATTCTTTGATAAAACTCATGCTCCCACTTTCGTCTAATATTGAAAAATGACGAGGAATTCCGAGTCGATGACCTTCTTCTCGCAATATAAGCACTCCCAGAGAGTGAAATGTTGCAAAATGGGGACGAGTGGAGACGCCTACCGTTTCCAGCAATGATGCTGTGCGTTCACGCATTTCTTTTGCGGCTTTGTTGGTAAAGGTGATAGCTAAAATTTGTTCTGGTCGAACGCCGTTTTCGATAAGATGCGCAATCCGATGTGTAATCGTTTTTGTTTTTCCCGCGCCAGCACCTGCCACTATTAACAGCGGTCCTTCAGAGTGAAGTACTGCTTGTTGTTGCATAGGGTTCAGTCCTTCAAGAATATGTATCATTGGTTCGATTATAGCAGATAAATCAAAAGACCACCTGTTGGTGGTCTTTTGATTAGTTGTATTTATACAGTGAGATATTTTTGTAATGCTGTACCTGCCACTTCGCGTATGTCGTCGACATGTTTTTCTAAAAAAGAAAAAATAGTTTCTTGTTGTTCGTCTGCGTCGAGCATTTCCATGAGAGAGTGTTGCTCTTTCAAAGGAAGAGTGGTAAATGCATGAATCATAAGACTTTGGAAAATTCCATCGATTGCTTTTTCTACAACATCGTTTTGTAAATCTTTGGGTAAATCTGCAACATCGAGTGCGTAGAGTATATTATTTTTAAGTTCGTTTGACATACTATATATAATAATTATTTTTCACCTAAGGCAAGTCGTGCGCAGGCTGTTTCTAATGACATAGCAGGAGGTGGATTTTGTATATAAGAAATTATTTTTACATCCGGATCCTTTCGAAAAAATTCGTTGATGGTGTAGGCAGACTCAGTCAATTGTTCTCCAGAAGCAGTAGAGTTGTCAATTGTTTTATATATACCTTCCAAAGACGCACCTTTTATGTTGAACCACGTATTTGATTCAAACCCGCTCACGTGTTCTCCTGTCGGAAGGTCGTACCCAAACAAGTTGTCAACAACTGCGGTGTAGGTGCGAGCAAAAAGTTCTTGTTGTGCTATATCCAAACTGTAGATATCGAACGAAGTAAATACATTTTTCATATATGTAGTATACGCCTCTGTGTCCTGTATAGAAAATATTTTTGCAAGCGACGAAGTGAGGTCGTTGAAGTTTTCAGCTGAAGTAGAAGTATCCGAAGCAACGCTTCCAGCGTTTTCTTCAAAAACACTATGTGGATCCACATGTTCTGTTTCGGAAAAGCCAGCACCAACAGAGTGTTCAGTCGGGGATGAACTGTTTGACGAAATAGTCTCTGGTGTTTCGACACCATTTCCTCGATCTATGGTAACGTGCGGATGAGATACACTGTGATCAATGTCGACGGTGTGGTTCGTGTCCATAAACTTTCCTTCAAGCGTAGTCACTGGCGTTGAAATATCTCCGTCTTCTATTATTTGTGTATCAGCGCCATTGTGAAAAATAATTGATCCAGTGTGCGTATCAATATCCAAAGTCGCTCCTTTTTGTACGAGGATGGATTCGAGCCCGTTGCCCCCAGTCGCGTCGGCGGACATATCGTATCCTCCAGATTCTTGTGCCCACTCTACTGGTGATTTTGCAAGAAAACTTTTTACTCCTTCTGGTGCACTAGCGTCAATTTCTCCATCGTGAACATATTCTGCAGTAAATCTATCATGAGCGTCTTGGAACATGGAAATGAGCCCTTTACCGTCTTTTACGGTGACGGTCAAGGTGTTGAGTTTGTCACCGTCTTGTTCTAGTAGAGATGGATCAGGATTCTCTAAAGTATCGTTAGGAACATCTGGTGACTCTGTCGTGGTATGACCAGCAGAAACTCTTTGATCATGAGTAATGGCATGATGTTCGTGCAAAGAACCTCTTACTTCTTGGTGATAGACTGGTGCATCGGCATGTATGTAGTGCTGTGCGATGTCATAGCCAAATCCTTCGAGTTTTGCACCTTCGAGTGCTCCACCGACTCCGCCCGCAATAGCACACAGTGCAGTGACACGGTTTGCATTTAGTCCTAGTTTCTCTAGTTTTTTCTGATACTCAGAAATAGAAATGTGTCCTTCTGAGTACGATGCAATTATCTTCTCTACTTTTCTGCCACTTTGATTGTTGAAATATTTTTTTCCCAATTTTTGCCCTATATTTCTCCCCAATTTACCTCCATAGTATCCACCAAAACTACCTGCGACAGCGCGCAGTGCCCATGCCCCTGCTCCAACACCAGAGAGCAGTGCTATAGATCCAGAAGCTACTTTTCCGGCAATTCGTACTTTGTTTCTGTCGAGCCACAGCTTTGCCTTTTTTACTCCACGAGCAGTTTCATAGTCACGTTGTTTTTTTTGTGCATCAGCTTCGAGTCGGTTGTCTATGGATTCTTTGCGAAGAAACGCGACTTTCTTCTCTTCATTGTTTATGTTTTCTATAGTTAGCACTTTATCTATATATTTTTTTGCAATACGTTCAGCTTGATCGTGTGTAAAGTCTTGGTACACAGTTAACTCATATTTTAGGTCTGCAATGAGCGAGTCTTTTGCTTTTTGATACGCAAGTCTTTCTTTCTTCAAAGCTTTTACCTTGTCTTTTGATCGGATACCGAGCCCTTCGAGTACACTATTGTACTTCAAGTTAATGAGAGATTTTCCTTCAAAATGATTTTTATATGATTCCAAATACTGTGATTGTATAACACCGACGGTTTGCAATTGTTGTTCAAAGGCAAGGCGAGCTTGAGACTTTCGTGCCTTACCCGCGAGTCTTTGTTCGCCCGATAGTGTTCCGTCTTTATCCGTATGTACACCGTAGAGGTTGGGTGTAGAAAAGACAGTTTTTTTGTTGGTTAGATTTTCTAAACCAGTGTGCTCTATATCCGCAAGCGTTTTCAAACGATCAATCTCGTTTTTTATTGATTTCTGCTCTTCTTCTATGTCCTCCATTTCTTTTTCGAGAGAAAGCATGTGTATTTTTTCTCCTTCTGAAAGAGAACCGTTTTTTAGTTTTAGTATGTATTCATCATACTGCTCTCCATGCACATTGTGTCGTTGTGTAAGAACACCATACTCATCGGTATAGACATATAGACTGTTCGCGAAATTTTTATCGTGATCTCTCTTGGTAATCGGAATGTATTTTTCTACTTTTGCTTTTGTTGCTTTTTTGTCTTTTTTAGATTGTATTTTTCGCTTACTCTCTCGTGAAGATTTTACAAGATCTATCCGTGCTTGTAGTTCATCTTCATGTAAAGCGCTTTTCCCTACACTGGAAAGTTTGTTTACCGCAGAAACAAAATCCATCGGAGCTCCGGTATTGTCGTACGTAAGACCCTCTTTTCGTAGGTCGTCTGCAATTCTTTGTATATTAGGATCCGATTGTTCAATTTTTTTATTTTTCGTCATATGTTTATGTAGTAAGTAGTATATAACACAATAGATCAATATGTATTATTTGTTTTTTTGCGACTCGATTTCTTCTCTTTCTTTTCTTCTTTCTTTGACGGTCTTGTTTACTGGAGGCAGATCCAAAAAAGATTCTGGTTTCAGTTGTTCTTTTTGTGCTTCAGCTGTGTACTGGGGCTTTGCCATGTTTGGAAAAGCATGGTTTGTGTCTGCATCATTTCTGCTCAAAGAAGCGTCTCCTGGAGCGTAGAGAAGTTTTTTTTCTTCTGGAATTTTTTCTTTTGATAGGCCAAATATATCAGCGAGCTCTTGTTCGTTCAAAGTATTTTGTCCTGGAGGAACAACTATTATACCTCGAGGAAAAATTGCAGATGGGATTTTTTGATGGATTCGCTCATAGGCTACATCGAGGTTGTTTGTTCGCGAAAAAACTTTTAGTTCTTTGGTGTTTGTGTTTAAAAGAATAATAGTTTCATATTTTTTTGAATAGGCAATGTGACTAGCGATCGGATATTTTCCTGTTAGTAAAAGAGTTTTACCAAATATATCACTTTGTGTTCCCCACGTATCTACTGATTTTTTTTCAGACGTTTCAAATGCGCTTACTGCATTTTTTACATATTCTGTTTGTCTGGTGATGGTTTCAGAAAGTAGTATGGTTTGTTTTTTTTCACGAATAAGCATCTTCTTTTCCGCCTCAGTAAATTCTGTATAAGGATCTCCCTCATGAAGAACGAGTAGACGCAGTGTATCTTCTGGTGAAAGTAAGTGCATGATACCAACAAGTGATGCGGGGTACACCGTTTGTAAATCCTCAAGCGAATAGGTATACGTGAGATTGTCTTGAGCGTTTACAAGACGTATAAAATTTTCTATATCTTCTTCTCTAATAAGCACATTATTTTTCCCTTTTGTGTCAGGTATATTAAAAGGACGCACCTTATAGTCAAGTTCTTTCAATAGTAAATACAAGCTTTCTGCAGTACTCGTTGGTTCGATGTGACTACCAAGTTCGTGGTGGTCTATGGTGAGAATAACATTACCTTTTTTATCAACAGAAAGATGTGGGCCATTTTTTCCTCCCCTGTCGAGTTCTATCCATGTTTTAGGTTCGTCTGGGAGTTCAGTGATGGTTTTGTTGTAACCAATGTATACTTTGTTTCCAACGTGAACAAAGTTTCCTCCTTTTTGCATGTGTCTGAGCAACATGAGCGCTACGTCATTATCTTGATCTTTACCTGAAATCGCACATGAATCAAAACCACGTGCAAGTATTTCTGACATTTTTTCCATTTCATTTTTTGTTGCATCTAGAGCAATGGCGACATTCTCTAATTGAAATTCCAGGGCATCCTTGTCTTTCTCAAAAGATTGTTTTTTTGTTTCGCCAGAAGTAGCAATTTCAGCCTTTATGGATTCGGTTTTTTTAGGAACAAAGATGGTGTCTGGCGAATCTTGCGAAATTATAGTTTTACGTGTGTCGGTAATAATTGATACTGGCTCAGTCTTTCCACCTTTTTTTTCTTGTGCAATAATTTCTGCAAGTTTTTCCTCTCTGTCTTTTATTATTTTTAGCGTCTTAATGCGATGTGCTCGTGTTTCTTTGAGCTGTTCTTGCAAGTCTTTTATTGTTGTTTTTTCTTGTGACATGTTGTACTTGATTAAAAAATTATGTATTCAAAACGTTTATTACTTTTGTTTAGCAATAAATTCTACGACAGCATCTCTACTTTCGTCTGTGTAAGAAATAGTATATTCATCACCAGCATCGTCTATAGACTCTATAGTGTTACCTTCATCAAAAAGCCTTCGCATGACAAATTTTACTTCATCAGGAAATCCATCAACGAGTTTTTCTGCGGATAATATCTTTTCTATATATGCAGGGTATTGTTTCAATACATCTTCTGTTTTTGTTGTGGTAACTTCTTTTGGATTATCAATGTGAAGCCGGACTATAGCACGGATACGAGACGCTTGTTCTGGAAGCATCTCTGATTCCAGATTTATTTTTTGATCCTCTTGTATTTTTTTACTACCATTGGGTCGTCCGTCAAAAAGATAATAGTGTCGAATTCTGTTACTCATATTGTCCTTAGTATCAAAATAGTACTCATTTGTTTCAACTCCCGTTTCAAGAATGTTATTTTCCTTAGCAACTATTTCGTCAAATATTTTTTTCCCTTCCGTTGTTTCTTTTTCAGCAGTTAACTTAACTATTTGTTTTTCTAGTTCTTCAATTTTTGAGTTGTCGAGAGCAAGCATATCGTTTAGCACTTCCAGTTCTAAAAGTATAATTTCTTTAGTTCGATTTTCTCCGCGGTCTTTTTCTACAGCTTCCTTTCTGCCTTTTATTCCAACCAAAAGATTTTCAAGTATACTCACTGCATCGCGAGGGGCACTATTGTTTTGCGCCCTGAGTAATTCGTCGTGAACATCGATCATTATTTCCACTAAATCTTCATACTTTTTCTGCTCAAAAGCATTGTCTGCCCGTTCTAAAAAAAGTTTCGCTTTTGAACGATATTGTTCGGCAACCTCTTGCTTAGTCATAGGAACATGTTTTTCTACATACTTCCACCCCCTCTCTAGGATATCTTTTTCAGTAACAGTAAATACGTCTTTTGTGCGCACGTCTTCTAGTGTGTATTTTTTTTCCAGATATTCATACTTTATAACCCTATATTTTTTTCCTGAAACTTCAATAGTACTTTGTTGAACAAAAAGTGGTTTCTTTTCGTTCACAATAGTGGTATCTTTTTTTGACTCCAGAGGATTCTCACGTTTTCTGCTTACTTGTGTAGTGTGTTTCTCGATTGGTTTTGTTTTTTTTCCAGTAGTATTCCTG
>JAGOPB010000049.1 GCA_017992255.1 Minisyncoccota bacterium | reverse complement strand
AGACAATGGGGATACATTTTGTGATGCCTGATTCAGTGACGAGTTTGTAGCCATTGTCACAGGTGTATTCACAACCTTTTGTCGTATTCGGTCGGGTGATGGGGTCGACGAGGGTGGTGGTGTAGTCTCGGACAAGTTTGAGGCTTGTTGGGAGCTCGTCGGAACTCAGTGGTACAGCATTAGCTGGTGGTACATCATTTGTAGAGACTCCTATGCTCGGATTTTTTAGACAGACAGGAAGACGACAAGTTTTTGATTTTATAGTTACCGTGGTACCAAAACCTATAGGTGTGCCTGCTTCTTTGACAGTAAGACTACAAGACGCTGTCACAAAATAGGTCAATCATCCATCATTCGTTCCAGTACAATTCCATGAGGATGTTGTTGGCGTAAGGGGATTATAATTTGGTTGAATATAACCATCCCCTCCCGAACAAGAACCCCCCATACCACGAGCATTGCTCGCCTCTGTCCAGGTATCATATGTTTTCCCTGATGCAAAACCACATGAAGTAGAAGAAAGAAAAGCAAAAGTATGAGAAATGGTCAGAAAAAAACCACAAAAAATAATAAACTTTAGAAAAATATTTTCAATTATTTGAGTATGTGTGTACTGTTTTTTGTTCATAGCCTACGGAGCATAATCAAATATATACCCCGGCTTGCATGTATACTCACATCCTGCACTAGTACCTGTACGAACTACATCAGATACCTTGTATTTTGAAGCAGAAACTGACCAAACTATTGTTGTACTATAATCTTTCGTAAGCTGATGAGAAGTCGGCAATTCAGCCGTCGATAGATAATAACTATTTGCTGGAGCGGCGTCATTCTTGGTTGTACCAATATAAGCATTTGCCAGACATACAGGGAGACGACAACCACACGAACCATCTGGTATATATCACCAAGAACAATATTGTTGTATTTTGGTACCGGTATTTGGGCATGTACCTGTACTAGCGTTGCCCGATGTTCATGCCGATTCGGTGACAGTCAAGTAACAACTATCAGTTACAACAAAACCATATCAATCCCAACCTGTACAATTCCAAAATGACATATTGCTCGTTACGGGGTTATAATCCTTTTGTATATACCCTTCTCCACCAGAACACGACCCTACGCTCACTCGAGCTGCTTTTGCATCATCCCAAGTAGCATATGTTTGGTGATTCGCAGTACCACAAGTAGTTGATGATAGTAGAGCAAAAGAACAGTAAGGTACGAGTGAAATACAAAGAAAAATAATTTTTACTGAAAATTTTTTCATAATCTATATAAATTATAGTCCTAAAGACACTATATGTAATAAGGTGTCTTTCAAAAATAGTTGACAATAAAGTATCATATACTAACAATACCACTAGATCATAGTGGCTATCCCTTGCATAAGCAAATGTTTAATTTTCCAACCAGTTTGTTGTAGTTTATTTGAATCAAGTGCAGTTCGTTGAATTTCCCCTAGTGCTGATGAATGCTGAGGAGCAAGTGAAGTTTTGGTAGTTTCTGCAAGAATACTCCAGAGCTCATTGACGGATGTTTCGATACCAGTACCAACATGATATATACCTGTGAGATTTTTCTCCAGTGAATGGAGATTGGCAGAAACGACATCATCCACATGAACGAAGTCACGCGTCTGATCTCCATCTCCAAAAATAGTTGGCGCTTCATTATTTTTTATTTTTTCGAGAAAAATAGAAACAACCCCTGCTTCACCGTGAGCATTTTGTCTTGGTCAGTACACATTTGCGTAGCGTAATATCGTTGACTGAATACCATACTGTCTCTCATAAAAACCAAGAAGAAACTCTACTGAACGTTTTGAGATTCCATAAGGTGTTTCAGGGTTGGCGATATGTTCCTCAGAATATGGTGGAGTATCTCCGCCAAACATAGCCCCACCAGTCGAAGAAAATATCATACGTTCACAACCAACTTCTCTCATTGCTTCTAGGATATTCAGAGTTCAGAGAATATTTACTTCAACATCTCTTTGTGGATTTTTGATAGATTCTCTCACATTTATCTGCGCAGCAAGATGAAAAACTACCTCTGGTTGGAAAGAATGGAAAATGCTCTTCATACGATGAACATCACATATATCTCCTTCACAGACGAGGAGACGTGTATTGTTTTTATGTTGCTCAATATTGGCACGTGCTCCAGATGAAAAATCATCCACAACGCACACATTATTTCACGCATCTATACATGCATCAACAAGATGTGAGCCGATAAAACCAGCTCCACCAGTAATAAGGATTTTCATAGAATAAACTAGAAATTACAACCACTATAGTCTCCTGACTTCACGAGTATTTCTGGGAGCTCATTCACCGGTATCGTCTTGTAGTTAATGTGGAGAGTACACTGAGCAGTACCGTCGTCATTGATGTAGCGGAAACGTTCGAGGTCTTGTTCTGCGGCGAGGTTGACGGTGGCTGGTGTTGAGAGTTGAGAGTTTGCTGGATTGAAGTACTTCCCTGCTCATGGCGCGATAGCAGAAAGGATGGTTCCTGAACCAGTGAGAGAACCTCATC
>JAGOPB010000028.1 GCA_017992255.1 Minisyncoccota bacterium | reverse complement strand
GAGGATGTATACGTAAACCCAATATCTGAAACAGAAGGTGTATACGCAGTATCTGTCGTAGAAAGATAGGCGCGTATTCGTACATATCTCATACCGTTTATATTTGAAAGATCAAAATTTGACGTGGTATAAAAAGTACTTGACGTATTATCATAACCGACATAGTTCCATGTAGTATTATCATTGTTTGCAGCAAGCTGGAATTTGACACTATCAACACCAGTTTCTAGTGGTTGATAGAGAGGAAGCCATGTAAGAGAATAGAAATTGCTCACAGACCCTGTATCGTACGTTGATGACTCCAACCATCCACTACTACGATATATAGCACCTGTATTTTTCAATACCATTGTGCCTGGATTTGATGAACGATTTATATTACCATCATCATCAAAATACATTGTTGTGTCGGTGTATGTTGCTTGACCTTCTCCACCTGACCAATCAGTTTGTGAAAGAGATCCCACACCCGTGGTTTTTGTCGAAGAAAATCCTCCGGAATTTTTTTCAAGTGTGACAGTTGCATTTGTCAATGCAAGTCCAGTCGTAGCATCTTTGACGGTCGCCAAAACCATTGGTCTATTTTTTGGTGCAGTGATGAGCTGAAGTGATTGAGTTGTATTGGGCAGTAGGTTGAATTGCAACAGAGGGTTGGATCCTATTATGTCATAGACAGTGTCAGTAGAATTTATCGTATAAGTGTCCCATTCCATTCCCGTTAGTGCCAATGTACCACCCCCATTTGTGCTTTTGTTTTGAGTATATTTATACACATCTGGATTTGTTCCAATTTTTTTTGTACCAGTAATACTAAAATCCATATTTGGTATAACCGCACAACTCGCGTCGACACTTGATACATTGATAGTGGAAGTTTTATCAATTTGAAGGGTAATAGATGTTGTCTGAGACATCGCTACGGTTGCGTGCGGTAACACAGGAGTAGATCCTCCTCCTAAATCTCCGGTTGAATATGTTTGGTCTTGGGTGAAATTGGATTTATCAACAAATACTTGGTAAGCATTTATAGAAGGTGTCGCACCTATTATTTTGAGTTGTCCGTTTGTATCGGTGTTGTCGTTGAAATTTACTTTTGGACTGAGCACGTTGTTGACTACTTGTACATTTGTCGCCGGTACAGGGTCACCGTTTGCATTTATGACGTTTATATAGAGTTGTCCCGTACTTGTCGCTGTCTCGAGATTTTTAGGTGCGACTGTAGTAGTAAGAAGTACAGAATACGCATTACCATTGTTATCAATAGGACAATTCAAACATCGGACTTTTACTTCTACGAGTTTGTTATCAGCGGGTGTTGCGTCAGACGGAGACACATCATCATAGGGTTGATCAATATTTCTCACTGTATAGTTTACTCTCAGAGAATATCCCATAATAGAGAAATCTTGCTGGTCAATTATTACCCCGTTCGGTATTCCACCTATAGTTCCCACATCGTCATAGGGTAGATTTCGCACTATTTCCAACATTTCGTTTCCCAATGAAATCATAGTTTCTTTTACGCGGATATTTCGTGTCAGCTGTGTGATACTGGCATACACCTTGTATATAGCAAGAGAAACCATCGCAAAAATAAGTGCTGCTATAAGCACTTCAATAAGAGTTAATCCTGTATTATTTTTTCTTTTTTTGGAAAAAAATGAATTGTGCATAGCTTGGAAAAATTAGCTGATAGTATCGAGAAGTGAATACATCGGGGTAAGCATAGAAATAGCAAAAAAACCAACCGCTCCACCAATAAATATCATAAGTACGGGTTCTATGATAGTCGACAAATTTTTTGTTTTATTATCCACCTCTGCTTCGTAAAACTTTGCAATATCAAGCAACATGCTCGAAAACTTTCCGGTTTCTTCTCCAACTTCCATCATTTCTCCCATCATAATTGGGTACAGTTTTGTCTCTGCTTTAAACACTTGAGAGACAGCAATTCCTTTTTCAACGGACGTCAATGCATTCGTTAGAACATTTTTATAACGAAAGTTTTGCAATACTTCGTGGGTGATCTCTATCGCTTTTGTCATTGATACTCCTGCGACCAACAGTGACGACATCGTTCTCGCAGTTCGCGCAGTATTCACCTCTCGAACAATAGTACCTATGACGGGGATGGCTAGTACCGCATTGTCTTTGAAATGCTGTGCTCTAACAGAACGTTTAAACATATAGATTGAACCAAAAACAATACTAGAAACACCTATCACAATAAATGCTATGTAGTGTTTGAGCGTATCACTAATAAAAATAATTATTTTTGTAGACATTGGTAGATCCACTCCCAGTTCTGTAAAGGTCTTTGTCAGCGTGGGGACCACATAAATCATCATCAAAACTCCAACCAATATAATCGCTCCGAGAATAACCGAAGGATACATCATCGCACCTTTCACTTTTCTGTTAAGCTCAAAAGCCTTTTCGAGATTGATTCCTACTTCACGCAACGAGGAAGGCATAGATCCTGATTCCTCACCTGCACGCACCATGGAAACAAACAAAGTAGAAAAGATTTTAGGATATCGTTCCATTCCTGAGGAAAGAGTGCTTCCTTTATCAATCTCCAAAACCAAT
This sequence comes from Minisyncoccota bacterium, assembly GCA_017992255.1. Classification (GTDB taxonomy): domain Bacteria; phylum Patescibacteriota; class Minisyncoccia; order Phycocordibacterales; family UBA9973; genus JAGOPB01. The sequence goes on along the minus strand of JAGOPB010000028.1, from coordinate 6,897 downwards.
TCGTTGATAACCTTTTTGAACATAGGGTTTTTTGATTGTTTTATCAATACTTGCAGTGCTCTAGCCAAAGGTAATCCTGCCTCAAGCATACCCGCAAGATTTTTTGTAAAAATAATTTTTTCAGATAATTTTATTTTGCCAAAAGAAAACTGAATCTTCGAAGCTTTTTTCTTTTCACCTGTGGTAATAGTGATGGGGATCATCTCCTGCTCACGCAACAATTTTACCGCCAACTGTTGTGTTTCAGCTTCAATGACACCGGTTAGCTTGTCTCCATTGTGATTCGTTGCTTTATAGGTAAATTGCATATAAATATATTGTCTAAAAATTTGTATACTTGTATAAGTATACTATACAAACATCATTATTTATCAAAGATAACTGGGGAGAAAAAGCGAGATACATCGTACATACTTTTTAGGCGTGCCGTAATGATTTTATTCTGAAACAACACGAAGAACTTCATCAATAGTGGTGAGTCCTAGTACACATTGAAAAATACCATCTTCTACCATGGACATCATACCTTCATTTTTTGCTTGTTCCTCGATGGCATCCGCCGTAGATCCTTTCAATATCAATTCTTTTATGGCAGGCGATACTTTGAGCACTTCGTGTATTCCTACTCGTCCTCGATAACCGTCTTCACTTTCGGGATCCGGACGTGCTTTGTAAAATGGAATAGTCTGCCATGTATCCGTCTCTTTTATTATTTTTTCATCTAATAAAAATTTGATAATTCTGTCGGTATCAACAACTTTTTGAATAGCACTCAATTCTGTTTCATTGAGAAAGTATTTCTCTTTCGATGCACAAAGCCGTCTCACGAGTCTCTGCGCAATTATCGTCTTGACGGTAGATATAATAAGAAACGATTCAGCACCCATGTCCATCATACGGGGAACAGTTGCCGAAGCTGAGTTGGTGTGCAAAGTCGACAGTACCAAGTGTCCCGTCAAAGACGCATTGATCGCCAAAGAAACTGTTTCCGTATCGCGTATCTCTCCGACCATGATTATATCGGGGTCTTGTCGCAACAATGTTCGAAGTCCATTTGCAAAAGTCAAACCGATTTCAGACTTTACTTGTGTCTGATTGATTCGAGGCATTTGGTATTCGATAGGATCTTCAACGGTCGATATATTCACATCAGGCGTGTTCAGCATATCCAACAGCGTATAGAGAGTCGTTGTTTTACCAGAACCAGTTGGACCAGTCGCGAGTATCATACCTGTTGTAGATTTCATGGATTCATGAATCCTTTCCAACGCTTCTCCGTGAAAACCGAGAGCTTCCAGTGTGAATCCATGAGAACTTTCTTTGAGAATACGAATAACTACTTTTTCTCCATAATAAATAGGAAGCGTAGAAACACGAAATGACACACGAGAATCATCCGTGTTTATCTTGAAACGACCATCCTGAGGAAGACGTTTCTCATCGAGTTTCAAATTTGAAAGTACTTTTATACGAGCAACGATGGCCGCAGCAGTGTCTTTTGGAAGCACCATGGCGTCGTGTAAAATCCCATCAATACGATAACGAACAACCAGCGAATTTTCTCCTGGTTCTATATGGATATCTGATGTATTTTGCATGATAGCATGAGAAATAAGAGTATCCACTATTTTAACAATAGGTAAATCCTCTGCCATATCTTTGAGCTCTTTCTCACTTTTTCCTTCATTTCCATCTAAATCAGCAATCATTTTCAGTGAAGCAGTTTCTTTCTGTATTATATCGTCAAATTCTGCTTTCAACGATTTTTTATATTGCAACAATGCTTCTTTTATCGATGGGACGTCAGTAAGTCTAGGCAATATCCGTAGATTGACTTTTTTCTTTATGAAATCGAGTACAGATATATTGTCTATATCGAGCATGGCTACTTCCAATGCTGTACTACTTTTTTTATATGCAACAATGTTGTGTTTTGAAGCAATCGGCTCAGGAATCATGTTGAGCACATCAGATTCTATTTTCTGTCCCAGGAGACTTACAAAAGGTATCCCAAGCACATACGCCTGGATATGACGATAATCGTCCTGTGATATTTTTTGTTGCTTTACCAAAACATCACCGATAGCTTCGCCTGTTCTTTTTGATTCAACATCAGCAATGTCAATATCGTTTGCGGAGACGAGTCCTGACTGGTCGATAAATTTTTTTAGTTCATCTTCTTTTATATGCATACAAGAATATCTTTTATTAGTATACCATAGCACAGAACGCTCCTGTTGGATTTCTCTCTTTACTTATCTACTATCCTCACCTCACGAACTGCCTCCTCGTGTGCGTGATATGCTTTCATTATTATATCTTTTGCTTTATTCGGATTACTCACCGAAGTCATCACAAACTCTCGTTGTGTACCTGCGGTTTGTAACGAAATATTTCCATATCCAAAAATTGTTGGCAATACACCGCGGACATCGACGGTGACATCTTGAATCTTATCCAAGGAGAGTTCTGCAGAATTGCGTGAAAAAAGTCCAGATTGATTTATATCCACAATACGTTTGTTGGAGACTATCCACATGTCGAGGAAAAAATCAGTAACATGAAAAAAATAATAGACATAGAGAATGAGGTACCAAAAAGCGAGTGCGTACTGTGGTAGAAAGGCAGCTTCTTCAACAAACCGCACACCTATCACGTTGACACTAAGATAACGAAACAAATAAGGTACTGCCCATGCAGTAAAGATAAACACCAACGTATGAAAGAAAAAAACTATGAATGACTTGCGTATGACAAATATTTCTTTTTCTTGGTGAAGGTCTGTCAGAGACATAGTATTATTGTGTTATTCCTTTCATAAAAAAATTTCCAGCAAGAATAAAAAATCCGATCAAATACACCGCAAGAACTAAAAACCCACCTAGTTTGTTTCTTGCGTATCGATACCAATGATACACGATTGCAAGTGAAACCAATACTGCTATCAATATGATAGCGTACGTAGCTATAGAAAAATAATAGTGCGGAACAACTAGGCTATCCACTTTCGTAGAAACGAGAGGCTCTTTGCCATGAAATAGCTGTAAAGATATATCAAGATTTGAATTTTCAGATTCAGTTGGAAGTTGCATAGTATACTTTTTATCTTCTTCAGAAAGTATACCATGCCTTTGTTGTATTTTGGAGAGAGCGAAGACTTATCGCGTCTGTTTTTTTACTTTTTCATCTGTGATCAACTTTCCGTCTGACAAAACGAGTATTCGCTCTGCGAGTTTGGCATATTCTAGTTCATGCGTCACCATCAGTATAGTCTGACCAGTGGCATGTAAATCGAGAAAAACTTGCAACACGGTCTCTGATGTTTCACTATCGAGGTTTGCTGTTGGTTCATCGGCAAATATTATTTTTGGCTCATGAGCTATGGCTCGTGCGATAGCCACACGCTGTTGTTGACCTCCTGAAAGTTCGCTTGGTAAATTCTCGAGTCTATCTGCGAGACCTACTCTCGCCAAAGCATCTCCAGCTTTTTTGCGAGCAGTAGTTTCATTCATCCCCTGCATCAACAGTGGCAACATAACGTTTTCAATAGCAGAAAGCGATGGCAGATTTGCGTAGTCCTGAAATACATACCCCAAATCATTGAGCCGAACCGCTGTTCTCTCATCTGCATCCAACAGAGAAACGTCGTGTCCAGAAATTATAATCATGCCAGAAGTTGGTGTATCCAGAAGACCTAGTTGATACAAGAGAGTTGATTTTCCGGAACCCGAACGTCCTGTGATAGCAATAAATTCTCCTTCTTCTACAGAAAATGAAATATCGTCAACTGCGCGAATAGTCGCGTCTCCACTTTTAAAAATTTTCTTTAAGTTTTTTATTTCAATGATTGCCATACTTTTTATATTTATTGATAGATTATCGTCCGAGAATTGCAGAGAGCGTATTTTGTCGTACCACAATACGTGCGGGTATATATCCTGCGACCAACGTTGCTAAAAACAACACGAATGCTTTCGTTGCAGTTCCGGCGACCGTAGCGACCAAAATTCCATCTGAAAAAGGAAAGTCCAATGGATGCATCGTGATCAGTGGTTTCAAAATAAAAAACACTATGATTGAACCGATCAATACACCAAAAAATGCATAAAAAAGTGACTGAATTACATAGGAAACTTTTATAGCCATTTCACTTATTCCAATTCCTTTCAATATACCTATATATCGTCTCCGTGTAATAGCGTTCACGAATATAACTATAAATATAGTGATCGAAGCAACAACCAATCCAATAGATCCGATGATATCGCCCAACAACTTAAAGGTCGTTTTGATATCTTTTAAAAACTTTGGTTGTGCATCTTCAAACGTTTGCACTCGTGCGTATTCTCCAACTCCAGAAGCTAACAGCATAGATTTAAATGCTTCTGGAGTTGTACTCCCGTCGAGAATAATAGCAACTTCGTCTACATTGAAATCTCCCCTTCCTGCCATTTTTCGAAACTCACTATCGAGCATGTAGACACGAGAATCTACATCTCCAGCTTTTGCTTTCAATATTCCTTTCACTGTTACCTCTCTCTGACTATCTCCCATTTTTATCAAGACCTTGGAACCCACTGAAACATTTTTCAGTGTCGTATAACTCGGAGATTCAACAGGAGTAAAATCATACAACAAATCTGCACCTACCATAATGGAGTTTGTATCTCCTTTTTCAAGATACTCCCCTTTCAATAATTTTGTATTTATACCGGTCACACGACTTTCCTCGAGAGGATCAATGCCTACCACGAGCGTTCCTGTTTGGTTTGGTTTGACTCCAGCTGCAAGTGTTTCCTTGTAGTTCGACACAATAGTGCCTCCTTCTGCATATCGTTGGGTAGACTTTTCGTATCCAGGAAGCGATTCTATAATGTGTACTATATTTTGTGAACGCTCTATATAACTCTTTTCCAGTAAAGGAGAAACTAAAATATCTCCTGCGTAATACTTTCGGTTTGCCTCCACAGCACCTTCTATCAACCCTACCAAAATCCCTCCAACCACTACAAGGTTCAAAAAGGTCAGCGTCATAACAAATACAATAAGGATCGTCGTCCATAGATTGGCTCGCTTTATTTCCCGTAGTGCCAAAAAACGACCCACCGATAGAGATGTCCTTCGCTGTGCTTTTTTCGTTCTGATTGACATGGTATGAGTATATCACAAGCTCGGTATCACGGAGTACTCTCTAGATTATGAGATTATCTCAATATATACTATGAAAGAAACTCGCTCACCCATACATCATAAAAATCGACATCTTGATTCTGCATTGCACAAACAATAAACACTCGAGAAAACCCAACCGAGCCACAGAATAAACTTTTGTAAACTCAATCATGCTATATAACATTTTTTCCGATCGGAAAAAATGTTATATAGCAGTATCGTTACAGTGAAGTGTGCTAAACTATTATTTCTATATTTATATTTTAAAATCTTTTTTACTTAGACTACACAACTTTCAACATTTTGACTTGTTTGTCGAGCTTCCATGATACGAGTCTTGAAATAAACTTTTCTGGTATGGGTGCATGCCCCATCCACACACTTCTTTGAATCATCGTGAAATTCCACATTCTTAGTTGTGCTCGTATCCAGTCTCGATGCTTGCGATGAGTTTCTGGTATATCGAAAATTACTAACACTTTTTCTTTTTTCACTTCCGTTCTGTAAATATATTCAAACTCGTTAGCAATAATGATTCTTTTTTTTCTCATCAACGTCACTGTGTCTCGGTCAGAAGAAATAACATTATTTTTTTTTCATTCGATGTAATGTTGTGTTGAAAGATTTTCTATTTAGAGGGTAACGAGCTTCTATACGTGAAAACAAGACCGAACGCTCTACACTTCGAGACGTCGCGGATACGAGTATTGCAAGTATTGAGTCGGTAAGACGAGGATGCGCTTTTTCTGCAAATGCCAGCTCGTCGTATTCTGTATAGTCTTTTTTATCTCTATATCTTTTTATTTTATCAAACGATGTTCTACCCATAGTATAAAGTATAGCACTTTTTCCGATCGAAAATAATGTTATATCTATTGTACATACGGAAAAAATAGAACGAGTTTCACATTTCTACCATAATATTGCAGAATGTGTTTTTACATTTTTCGCACCGTTTTTCTTTATCATTTTATTTTCACTATCCTTTTTTATTTCTAGGTGAGTATTTTTTCTTAAAAACAGAGCTATATACTCTCTTTCATTTCTTATTACATACGAAGAGTATTATTCTGCGTCTGTAAATATTTCTGTTTCTGTAACTGTATCTGGCTGTTCAACAAAAGTAAGCGTGGATAGCAATGAATAGAAATCGTTTCGGATACGAATATCGTCCGCTTGTTTGTATGACACGCCAAATCCATACTGTTTCATGTCACGAGTCACGATAACGCCATCAAAAAGTTCTTTTGCATGTCCGGTATACACCATACCAGGATTTCCGAGTACTTCAATCTCTCGTCCTATTACTGATTCATCAAAGCGTTTCATAAATTCTTTGGAGTTAAACGGCTCGGTCATAACAGATGATCCGATTCCAATGTATGAAGAAGGTGGTTCTCCTTTTGAAAGATTTTTGACATACTCATGATTTTCTGGAGTATCGTCATACACGCGAATACTATGCACACCTTCGATATCACCTTCGTCTACAAACATGTATGGTGGATACTTGAAAGATATGCCGATTTTTTCCGACGAGTATGTGTCCCATCTCGACAAATCTGTAGTAGATATATCGAGAGTTTCTATTTTATGTACTGCATCTTGTATCGACTGTGTCTTTTCTACAGGAAGCTCGGGTTGTATCTCTTTCTTTACCTGCATCGTGTGAACAAGCGCAAACCCAGCTACTATGAGCAACACACCGTAGAGTAAAAAGTTTTT
>JAGOPB010000048.1 GCA_017992255.1 Minisyncoccota bacterium | reverse complement strand
GATTGTGGTAGATATTAATACACAAAAAGACACTCGGGAAACAGAATCTCTTTCAGTAAAAGATGTTACAAAATTGAAATCATTTTTTGAGTTTGAAATTTCTAACTATAGAGAAAATGCAAACACACCGCATTCATTTGTTCCACTTAATATTCAATATTTTAAAGAACACTTAAAGAAGATATATACTTCGATTGTTCGTTTAGAAAATAAGTTATCCGAGCTAAAAAGAAAATACGAAACATGGGAGATTAATCCTCACATAACTATAAAAGAAGACATCAGCAGACAAGAAAATTTATTACAATCTAAAGCATATAATAAGTACAAAACTAAAAGAGTGGATCTTGAAATGGCACTTATGGATATGAAAATAGTATATGACCATATACAAGATCAGATTTTATTAGAAAGATCAAATAAAAAAAAAGAAAACATTGAGGTGTATACCAGAGCATTACATTTTATTAATTCACACTTTACTAATATATTCTAAAACAACATGATTCCGCGATTAAATTCAAAAGTATATACAGATGATTGTCAACAAATTCCCACAAGAAAAGGTTTTGGAGAAGGACTAGCACACCTTGCTACCTCTGATGAACAGGTTGTGGCATTGTGCGCAGATCTTACTGAAAGTACGATGATGTATCTTTTTAAAGAAAAAGCGCCAAATCGTTTTGTTGAAGTAGGAGTAGCAGAGCAGAATCTTGTTACGGTTGCTTCTGGTATGGCATCAATGGGAAAATACCCATTCTGTGCAAGCTATGCCATGTTTTCTCCTGGAAGAAATTGGGAACAAATTCGTACTACCATAGCGTACAATAACAATCCTGTGTGTATTGTCGGTTCGCATGCTGGAGTATCTGTCGGTCCGGACGGTGGAACTCATCAAGCGATAGAAGATATTGCTCTCATGCGTGTTATACCACGAATGACAGTCGTGTATCCTTGTGATGCGATTGAAGCACACAAAGCAACCATAGCTATTGCTACGGCACGTATACCTGCATATCTGCGTCTTGCACGAGAAAAAACAGGTATCATCACTACAGAAGAAACTGCTTTTGAAATAGGGAAAGCATATTTTGTTCATGAACCGAGCAATGGAGGTCTTGCGCATGTTGGTGTTGTTGCAACGGGACCACTTGTCCGTTTAGCAATGTTGGCCGCGCGTGATTTGGAAAAGAAAGGAATACAATGCAAAGTTCTCAATTTGCATACTATCAAACCGCTTGACACAACAACACTGCTTGCTCTCGCAAAAGAAACACAAGCTATTGTTACTGTCGAAGAACATCAAATTGCTGGAGGAATGGGAAGTGCTGTGGCAGAATTTTTAAGTCAGGTATTTCCGGTACCGATAGAGTTTATAGGAGTGCACGATGAATTCGGTCAGTCTGGAACACCAAATCAGCTTGTTGAACATTACGGTATGGGTCGCGAAAGTATAAAAATGGCTATAGAAAGAGTACTTACAAGAAAATAAACCTGACCGTTAAGTCATATTTTTCAATTGTAATTTTATCAGGTCTTTTTTACTTTTCAGCGTTGCAATTTTGAAGGGAATATTCATGTATATATCATTTTCGCTGGGTAATAACGAACGCTCTTGTTGTAGGATTGAGTATTGCATAAATTCATTGTCCAATTTATTTATTTCAGTATCGTGATGAGTCAATTGTTCTAGTAAACTGTCTATAAAATCTTCTTTTCTTTTAGGATTAAAAGTATTGTCTGGGTTCATTGTGCTGTATTTATTATATTTCGTGAGGTTTATAATCTGCAGGTGCATCCTTTAGATACTCTAGAATTTGTTGTTCGGTCAGTAATCCTTTTTGAGCCCCAACGTGAAGGGTAACAGACATTGCGTTGATCGGTGCCCACATGAGCGCCTCTTCAACCGTTTTACCTTTTGCTATTGCAATAGCAAAAGTGGAACTAAAGGCATCTCCGGCGCCTGTTCGTTCAAAGGGTGCGTGCGGAAAAATAGGCATGAATAATTTTTGACCATCTTCTTTCCGCACATATGCACCGTCTATTCCATCTGTAATAACAACCATTTTTGGTCCTAGAGTATACATACTGTCAAGTAATTTCGAGATGTCTGGTTCGTCATTTTCTAGTATTCTTTGAGCTTCTTCTTTATTGCAGAAAAAAATATCAGAATGTTTATACATGCTAGCAAGTTTATCTTTTCCTAAAAGCATTTGAAAAGTGCCTGGTTGGAAAGCAAGTTTCACCGTAGGATTTGCCTCGAGATATTCGATTATTTCTGCATGAAAGGGAAGTGTATTGCTTGCTAGAGATGATACATACAACCATTCCGGTGCAGGTATGTTCATATCGAGCTTTCGTTCGTATAAGGCATGGTTGACTAGTATAGTACGTTCCACGTCATACCAAAGTACATAGTGATAATTTGTAGGAAGCGTTTGGTCAATTTCTATATACTCAGTAGAAACATTGTTTTGTTTCAATGTTTCTATACATTCTTCTCCGTTTCGATCCTTACCAACAACAGCAAGAAGTCCACTTTGCATACCAAGACGAGCAGCAGAAACAGCTGCATTTGGACTATTTCCTACAGCATTTACCACGTCAACAGACTCATATGGCACCTTATCACCAAAACGAATGCAAATCTGACATTTTTCATTATCAATATTGCAATTAACAGA
>JAGOPB010000027.1 GCA_017992255.1 Minisyncoccota bacterium | reverse complement strand
CCACGTCAAATTTTGATCTTTCAAATATAAACGGTATGAGATATGTACGAATACGCGCCTATCTTTCTACGACAGATACTGCGTATACACCTTCTGTTTCAGATATTGGGTTTACGTATACATCCTCGTGTACACCCCCTGGACAAACTTCGTTTCAAGGTTTAACAACGGGCGATTATACCCTTACGGTGTCGAAAGATGAGTACAACAACGCTACTATTCCGTTGACTGTTATCTCTGGTAGTTGGCAGTATATGGAGGTTTCACTTACACAATAAAGTATGGAAAAACATAGTCACAACAAAAAAGGATTTACTCTTGTGGAAATATTGGTAGCAGTGGCTATCGCTACTGTTGTGGGATTGGCGATTGCTAGTTTTGGTGCACGCATATTCTCGTATAATAGAACCACTCAAAATGCACTCACCGCTGCAGATCATGCACGAAAAATTTTACACCCTATGTCAGACAATATTCGATCAGCTGTCTACGGACAAAATGGTGCGTATCCTATAGAATCAGCAACCGATACTTCAATTGTTTTTTATACAGATTATGACCACGATTCAATTGCAGAAAAAGTACGGTATTTTATAGAAGACGGTAAGATAAAAGTGGGAGTAATAGAACCCACAATAAATCCTGTTGTGTATGATGATGACGATGAAGTAGTTATAAACTTAATGGATGGAGTTATATCCACGTCACTGTTCTCATATTATGATGAAAATTTTACCGGAACATCCGAAGCTCTTGCTTTTCCAGTCAACGTTGCCGATATTCGACTTATTGGTATAGATATTGTTCTGGACATTGATCCATATTCATCACCCAATTCATATAGTATAGGCACTCGTGTCACGATACGAACGATTAAAGATAATACATAATATATGCATATTTTATTTCATCATACATATAAACGAGGTTCACTCCTTTTGATGGTTCTAGTGTATATGGCAATTGGTGTTTCAGCAGTAACAGCATTTGTGGGGTGGGGAGTAACGTTGAACAAAGTTTCTCAGAATCTTATTTACAAAGAACAAGCTTTGCAAATTGCAGAAGCTGGAATCGAATATTATAGATGGCACCTCGCTCACGACAGTGATGATTTTCAAGACGGAACAGGTAGTGAAGGTCCATATGTACATGATTACAAAGATAAGAATGAAATAAAAATAGGAGAATTTGAATTGTCTATTACACCTCCTGCAGTCGGATCCACAAAAGTGATTGTGGAGTCAAAAGGCTCACTGGTCGTCGCTCCTACTATAACGAGGAGTATCAGAGTGACACTTGCAAAGCCTTCTTTTGCAAAATATTCAGTTGCTGCAAATGAAGATATACGATTCGGTGAAGGAACGGTCACCTATGGTCCAATGCATTCAAACGGAGGTATTCGATTTGACGGTGTGTCTAATAACGTGGTGACTAGTGCACTGGTCAGCTACAATGATCCAGACCATACCGGCTCTAATGAGTATGGTGTACATACACACATAAAACCACCTCCTCAAACTGGTTCGTACACAGAGGCTGTATCTGCCGAATCACCTCCGTTCTCGATGGCTACACGTTCTGATGTGTTTGTGGGTGGAAGAAATGTCGGAGTTCCTGCAATAGATTTTAATAGCATCACTGCAGATCTTGCAACATTGAAAACGACAGCTCAAAGTGCACAGGGTGTGTATTTAGCTCCATCAGGTAAATTTGGATATCATCTTGTTTTGAAAACAAATGACACTTTTGATATTTATAAAGTAAAAAAAATGTACTCTCAAGGAAGTTGCACTGACCAAACGAATAGTGGGGTTAGTGGACAAGAAGATTGGGGAACTTGGAGTATCAAATCTGGAAATGGAGAAACTTTTGTAAAAAATGAACCAATACCTTCTTCTGGTGTTGTCTTTGTCGAAGATGATGTGTGGGTTGATGGAACAATCAATACAGCAAAAATAACCATTGCAGCTGGAACTTTCCCCGTCAATGCGGTCACGTGGAAAAGTATTACACTCAACAATGATTTAAAATATACAAATTTTGACGGACAAGATGTGATAGGGCTTATTGCTCAAAATAATATAAATATTGGACTTGTATCAGATACTGATTTAGAAATAGACGCAGCTCTTATAGCCCAAAACGGTCGCGTCGGGAGGTATTATTATGACAGTAGCTGTTCACCATATCACAACAGAAATTCTATTTCTTTGTTTGGGATGATAGGCACAAACAAACGATACGGTTTTGCTTACACGGGTAGTTCTTCGACTGGATACGACACACGAACAATTACCTATGATGCAAATCTACTCTATGCTCCACCACCTTCTTTTCCCCTCACTTCTGATTTTTATACTACACTGTTATGGGAACAATTAGATTAACACAAGACCATATAGTATTTAAAATTTAAAAGTACTCTGTACCACTTGTTATGAGATACTAAATATATTTTATGGTATACTGATTACTATGAAAAAAGAGTTGTATGTTATAGGAAATTGGAAAATGCATCCCGCTTCTAAAAAAGAAGCTCTCGCTATTGTACAAAAAACTAAAAAACTTTTACCGCGACTTGTTACAACACGGGTCGTTATAGTACCTCCATCAATATATTTATCGTCGTTGTATACAAAATTCAAAAGTATAGCCTTTGGTCTACAAACTGTGGCTACTGATGACATCCAGTCTCATACTGGAAGTATTTCCGCTCAGATGGGTAAAAATGAAGGTGCGACCTTTGCCATTGTTGGACATTCGGAGGTGAGAGTGCAACTTACAAACAGTCAAGTAGGTGAAATGCTTAGAGAAACACTCAAAGCGGGACTCACTCCTGTTTTATGTATTGGGGAAAGAAACAGAGATCATAATGGTTTTTATTTACACGAAATAAAATCTCAAATAGAAGAAGCTCTCGCTATGGCTCCAAAATCTTCATATGCAAAGATTATCATAGCGTATGAACCGTTGTGGGCTATAGGAAAGAACGCTTTACGAGAAGCAACGGCAGAAGAATTTCTTGAAATTGCAATATTTACTAGAAAAGTATTTTCGGACATTGTGGGAATGAAAATTGCATCAGAAATCACTATTTTGTATGGAGGATCAGCTGACGAAAAAAATATCACTCCTTTTCTCAAATGTGGCGCAGAAGGCTTTTTACTTGGCCGAGCGAGTCTCGATCCTAAAAAATTTTCTGCAGTAGCTATTGCTATGGAACAATTCAGCAAAGAAAATAAATAATATGAAAAGTATAGAAACTCTTAAAAATCTATCAGGGAAAACTGTTTTGTTGCGCGTGGATTTCAATGTTCCATTTTCAAAAAATAAAGTGCTCGATCAATTTCGTATACAGGCAGTTCTTCCAACGATTGCATATCTTTTGAAACAGGGCGCTACTATAGTGATAATCTCTCACGCTGGAGATGATGGAGTGCAATCGTTAGCTCCAATAACGAAGATATTAAACAAAACATTTCCTACGGCTTTTGTGAATGATTTTCGTGATGCACCCAACATGTTTAGCAAAAAAATAAAAGTAGTATTGTGTGAAAATATACGACGTGAAAAAGGAGAAAAGAAAAACACGGTTATCTTGTCAAAAGCTCTTGCGAGTATTGCTGATATTTATGTAAACGATGCATTTCCTGTTTCACACCGCGCACACGCGTCTATAGTTGGGGTAACCAAATTTTTACCTTCATATGGTGGGTTGCAAATGGAAAAAGAAATTTCTCGCTTATCACAAGTGCTCCAACAAGCGCAGCCACCATTTATTTTTTTGTTAGGTGGAGCGAAGTTTGACACTAAAATGCCTCTTATTCAAAAATTTCTTTCTGTTGCAGACTATGTATTTGTAGGTGGAGCTTTGGCCAATAATTTTTTTCAATCCTGTGGTTATGAAATAGGAAAATCGCTTGTTGATCCAGGATATAATCTTGTTTCATTGTGTAACAATAAAAAACTGTTGCTTCCTATTGATGTAGTTGTCTGGAATGGAAAAAAAACAAGAATATGTGCATATAATCAAGTCCATACAAATGAAACTATTGTTGATATAGGAATAGCTACAGCACATGAACTAGAAAAAATAGTAAAAAATGCAAAGACGGTATTGTGGAACGGACCTTTTGGTAAGTATGAAAATTTGTATGGTAAAAATGGAACACAATACGTACTCAAAGCATTGTCGAAAAATAAAAAGTGTTTTAGTGTCATCGGAGGAGGAGATATTGTTGCAGTGGTCCATGAGATGAAATTACAAAATAAATTTTCTTTTGTTTCTACAGGAGGAGGAGCAACATTGGAATTTTTAACAAAAGAAACGCTTCCTGGTATAGACGCACTCAACACAACGAAAAAGAAAAAATAAAATTCTTGACTAATATTTTGATTGTGGTTAACTAGGGTAAATCAAAAAGTTTTTACAATGATAAATCAAAAAAAATTCGTTGAAGTAGCTGAACTGCTAATTTCTTCGGGGTACTGTTATCTGCCTTTCCCTATATATACTAGTATTCCTATGGAGATATACCGAGGATTTAATCGTCTTTTAAATGAAGATATAGTTTTTAAAAAAAAATGTACTTTCAATACGAAAGGTACGGATGAGCCAAACGAAGGATTGGTTGTTAGAAAAGGAAGTCAACTGCATCCAGATTTTAAAGCATACTGGCACTATACTCCAGGATTAGATGATTTTTTTTCACATAATTTGAATGTTCGATACAAAGAATGGCTGGAAAAACTTTCGGCATTGTATAAAACTGCTCACCATCACAGTGTTGCACTGGCCATAGCGCTAGATACAGTGACCAGAGAGCAATATAGTTTTGCTGATAATCTGATAGACGCACAGATGACCTTTAAAAGCATATTGCGTGTGAATAAATACTACCGACAACCGTTGAATAGAGATTTGGCAACGAGCCATGTCGACAAATCTTTGTTCACATTTAGTCTGCACAGTACACACGAAAATCTTTTTGTAAAAAAAGAATTTGAGGAATGCAAAGTTCATCCTCCAGAAGGTCATATTCTTGTACTAACTGGAAATACAATGGCCTGCATGACTGGTGGTACCTATGTCGGTAACAAAACATATGAGGATGCTACTATTGGAGCAACTTCTTATCGAGTAAAAAATACTCAGGAGAAAGTGCAAAATTCAATACTATTTTTTGCCCATACGGATTTAGTTTTACCGTATGAATAACTTATATGTAAAGCCCGACATTTGATGTTGGGTTTTTTTATTTCATATCTTGTTGAAAGAAATCAAAGAAATATACCGTGTCGAGGCACTGTGTGCAAATAGGTTTGGTGTCAGGTATGTTTAATAATTTGATCTTTTATTCATCGGTTAATCCAGAAATTATTTTTTCTGCATACTCTTGCTTTTCATTTTCTTTGTACGACAATGTTTCCCAGGTCTTCATGCCATCGTCAAGCATTCGTGGCATGAGATGTATGTGCACATGCGGAACGTCTTGTCCTACAATAGTGATTTGCACAAAATCACAGAACAGCGATTTTTTCATGGCTTTTGTTATTTTTTTTACTTTAGAAAAAAGCAGTCCCAATTCTTCGTCTGGCATATCGTCAAACCACACGTATGGTTTTTTGGGTATGACCAGTGTATGACCTTTGGTGACAGGATGAATATCGAGAAAGGCGACAGTGTCGCTGTCTTCGAAGAGAATAGTAGCCGGAAGTTCTCTGCGGATAATTTTTTGAAATAGTGTGTCGTTTTCCATGTATGTAGTATAACAAAAAAAGGGTTCTTTGCAGAACCCTTTTGTGAATTATTTATTCTTCGTATAAAATACAATCGTTGGGCTCGGGCCCAGTTCCTAGTGCATAAATCTTAACATCAGGAAGCAAAGAATATATATTTGCTTCATTTTTTAGGTATGAAGCAAAGTTTATTAATTCTATAGGCACAGGCAGTATGTCTTGTAGGCCAGACCTTATTCCTTTCCAACTTTTGATGTACCTACGCTCCACACCATTAACGTCCGATAAATGAAGCGGTGGAAACATTTGTTTTTCTCTATTGACGAAGTAGTGATCTACGATTTCTACCAGGTCAAACGGACAAATATCCGTTTTACTTATAATGATATGAGTTACTCCGCTCATTTGTACAAATTTACGGAAAACAGGCATATCAAATCCTCCACAATTTCGTAGTCTACCTGTTGTAGCTCCTTTTTCTGCTCCCATTTCCTGATAAGCAGATTCCATTTCTTCATTCGCAAATTTCGATGGAAAAGGACCCCCTCCCACTTTTGTGGTGTAAGATTTCACTACCCCATAAATATTGCGAATTAGCTGTGGTGGTATGCCAAGTGAAACCGATACCTCTCCAGGGAGAGTGTTTGACGAGGTGACATACTTGTAATCACCGTGAGTGTTATCGAGCATGCCACCTTGCGCACCTTCTGCCAGGATATTTTTTCCCGAGCCGATACAATCGAAAATAATAGGTTGAATATCCACAACCTGAAGGTTCATTTTTTTCAATGTTTGGATAGATTCTAGCCATTCTTTTTCATAGGCTTCTATTTTTTCCATCGTCAGGTCTTCTTTTTCCATTATTTCCAAATTGTCTGCAAGGTACATACGATTGAGATACTTCACCATATCAGTTCTATACTGTATGTATTTACTGTCTGTGGTAATATCTTCCATTGTAAATATGTCTCCCATCAGCAAACCGGTACGAGCCTTACGCTCTTTATACGAATTTGCAATTCCATTTTGAGTAGATCCGACATCTTTACCAGACACGATTTCTTCAGCTTTGTCTTGCATCACTGAAAAAGGTGTGATAAGTATAGATCTTTGACAAATATACAATCGATCTATGACATGGTAACCCAAGTTTTGAAGACCAATAATTTCATTAAGAAGAATTATTGGGTTAATCGCTACATGGGATCCGCATAACAGTTTAATGTTTTTATGAAATACTCCAGAAGGAATTTGGTGAGTAATAAATTTTTTACCCGTTGGAGTATAGAGGGTGTGTCCAGCATTGGGACCACCTTGAAAACGAGCGACTATGTCATAATTACCTGAGTAAGAAAGATAGTCTACCCATTTACCTTTTCCTTCATCTCCCCACTGTAGTCCGAAAATGACATCCGCCGATCCCGGCATTATAGTATTTTTTTGCATAACAATTTTTTTATTTGTGAAAAAATCATTTTGAATAGTTTGGAGCCTCTTTTGTAATAACAACATTGTGAGGATGACTTTCTTGTATCCCCGCAGTAGTTATTCTCACGAATTGAGCGTCCTGGAGTTCTAGAATTGTTTTTGATCCGGTATAACCCATACCAGCACGAAGTCCTCCCACAAACTGTCTGAGAACTTCTTCGACTGTACCTTTAAAGGGTACACGGCCGACAATTCCTTCCGGAACAAGTTTTTTAGAATCAAACTCATCCGCTTGAAAGTAACGATCACTTGATCCATTTTGCATGGCGTCGAGTGATCCCATGCCACGGTAGGATTTGAATTTTCGTCCTTCTAAAATAATAGACTCTCCAGGGCTTTCTTCGGTCCCTGCGAAAATACCTCCTGCCATAACGGTGTCTGCTCCAGCAACTATTGCTTTTACCACGTCGCCCGAGTACGTGATACCTCCGTCAGCTATTAATGGAACTACGAAACCTTTTTTTTTAAAAGCCTCTTTAATATCCATAATTGCTTGCAATTGAGGAAAACCAATACCAGCGACGATACGAGTTGTACAGATACTTCCAGGGCCAATACCAATTTTGACACCATCAGCTCCCGCACCTGCAAGTGCGAGTGCCGCTTCTCCTGATGCAACGTTCCCAGCAATTAGTTGAATAGATGGATAACTTTTTTTTATCAATTTCACCATATCAATAACTCCTTTTGAATGTCCGTGTGCAGAATCGAGAACAAGTACATCCACGTGGCTGTCTATAAGAGCACGTACTCTGTCCATGGTATCTATGTGAATTCCCACAGCGGCACCGACAAGAAGTTTTCCATCGACATCTTTTGAAGCGTTTGGATTTTCTCCCTTGCTTAAAAGATCTTTGAGCGTCATCAAACCTTTCAATTTTCCATAGTGGTCAACAATAGGAAGCTTTTTAATAGTATGCTTTTGCAAAATAATTTTTGCTTCTTCCGTCGTTGTACCAAGTGGTGCCGTGATGACGTTGGTATGCATAACCTCTTTGATGTTCGTATTTCCACTTTTCTTTTCTAAAAACTGGATATCTCTGTTGGTTATTATCCCAACAAGGATTCCTGTTTCGTCAATAATGGGAATACCTCCAACACGTTTCTCTTTCATAACAGAAACAGCGTCAGCTAGTGTTGCGGTAGTAGATAGAGTGTAAGGGTCTTCAATAAACACACTTTCACTTCTTTTTACTTTCGCAACTTCTTTCGCTTGTTCTGCAATTGAAAAATTTTTATGGATAATACCGATACCGCCACAACGAGCCATTGCGATTGCCATACGGTAATCCGTCACTGTGTCCATGGCAGCTGAAATAATAGGAACGCTCAGGGGTATGTCTGTTGTAAGTCTGCTTCTGATCTCTACATCTTTTGGAAGTATATCAGAGTAGCGAGGAATAACGAGCACATCATTAAATGTAAGTGCGTCGATAATTTTTTTTGTTGGCATTTTGTACGATTAAATTGTTAAAAAAAATGATTATCTAGAGATTACCTGTATTCATTCATACTGTCAAATAGCCAAATCCAAGCTATGTTTCTACTCTAAACGTATATACACTCCGGCGTGCTACAATGCGTATATGTATACAGATTTTATTGATTCTCTTTTAAACTCAAGAGGAATTGTCAGCGTAGAAGAAAAAGAAAAATTCCTCAACCCTTCGTACGATGGGCACCTCTATGACCCATACTTGATGCCTGATATGGAGCGTGCTGTTGTTCGATTGTTTGAAGCTATAGAAGGAAAAGAAAAAATAGTAATCTACAGCGACTATGACTGTGATGGCATTCCTGGTGCCGTGATACTCCATGATCTTTTGAAAAAAGTAGGGTATGAAAATTTTTCTGTGTATATTCCCGATCGACATGACGAGGGATACGGACTCAACCATGATGCTATAGAAACGTTCATTACAGAAAAAACTGACCTACTCATCACTATTGATTTGGGGTCGACTGATCGAGGGGATATTGCATATGCGCAAGCAAACGGTATTGATGTCATCGTCACGGATCACCACTTGCCGCCACTAGAACTTCCTACACCGTTTGCATTCGTGAATCCGAAAGTTCCCGGAAGTAAGTATCCGGATCCCATGCTCTGTGGGTCTGGAGTCATATTTAAATTCGTCCAAGGATTTCTTTTTAAATATCGTGAATACTTCAAGATTCCAGTTGGATATGAAAAATGGTTACTTGATATGACAGGGCTCGCTACCCTTTCTGACATGGTGCCATTGGTAGATGAAAATCGAGTACTTGCTACATACGGACTTATGGTGTTACGAAAATCACCACGACCAGGGTTGCGAATGTTGCTCGCAAAAGCTGGAGTAAACCAAAATAATTTGTCTGAAGATGATGTGACTTTTATGGTCACACCTCGTATCAACGCAGCCTCTCG